>CAYTWE010000080.1:0-3150 GCA_964440985.1 uncultured Lentisphaeraceae bacterium | reverse complement strand
GCCATCCGCCTTGAGATGCCCCATCGCTGCATTGAGCTTTTCGACGGCATCCCTGCGCACAGTCGCGTCAGAAAGCCATGACTTCAGCTGGGCGGCAACCGCCTCTGCCGTGAACCCCTCCTGCAGCAGCTCCGGCATCGGCGGCTCAAAACCGCACTTCTCAGCAACCACATTCGCCAATCCTATGTGCCGGACACCCGTGATAACGCGGCGGGCGAACCATGCAAGAAGCGGCGACACCGCATACACAAGCACCGTAGGACACCTCGCCAGCGCCGCCTCAAGCGTTGCCGTGCCGCTCGCGACCGCCGCACATGTTGCCTTGCGCAGCAGCGCGCGGGCATTGCCGGACTGCACTTCAATCTTCGGCAAATCAGTGCGCCGCCCGATAATCCGCTCTATTTCACACCGCGCCGCAACGTTCGCCGCCGGAATCACGACGCGGAACGGAGGCATCACAGCCTTGGACATGATGTATACCGCATCAAGCAGACGCGGCAGTATGCGCTGTATCTCGCCGATGCGCGATCCAGGCAAAATCGCAACCGTCGGCGTATCATGCGAAGAGTCCGCAGAGGCGACCGCCTGAACGGCATCTCGCTTCTGTCCGCCCGGCATATCCGCAAACTCGCGCTCCACGACCTTGACAAGCGGATGCCCGATGAACTTTGCCTCAAGTCCGGTTCCGCGGAACAGCTCCGGCTCGAACGGGAAGAAGCACAGCAGCTCGGAAAGAGCCGCCGCAACCTTTGGAATGCGATTCTTGTGCCACGCCCACACCTGCGGACACACCATGTGTATCGCGGGAATGCCCAGCCCCTTCGCGTATGCGGCAAGCTTCAGGTTCATTCCCGGATAGTCGATCGTCACCACTGCATCAGGATACCACTCGCGGATTGCCCGCTTCATGGTGTGCGCCACGCCGAGGAAATAGAAGATCCGGCTCAGCACCGGCCAGAACCCCATGACCGCAAGGTCGGACGTCATGAACCCGTAGTCCGCGTAGCCGCGCACATCCGCCCCCGCCATGCGCAGACGCTCCGAAAGCCGCTCAGCATAGAGCACCCCGGATTCCTCACCGGCCAACAGCAGTATCTTCGGCTTCATCGCGGAACGCACTCCGCCGCAAGGCGGCGGCTCTACATGTTGCCGATCACAGCCTTGATGCGGCGAACGCCGGCGGAGGAGGACTGCTCCTTCTGTATCTTGAAGCTGCCAAGCTCGCTCGTGTTCTTGACGTGCGGGCCGCAGCAGATTTCCTTGGAGACGTCTCCGATCGTATAAAGCGTTACCTGGTCGCCGTATTTGGAGCCGAAGAGAGCCATCGCACCCTCCGCCTTGGCCTCCTCGACGGTTGTGGTCTTCTTGGTCACGTCGATGCCCTGACGGATCCAGTCGTTCACAAGTGCCTCGACGGCGGCGATCTGCTCGTCCGTCATCTTTTCAGGCCATGTGAAATCAAAGCGAAGGCGCTCTGCGGTGATGTTCGATCCCTTCTGGTTTGC
The DNA here is from genome assembly GCA_964440985.1 of uncultured Lentisphaeraceae bacterium. Classification (GTDB taxonomy): domain Bacteria; phylum Verrucomicrobiota; class Kiritimatiellia; order RFP12; family UBA1067; genus UBA1731. The sequence goes on along the minus strand of CAYTWE010000080.1, from coordinate 1,645 downwards.
CGTAGGCCCAAGCACCTTGTGCAGCGCGGCGTGAAGCAGATGCGTCGCCGTGTGCATCCTGGTGACGACCTCGGAGTTGTCCTGAAGACCGGCCTTGAACGAACCCGCCGAAGTCGTGCGTGACAGCTCCTGATGCTTGCGGTTCGCCTCCTCGAATCCGGCAACGTCAACTTCAAGCCCCTGCTCCTTCGCCAGCTCAAGCGTCATCTCAAGCGGATAGCCAAAGGTGTCGTAGAGCTTGAACGCCGTCTTGCCTGATATCTGCGTCTGCCCGTGGAGCTTGAGCTGCTCCGCGACCTTAGCGAACATCGCCGCCCCCTTGTCGAGCGTCTGGTTGAAACGGCTCTCCTCCGTCTCAAGGTCAAGCTTGCAGTTGGCGAGATTCTCCGCAAGTTCAGGATAGATGTGCCTGTACTTCTCGCAAATCGTCTCCGCCAGCGTCACCGTGAATCCGGGCGCGATACCGAGGAAGCGGCTGTAGCGGACTGCGCGGCGGATCAGGCGGCGAAGCACGTAGTTGGCCCCGACGTTGCCGGGCTTCACCCCGCCCTTCGGGTCGCAGAGGATGAACGTCGCCGTGCGCATATGATCCGCAACAATGCGGCGGGCACGAACGGTGAGTTCCGGATCGTCCGGAACTGTGGTGGAAAGTTCGTCTATCTTCGCCATTATGGGCGCAAATATCTCGGTGTCGAACACAGTCGGCAAGCCCGAAAGCATACACACCGTGCGCTCCACACCCATGCCCGTATCAACATTGTGGCGACCAAGCGGTTCGAACTTTCCTTCCGCCGTCTTGTTGTACTGCATGAACACGTTGTTCCATATCTCGATGTACTTGCCGCAGTGGCAACCGGGGCGGCAGTCTGCGCCGCACTTCTCCTTGCCGGTATCGATGAACATCTCAGTGTCCGGTCCGCAAGGCCCCGTCGTTCCGGCCGGACCCCACCAGTTGTCCTCACGCGGGAGCGGAAATATGTGGTCGTCCGGCAATCCCTGCCGCTTCCACAAGGCAATCGCCTCGTCATCACGCGGTATGCCGTCCTCTCCGGCGAACACAGTGACGTAGATGTCCTTTGGATCGAATCCAAGTTTCGTAGTGAGGAACTCGAAGCTCCACGCGATTGCCTCAGGCTTGAAGTAGTCGTTCAGAGACCAGTTGCCGAGCATCTCAAAGAAAGTGAGATGGGCGCTGTCACCGACCGCGTCGATGTCGCCAGTGCGTACGCACTTCTGCACATCCGTGAGGCGAGTGCCTGCCGGATGCGGCATCTGCCCCATCAGATACGGCACGAGCGGATGCATTCCGGCCGTGGTGAACAGCACAGTGGGATCGTTCTCCGGGATCAGCGATGCACCGGGTATGCGCACATGGCCTTTCGATTCGAAGAACGACAGATACGCCTCTCTAAGTTCGTCTGCGGTAAGCTTATTCATTTTGCACCTTTCGGAAATCGCATCATTATACCAAAAGATGAACGTTCAGGTTTCATTTTTCGCCTCGCGCACCATTTGCCGCAGTTTACCATAATAACGGACGCTCTCGGTATCACGGAAATCTTGGACATTTCACAAATGGCGATGGACGAGCGCCGACTTTTCGGCAATCATCACGGGGGAATCCCACATCGGCACGTTGCGCAAC
>CAYTWE010000079.1:0-3465 GCA_964440985.1 uncultured Lentisphaeraceae bacterium | reverse complement strand
TGTTCATTTTCCCGTTTCGCATTTCAACCACCTTTCGCTGATATACAGAATTGATGATGTTCATTTTCCCGTTTCGCATTTCAACCACCTTTCGCTGATATACAGAATTGATCGATGTTCAATCCGCTTGACGGTCTGCCCCATCCTCGCACGGTTCAATGCGAAGGCCGGCGTATTCCACCGCACCCGTCGAATGCCACAGATAGAGCGTGAACTGCGAGAGACGTTCGTACGACCTCTTCCCGGCGGTGAAAAAGAACTCCTGGTGTATCCAGTCCGTGGTTCCGGTTATGCGGTTCTTGGGAAACCAAGTGTTGTGGTCGCAGAGCGTCCGTACGCCAACGCCGCCATCGGCCTCGCCTGGAACCACGTTGTGAAGCCTCACGAAGTATGAGATGCGGTATCTGACGCCCGGCTTGAATTTTCCGCTCACAGGCTCAAAGTGGTTTCCTATCTGGATGCGTCTCGGCTTGTCGGTTGACGCTATCCGGACGGAGCGTCCCTTGACCCCGGGCGGCACATCGTCGGAAAACGATATATACGGCACATCCTCCTTGTTGCATATCCATCCGCCCTTCCAGGCGCCGGTCTTTCCGTCGTAGTATCCGAAGTGACGATTCGACCGGCCGTCCGCAAGCGCAGTGAAATCGCTGTTCACGAGAATGTTCGCGTCCTTCCTTGCAGCGCGGCGACGGACTTCGCGCTCCACCGATGTTCCGTCGAGATACTCTTTCGCCGACTTCGCCAACGGATCGAGGATTTCGCGGCGGTAGAGCGCGATTCGTCTGGCCTCAAGCGATCCGTCCGGCACAAGCGACGCCGCCTCATTGAGCCAGCCACCCCAACGCTCTATCGTCTCCGGTGAATATATCTTCGTAAAGAGCGCATACTGGCTTGGCGGATTCCGTGTCGGGCCGAGCGGCGTATCGACGAGATTCCCAGCCACCTCGTTGACCCATTTGCGCTCAATCTCGTCGACAAGTGCGGCCATGGGTTTCGCCGCCGGACCGAACATCAGGCGGAAGTATTCGTCAAGCAGCGCGTCAACATCCACCTTGGTGTTCCAGCAGACCTTTCCGAAAACGTAGTAGGTGAGCATGTTGTAGAACGACCTGTCGTTTTCGCTTTCGGCGAACGTGCCGAATATCCACGGCGAAACGTCCTTGAAGTACTTGGCCCAGGCGCGTGGAGTGCCGTTCGGGATGTCTGGAAGGTTCATCCCGCCGTATTTGTTCGGATATGTCCAGATCCACACCGGACGCTTCAGCTTTTCGCTCCATCTGCGTATCTCGCCGTACTCCTCCTGCAGCTTCACGGGATTGGAGACAGACCAAGGGCCGCCCTCGGCGACCATCACATCGACGTTATCCGGAATGTCGAAATCGGGAATGCGGCGATATGGCACATACGCCATCTGCGTGATGCGGATGTCAAGCTCCGCCGCCTTGACGCGGTTCGCAAGTTCGACAGTGCGCCCCCATATCAGTTCCGTTGCGTAGTTGAGGTCATCCTTTCTGTAGGCGGCCTGACACTTCTCGCAATGGCATTCCGCGTACGAATCCTGCGGCATTACGTCAACCCACGGCTTGCGGAACGTCGCTATCGCCCAGTCCTGCCGCTTTTCGCCCTTGCGATAGCAGCCCATGCCGCGCACCTCTGGCGATTCGCCCTTTGCGTAGGAGCAGATGTCCTTGAAGAACTCGTCGTACACGGCGGATGAATGGCAGAGCTGTCCGCGATGCGCCCGTACGTTGGGATCGGTGTCGCGCACCATCTTGCCGTCTCTTTCCATCAATGCCATGTATTCAGGATGCTCCTTGGCGAAGCGCTGCTGTATGCGGAAGCCGTTCGATCCGTGGCAGCACGGTACGTAAAGCGTCTGCATCCTGTTCCGCCGGTAGTTCAACTTGCGCTCCGCAAGAAGCTTCATGCTGCGGTTCGTTCCGTCAAAATACATTCCGTCGTCGAACGCCGAATAGTTGCGCACGGAGAAGTCCGGCGCTACCGTGAACCTCGTCGCAGGTACACGCATCGAGTTTGTCTTCGGGACTATCGTGCCAAGCTCTCCCGGGAAAAACATCCTCACCCCGGCATACCTCTCCAGGAACTCGTACACTCCGAACAGCGTCGCGTGTTCGTGCAGCTGATTCCATACGGAGGTGTATGGGGAATAGACCGCTTCGTGTGTATCCTCCTTCGGATCGTCACGTCCGGCTATGTATGCGTTCAATCCATCGGACACGATTGTGAACGCATCGCGCTTCATCGATGCCACTTCAATGCCCGCCCTGCGCGACCACTCGCTGTCGCCGAGATAGATGCCAGCCCTTCCAAGCGTGGGCGACGTCACAACTGGCACGTCGCGTCCAAACGCCTTGGACAACAGGTTCGTCATCTCCTCAACGGCGAACAGCACTGACTTCGGTGCATCGGGAGCTATCACAACCTCTGTTTCGTCTGGCGTAAAAACAGCTGTACGACCGCAACCTGCGACGGTGACAAGGCAGACGGCGAAAGCAATCGCCTTAAGCGAAACGGACGCAAATGTTCCCATGTCGGACATCTCCATTTTACGAAACATTGAAACTGATTAGGACAACAGAGATGCAAGATACCATAAATGCGATTAATGCGCAATTCATTTTTTTTTTACCAGAATAGAAACGGCAAAAAGATTGCGCATGCCTATAATTCACATTTGGCCCAAAAGAATCGCATCAAAATAGAACGGCTTACATCAGGATAGAACGGTTTAAGAAGCTTTTGCCGTCCCACCATGTTTGCAGGTCACAGTCATGCCATCTACCGAATAAAGTGCATGGGCTGCCATGGCTCATCGGCGGAACGGGCGATGGCGTCGGAACGCTTGAGGTTCTTGAGAAGCCACGCCATGTTGCGCCCAAGGGTGCGCATCGTCTGCATCCCTTCCATGTCCTTTTCGCACTCCCCTTCTTCGCGCCCGAACACGACATTCCAGTACTGCGAAGTGACAACAGGGCAGTTCAGCATCTCGAACGGCATGTTCATGCACTGGTATGCCGCCGTGGATCCTCCTCTGCGGCAAACTGAGACTGAGGCGGCAGGCTTTGCCCTGACGTGCGCCGCTCCCGCGAAGCAAACGCGTTGCCAGATCGCGAGAAACGCTCCGTTAGGCTGCCCGTAGTAAACAGGTGAGCCTACCACGAACGCATCAGCATCCGGCAACTTCTCGACTATGCGGTTCGCGATGTCGTCATCAAACACGCACCGCCCCAGATTCTTCGCCTGGCATTGCCTGCAGGCGATGCAACCACGCACTGGCTTCTTGCCGATCCACACGGTCTCTGTCTCAATCCCCTCGGCATAGAGCGTATCGGCGACTTCCTTGAGCGCACGAGCCGTGTTGCCGTTTGCGCGGGGGCTTCCGTTTATCATCAGAACTTTCATCGTATGTCTCCTTGTCTCATTCATTTCAATGATTTTATT
>CAYTWE010000078.1:0-3629 GCA_964440985.1 uncultured Lentisphaeraceae bacterium | reverse complement strand
ACGCAGACTGCGCCTATGGTTCAGTTTTCTGCAACAACCTTTATTCCTTCGGGTACGCTCTTCTCAACAAGCATCCTGCCGTTCTCTATCCGCCAGGACACCGTTATGCGTCCCTTCGGCGTATCAAGCCAACCGGAGGCGGACGTTACGCCGGCGACGGCGTTCGGTGCTATGCGCACCCTGTCGCTGCCAACCGCATCCTCGCACACGGCGATGCCAAGCACATGCCGCATGAGCCACTGCTCCACGCTGCCGAACATCGGATGGCAGTTGCTGTACAGATCGTCGCACTGAGCCTCGAACCAGTCCTCCCAGAGCGTCGTCGCACCGCGATCAAGCATGAAGAAGTAGCCGGGGGCGCCCTCGTGCGTGGCGACCTTGCCGGCCAACGCGGCATCGCCATGCGAAGACAGGTACTCGAACAGATACTGCGTAGTGAATATTCCCGTGGTGAGCGCATCACCATGGTCTGCGATATCGCGCTTGAGGTGCGCATACGCCGCCGGCACATCCTTCGCCTCAAGGAGTCCGTTGTAGAGCGCAAACAGCTGTTCGCCCTGATAGCCGCGGTTCACGATTCCGCCGGGTTTCACATACGCCGACCGGAACTTCGCCGCCACCCTTGAGGCGTGTGCCGTAAAGTTTGCGGCATCAGCGTCCTTGCCGAGCAGACGGGCGAACTTCGCGGTCTTCGTCAGGAACTCATGCCAATGCGCCCAGCAAGAAAGCGTACAGTCCGCCTTCTCGACCGCGATATGGTCTCCTATGCACGGCGGCAAGTCATCCTGCGGATAGCGTCTTGAGACAATGTCGATGAAGCGCACAAGCGCGGGATACGCCACGCGAATCGAATCGACGTCGCCGTCGTAGCGCAGCATCACGTCAAGCAGAACAGGCACACCGACTGCCCATCCCATAGGTCCGGACGCAATGCCGTCCGTCTCCATCTCCGGAATCACGGAGTTGCATCCGATTCCGACGTACGGCGCGGTCTCCGGGAACAACCCGGTATCCTCCGCCTCGTTCAGGAAATCATGCAGCATCTTGCGATAGAACGGAAGCATCGCCCAGTTGCAGCGGAACGATTCCGCCGTACACGCAAGGTCACCTCCGTAGCCGAACTTCTCTCGTCCGGGGCAATCGGACTGAACGCTCTGCATGTTTGCCCTGAACGTGCGGCGGCAGACTTCGTGAAGCTCGTTGAGACGCGGATCTGAACACTCGAAGTGTGCGGCGTCCTTCACATCCGCAGACCACACCAGCATCTCGAAATCCTCAGGCCTCGGCATGTACGGAAGCCCCTCCACCTGAATGTAGCGGAAGCAGTGGAACGTCATCCTCGGCTCAAACACGGCTTCGGCAGAACCGTCGGAGATCCATGTGTCGCACTGCTCAGCCACTCCGAAGAGCGGGCCGAGATGCGACTTCTTGATCTGTCCGGCAACCGCCGTCATCACGTTGACAGTGCCGTCCACGTTAATGCGCTCTCCTGACCTGAACTTCACCGCAGTCCCCGCCGGCACGTCGCGCATCTTCACCCGATACGTCCCGGCACGGTTCGCGCCCATGTCTACAAGCCATTTCCCTTTTACGTCCTGAATCCGGGAAACGCCCTTCGCCTTCAGGCGCTCGATCACAACAGTCTTCGGGAAATCGCCAGCCGGAACCACTTTCCCCTCTGGACCTTTCACGACCCTCGCGGCTCCGACATCATCGCGCCCCGCTCGCGCATACTCCTTCACGCCCATGTAGATGCTGTTGAAGAGGACGCGGCCTTCGGAAGCCCGCCAGGACGAGTCTGTCTCCACCGTCTGGCGGCTTCCGTCAGCATACGTCACCTCAAGCGTAGCCTTCACGCATGGCGTACCCTGCGGCAGCGCCTTGCGCATATCGTAGTGATACCACATCTTCAGGGGAAGAAGATTCCACCACCCGTTGCCAAGCTCCACGCGAAGCGAGTTTTCGCATCCGGACTTCACGAACGAGGTGACGTCAAACGACTCTTCGAGAATCCGCTTGCGGTACGGCGTCCACGGCGGCAGGGCCGTGGACGTCACGCGCTCGCCGTTTACGAAGAGATCGCGCATTCCGGGCGCGGCGACGCGCCATTCCGCCTTGCGGACTGCCGACGCCTTTGCGGTGAACGCACGGCTTACGACATCATTCCGCGCATCCTTGAAAAACGCAGTCTCATCCGTCTCAGCCGGCGGCACGTACGCGCCGGCAATCCACTCCGCCGCAGCAAGAAACAGCGCAATCCCGTTCATCATGAGCCAAGTCCTTCCTTCTGATGCACCAAGACAGCGGATGCCGTTCAGTGCAGAAGATCTGCGGGATATTCGCCGGCGGCGACAAGCTTGCCGATTTCGGATGTCACGAACGGCTTGTCCTCGCGGTACGTCACGCCGAACCAGTTGGAATCGGTCGGAAGAACCGCGACATCTGCCTTGCCCTCGTGGATCATCTCATCCACGACGAACGGAATGTACCATTCGGACTTTGGCGCAGCACCGTTCTTTTCAAGCCACGCGGGGAAGCGCTTCTCCAAGGCATCGAACAGTTCCGGCGTGAATCCCCAGAGGTTCATCGACACACGCTCCTCTCCGGTGAGCTTCACGGGGTTGGATTCATCCTCACGGTTCTCCGCACCGCCGGGAACGCGGACAAGCTTCGTCATCTCCGTGACCGAAAGGAGCTTGCCGTCCTCGACCTTGCAGATGCCGCGGGCAACCGATCCGTTGTCGGAGAGCGTAAGGTCGAGCTTGTAGCCGACCATCGCAAAATGGAGAACAGAACCGGAATCCATCTTCGGTGCGGAGAGGAACGCAGCAAGTTTCGCGAATGCATCACGTCCGTAGAAGTCATCGGCGTTGATGGCGGCGAACGGCTCCTTCACGACGTTGCGTGCGGCGCGGATCGCGTGTGCCGTACCCCACGGCTTCGCACGACCCTCCGGCACCTTGAACGGCTCAGGCAGATCGTTGATGTCCTGATAGCAGTATTCCACGGGAAGCACACCTTCGTACTTCGCGCCGACCTTCTCCTTGAACTCAGCCTCAAAGTCCTTGCGGATGATGAACACAACCTTGCCGAATCCGGCGCGTTTCGCATCAAACACCGAATAGTCGAGTATGGCTTCACCAGACGGCCCCACAGGGTCAACCTGCTTAAGCCCGCCATAGCGGGAACCCATTCCGGCCGCAAGAACAACAAGTGTAGGTTTCATTTCTGTCTCTATCCTTTCGTAAGTCTGTCCGTATGCGGCATCAAGCAGCCGCATACGCCAACGGAAAAATTTCCGTGCATTATATCACACTTCCACAAAGCGGAGCGATAATGCATGGCCTGTCATTGTGCAAGCACACATGGCGCGACAAATGCACGTACAACAAGCACTGTCTTCAAAACATCTCCAGACGCTCCACGCACGAGCGCTTCTGCTCCATCTGCGGATGGACGTAGAGATTGAGCGTGAGGTTGACGGTGGCGTGTCCCAGCAGTTCGCTCACCGTCTTGCAGTCCCCGCCCGCTTCGATGCAGCGCGTGGCAAAGGTATGGCGAAGCGCGTGGAAACGAACGGACGGAATGCCGTGGCGCGACAGAAAACGTATGAAGAACTCGCGAAACGT
>CAYTWE010000077.1:0-4525 GCA_964440985.1 uncultured Lentisphaeraceae bacterium | reverse complement strand
GGAAAGTTGTAATATCTCGTGGCGCAAATTGATCTCCCGGTCACGGTCGGCTCGATGTCCAGGACTTGCCTTTACAGGTAACACGTCTATCGCAGCGTGACCTTCAGCGACTCGATGGTGAGGAATTCGCCGGACGAGTATCGATATCCGTTTACCGCTACAAGGCGGATCACATCGCCCTTCTTCACCGCCACGCCCTTCGCTGAACCGTCGCCAATCACGGCGCCATCCTTGACGATATGGCACGCGATTTCATTTATCTTGTGGTTCTTCGGCCGCCACACCGATTCGACGTCGACGATGCCGTCGACTGGCGCAATCCACGCAATCGCGATTGGGCAGTCCTTCCGAACGAAGATCTCCGCCTTGCCGCTTCCCTTTACGTCAAATGCAACCCCGGAATCAAACCCATCGCCGCCGAGCGGATTTGTCTCGTAGAAGCGGAACTGCTTGCGTTTCAGCGAACCGCCTCCGGAATATATCTCGGTGAACTTTGCAGCTGGGCTGAATGTCGCACCCTTCTCGCCCAAGACGATCTCAGCCCGCCACACATGATGTCCTCTCGTGTCACGCGCAGGATTGGAAACGTATTCGCTCCCCTTCAGATCCTCTATGCTCCACACATGGCCTTTCGCGTACGGCGTATCCTTGATGTTCGGGTCTGTAGCATTCCGATACTCCATGATGTTCGTGAAGCCGTCGCCGTCAGGATCTGCAAACGGATCAGCCACGCCGGCCGTCTCCATGAACGGGTACTTGCCAAAGTAGACCATCTCGAACCAGTTCGGGAGGCCATCGCCGTCCATGTCGCCGTTCTCCGAATAGTGGAGCGGCTTCACGCCAGGAAAGTCGAGTTCCCACTCCTCATCATAGGTCGAGCTCCATGTCGCCATCACGTTCGACTCGCGCCACTTGTAGGCGCTGATCTCCTCCGGACAGTCGAGGCGGCAGACCTCATGGTTCGCAAACAGCCATTTGCGGCGCGAGACCGTGACTGCCACCTTGCCCGGCTTCTCCTTGAACTGCCTGTAAGACATTCCGGCTGGCGCATCGTAGTCGCCGTATCCCTCCACGTGAACCTTGCCGGGCGCGGTGAGGAACGTCACGACCTCCAGCACTGACGGTACGCCCACGCGCCTGTCAAGGAACGGAAACGTAAGAGCATCGGCTGGCGCTCGGCGGAACGAAACATGAATCTCGTCCTTCTCGACCCTGGGCGGCTTGCCTGACTTCAGCCAGTCCGCATAGTACCTGTTGAGGCGCATCACCGCATACCCAGATCCGTAGCCCGGAGCGAGGACGCTCTCCTCGCCGTAGTCGTTCCATGTCACGAACTGAAGCAGCCGACATCCTCGCTCAATCGCTTTCGTCCACGTCCCGCGCAGAAGGTCGAACCCGGCCTCCGAGATGATTCCACCGCTCTTGTTGTTGTACTGCACACAGAGCGGCTGGCTCCAGCCAATGCCGGCTGCCTTGACAGACTTCCACACGTCAAGATCCTCAAGCCAGCGGTGATCCTTCCCGCCGAAGAACATCCCTACGGCGTCATACGTCTCCGCCATGTCCTTCACGATCGCGGGTAGGTCTTCCGCCTTTGTGCGATTGTTTCCGCGCCACTCACCGTACCCCTCCACGCTCCCGTGGAGGAAGACAGGACAGGGAAGCGCTTCGCGCCACTTCTTCCAGTCGACCTTCGCATATGTACGGTACTGCTCCATGGTCGTGTCCTTCTGGCGGCGGCGAATGGAACCAGAATAGTAGCCGAAGAAGAGCGGTTTGCCGTCGAAGCGAGCCATGTTCGGCGAATCGATGTGACGCAGCACCCACTTGGCGCTGACCACGAACTTCTCCCAAAGTTCACCGTCGCCGAGCCACTTCGCGCCATGGCAAGATGGGTCGAAGCAAATCGTCAGGCCGAAGTCCACCTTCATGTCCTCTGCCGCCTTGAAGAAGACGTCAAGGGTCTGAGGCGACCTATCTCCAGCCCAGGCGTCGAACGCAAAGCCATCGATGCCGGCGCGGATGGCGCGTCTGATCTCAACCTTGGCGGCCTCGTATTCGTCGGCTTTGTAGTCTTGCGGAACAAGCGGAAAGTTCCTGAACCTTCCGCCCTGCTGCGAAAAACCATTGTATACGCCACGATGCAGAGCGTCCTTCAGATCCTTGTCTACGTCAGGCAGGAAGTTTCCGTGCGAGATTGGCCAGCAGCCCATGTAGTGTGCATACACCTTAGTCTCGCCGCCAACTGCGGCAAGGGATTGAAGCGAAACAAGTGCTGCAAACGCTGCAATGGCGGATAATGTCCGTGATTCCATGGTTAATTAGCGGGTAGTTGGTAGTGGGTTGAGAAATATGCGGTTTACGATTTACGATTTGATTGGGGGGGGGGGGCGATTGACGCAAAGAACGTAGAGAAGGCCTTTGCGTTGAAATCGCGACCCTCAACTCTCTACCTCACACTTACGACAGTGCCGCGCCGACGCGCAGTATAGACGAGTTTCAAGCCGTCATCGGATACCGAAAGGCTTCCGCCTGGTACTGCAGCCTCTATGTCCGCCGTCTCCGAAAGGTGCCGGAGCAGTGCCGTACCTTTCGTTTTGTTCGTATCCTCTGCGGTACGCGTCATCTCCATGAGGACAATGCGCTTTCCGGGATTCGCATGGTCAAATGCATCCGGTGAAAGCGTGAGCTTCGGCATCCGGCCGCCGGTCTCCTCGTTTGATGGCGTTGCAGCGAACCACCCGGACCTCGCCACATAGATCGGTGCGCGCAGATTTCCGGTCTCGTCGTGAAAACCATCCGCAGGAATCTCGATTTCAATGGATGCGCCATCATTGAAGAACATCTTGCCGGGATCGTTGTTGCTGCCAATGGCCACGACCTGGGCGTTCGCACCGCGCACAACAAGGCGACAGTTGACATTTGTACCGTTGCCATTCTCAGACCCGAAACCGATACATGTGGCGCTGACGGTTCCGCTGTCAACCTCGACAACGGTGTCCGAGGCGTGTCGACCGAAATAATACCATGCGTTGTCTGACACATTCGAGACAATGCCGCCATCGCACACCTTCATCTTCGAAGCATATCCGCTGAAATTGAGAGTTGCGACCGCCACTCCATTTCCGCCGGTGAGAAGAAGCGCATTGTTCGTGATGCACAGGAATGCGTTATTTGCATGGCAGTTCGGAGATGTGGAACCTGTCTTGACCGTTCCCGTATACCCCCAGTTGTATCCGCCGCCAACACTGTTAGTGCTGCCGTCCAACACCACATACGCTCCATGCTCAAGGTTCAGCTGATGCGCGTGCAATTCAGCGCCGTTCTCGACTATCAGCTCCTTCCTTGTCTCTTCAAATGCCACTTCCACTTCGTTCGTAGTCGTTATCCGCTCACCGTTCACAGTCAAGGTTGAAATAACACGGCGGATATCGTTCATGCTTGAACCAAGGGTGATGAGTCCAACGCCTTGACTGACGTCTACGCCATCCTTTTTCACGTTCCATGCCGTGTTTGTGACGATAAGCGCCGAACCCGCTCCGGTGACGTTGATTACCGCGCCGGCCATGCTGGAGCCACCCACAACGTCAAGCTGCGGCACATCTATCACGCCGCCGTTTTGAACGACAATGCGCCCTTTGCGCAACGGAAATACTTTGTCGTTTTGCTTCATCTTGATGCTGCAAGGAGTTGAATAGGCAAGGATTCCATTCTCCTTCATGTAAGTGATCCAGTTCGTCACGGACAGCCGGGCGTTATCAAGCGTAAGATCGAAGATTCCACCGGCGTGCTGTCTTTTGTTGACGAAGAATCCGCTATGATCATCATTCCACTGCCCCCAAGTCATCGTACCGACGTTAGCCCCTACGATGTCGAGTCTGCCGTTCTTCACGATGAACATTCCGTTCGTGTGTTCGACGGGCTTCTTGAGGTTCATGCTGTTCATGACCGTCAGCACATGACCCTGCAGATCGAACTCAAGGTTTCCGGGATCTGCGGCGGCATCGACTTCGTACAGAAAGTTGGAGATGACCGCATCCGCCTCAAGCCGAAGCCGTCTGTCGCACATGACCGGCATTCGATAGAAGTATGCCGTGTCATGCTCGCCTGGCGATCGATCAACCGCCGGCGCGTTTGTCAACTCGTCACTGCTCTGAGTCTTGATCGCCGCCCAACTTGCAGAATCTCCGAAGACAGCGTCATCAAGCCACCGGTAGTAGAAGATGCCGTCCTCAGGCAGATTGGCGTACGCCTGCCATGCCACGCCGAAAAGCAGCACCGCCATGGCGAACATTCTCAATGAAACTGAGACGTATTTTTTTTTCTTTGCATAGCCACCTGTCAGTCTCCCACTTGTTGATCGGTTGTCCATCAGCCCGCTCAATGCACACATCGGCGAACATATGGCGGCAATTATAGCACATATTAGTTTTTTTTTTCTACTACGGCCTCACCCTCTCCCTTTACCAAGTCGGCAACCTATCTACGCATTTCCAATGACTTGCACTCTATCTCACGCGCAAGG
>CAYTWE010000076.1:0-4615 GCA_964440985.1 uncultured Lentisphaeraceae bacterium | reverse complement strand
CGGCAATCGGAACTATGGTGTTGTGCGTCAGCGGTCGACGCGGGCGCTGCCGCCGCCAACGAGCTTTTCGACATCCGCCTTCGTCGCCATCGACGTGTCGCCGGGCGTTGTCATCGCAAGTGCGCCATGCGCCGCCCCGTAGTTCACGGCCTTCTCAGCATCATCAAATTCCATGAACCCGTATATCAGTCCGGAGGCGAACGAATCGCCGCCGCCGACACGGTCATATATCTCCAACGCCGGACGGGCTACAGACTGATGGAGAACGCCCTTGTACCAACAAAGCGCACTCCAATCGTTTACGGTTGCGGACTTCACGCTGCGCAGCGTAGTTGCCACAGCCTTGAAGTTCGGATACTGCCTGACAGCGGTGTCAATCATCCTGCGGAATCCATCCACAGGGAGAGTTGTCAGGTTGCCGTCAACGCCCTCCACCTCAATGCCAAGAGCGGCAGTGAAGTCCTCCTCGTTGCCGATCATCACATCCACATACCTGGCGATTTCGCGGTTCACCTCCTGAGCCTTGGCTTGACCGCCAATAGACTTCCAAAGAGAAGCGCGGTAGTTGAGATCGTACGACGTCACCGTCCCATGGCGCTTCGCAGCCTTCAGCGCCTCGATGGCGACCTGTGCAGTGGTGTCGGAGAGCGCCGCGAATATGCCGCCCGTGTGGAACCAGCGCACACCCTCAGCGCCAAAAAGCGCATCCCAGTCAACGTCGCCGGGCTTCAGCTGCGACACCGCCGTGTGTCCACGGTCTGCGCAGGAGCGCGCCCCGCGGCATCCAAAACCGCGCTCAACGAAGTTGAGTCCGTTGCGAACAGCGCGGCCTATTCCGTCGAAACCGCACCACTTGACATGGCTGACATCCACCCCACCCTGGAGCATGAAATCTTCGACAAGCCGCCCCACAGGGTTGTCTGCGAACGCCGTGACGGCTGTGGTCTTCATCCCAAAGCAACGGCGAAGACCACGCACTACGTTGTATTCGCCGCCACCTTCCCACACCTTGAACTCCCGCGCACAGTGGATGCGACTGTCGCCCGGATCGAGCCGAAGCATGATTTCGCCGAGACTCGCCGCATCCCATCGGCATGTGCCGGACTTTTTGACGTTCAAACCTTCCATGTCCATCTCCCTTTCCGTAAAGCTACGGCAACCGGCACGACGCGCAGACCGCACCCGGTTCAATCCCTGCGCACCTCGACCTCATCGTCGCTTCCGCCGTATGGCGGCGGCGAAACGCGAGCCGTCCAGTCGTCGTTCCACCCGTATGCGCTCTCCTCAATGCGAGCCACCTGGTATTCACGCCAGCCCTCGCGCCATATCATCCACGCTATGAGCATTGTGACGAAGCCCCAGGTGCCGCCGTTGACGACGCGGTGCAGCCCCCACAGTCCGAGAAGGATCGCGACGCAACGTCCCACAACCATCGCTATGTAGGTTGCTCGTGTGCGGGACATGAACGCCCGCATGAGAGACCGGAACACGCGCCCGCCGTCCATCGGAAAGCCCGGCAGCAGATTGAATGCGCCAAGCATGACGTTCATCCACATTGCGTACACCAAAAGTGCGTATGTCCACCGGTCAAGCGGAAGAAAGCAGATTGACAGGAACGCCACCCCTGAGATCGCAAAACTTACGAGCGGACCGGCAAGTGCGGTCAGAAGCTCCTGCCAAGCCTTGCGAGGCAGGGAGATGAGCGATGCACATCCGCCGAGCAGCGACAGCGTTATGTCCCGAGTCCCGTAACCGAACACCCGCGCCGTGAGCGCATGACCCAATTCGTGCGCCGTAATGGACACGAGCAGCATGAGCGCACACGCCATCGACAGCATAAACGGCCCGCCACCCGTCGCAAAGACGAGAAGGAGAAATATCAGGGAGATGTCCAGATACACCGGAATCCCAAACGCATCACAAATCTTTATTCTTCTTGGAAACATGGCTGCAATTCTACCACAAAACCACTGCGAACGCTCATTTCGCCGCACCGATGAGCTTCAACGCCGCCCGGCTGCGCATGGCCTTGAACACCACCGAACACGTCACCGTGGCGGACGTGAATTTGAGCGTGGTGTCGAAGCAGGCCGGTCCGCCGCAAAGATATGTGCGGCATGTGAACGTGTCCGGCGCAGTCCATGCACCCGACGACGCAGTGGGCTGGTCGCCGATAAGCGCACCAAGCGTCTCGTAGCTCTCCTTCTCCAGCTTGAGCGATCCATATGCCCATGCGCCGAAACCGACAGGCAGACGCTGGACGCCGAACGGCCCTTCATGCACAATCTCCCATCCGTCCGCCGTTTTTGACAGAGTTACGCTCTTCATGCCCTGCGGATTCTTCTCGCACACAAACTCCTTGCCCAACACGACCGTCAGTTCACCGTCTTTAACCCCTTTCACTGGAGGAAGCGTCAATGCCGCACATTTGCCGTTGAGACGGGCGACCGCCTCGGCATCCTCCGGCAGTGGTGCATCCTTCAGGGCCGGCAGCAGATGCTCCCACACGAGCGACAGCTCTTGCTGCATGTCATCCACGCCTGACGTCAACGACAGAACGACATTCTGCTCCGGCATGACTATCGTGAACTGTCCACGTGCACCGTCGGCGCGATATACTCCCGCCGGGCGGCAGCGCCAAAACTGGAAACCATAACCCTGCCCCCAATCACCCTTCGGATTGTCCCGCGTACCCGTCTGTTTCGACGTCATCAGCGCAATCCAGTCGGCAGACAGCAGCTGCTGACCGTTCCATCTGCCACGCTGGAGGCAGAACTGTCCGAACGCCGCCAGATCGCGCGTCGTCATGTTCATGCCGTATCCGCCGCAGGCAATGCCCTTCGGACACGTAGTCGACCAGGCTTTCTCGATGCCCAATGGCCCGAACAGTCTGCTTCCGAGAAAATCCATCAGCCTTTCGCCGGACCGCTTCTCAACGATGGCCGACAGCATGTACGTCGCGCCAGTGTTGTACACGAACCATGTGCCGGGATCCTTCTCGACAGGATGCGCGAGAAATGCCCTCACCCAATCGCCGTCCGCCGCCTGCGCAAGCGAGCCGGTCGAATCGCGTTCGCTGCCGGTGTTCATCGTCAGCAGATCGCGGACGCGCATCCGCAGTAGGTTCTCAGACGGCTTTTCAGGAAGCTTGTCGGGGAAGATGTCTACGACGCGCTCGTCCAGATCAATCTTTCCTTCGTCCGCCAAAAAACCTACGGCTGTCGCGGTGAAACTCTTGGAGTGGGAATAGAGCATATGCGTCCGATCTTGCGCATACGGCTTCCAGTAGCCCTCCGCAACAAGCTTTCCGTGACGCAACAGCACGAAACTGTGCAATGCGTCAAGAGCCTTCTCGGAGGCATCTATCCATGCACTGATCGCGTGCGACGAAACGCCCTGAGATTCCGGCGTAGCAACGGGGAAATAAGCCTGCACAGACCCCAGCGCCGCGAGTGCGGTCGACAGAACCATCTTATTCATGGACACTCCCTGACCAAAGCACAGTCAATCATGAAACCAAATCACGGAACAATCCGTCAAAACGTATCGGCAATACGAAGAAATGCGTCAGCGTGTGCAGTTCAAGTGATTCGTGACGGCCGTGTAGAGCTGTATGGGATGGTTGGATGTGACTGTTGCGGCTCCTTTTGCGCGGCAGCTCTTCCATGTGTCAAAATCCTCAACCATCCAGAGCGTAACGCGAAGACCTGCCCTTTGCGCAGCATCCACCCAGTCTGGCGATGTTCCGGCAAGCGGCGCAATCCGTTCGCATCCCAGGGACACCGCCATCTTGATGTCCGCATCGTCCGCCGCCGAAGCCGGTGCCTTGCCGATGATGAGCGCCGTCGGCGCATTCGGATGACGCTTGCGCATCATGCGCAGATAGCCAGTCGCGAACGACGTGAGGACATATGAGCCGGCCGGCATCGTGGATGTGACGATCTTGTGGACGCCGTCCACATACTGCGCAAGCTTCTCTGGATCTTCGTCCAGCGGCTTCTGCCCCTTCATCTCGAACTCCACCGACACATCCGGCCGGTCTTTGAAGAGGTCTGCGATCTGCTGGAGGGACGGCACACGTTCTCCGCTCTTCTTCAGCGTAAGATTCGTCACGGCGGCAAACGTCATGTCATAGACATTGCCGGTCCCGGTCGTTGTCCGCGCAACGTTCGTATCATGCATGATCACCAATCCTCCGTCGGACGTCATCTGCACATCGGTTTCATATCCCGTCACGCCCGCCGCCAACGACTGCCTGAACCCGCCAAGCGCATTGTCATCGTACTGGTAGTTGCCGCGATGCGCCACAACCCTGGGAATCTCAGCGCCAAAAACATCCGCATACGCAACGACTGCGCAAAGCCCAAACACCAATCCAGCTCTTTTCATGTCAAACATTCCTTGCCAATTGAATCACATCACATCTGCGAACCTCGCAAACTAATTCCTTGCATTATACCACAAATCAAAACGGCAATGCGCATATGCACGAAACAGACGACGCCCAATCAGCGCACCCAGCGGCGAAGAACCGGCCCTTCAAACGTCCGCGTCCGTTCGGCGGGCGTGAACGTACGCTCGAACAAATCGAGGGAGAAGGGCACGAACGACAGTT
>CAYTWE010000075.1:0-4647 GCA_964440985.1 uncultured Lentisphaeraceae bacterium | reverse complement strand
GCCATCCGCCTTGAGATGCCCCATCGCTGCATTGAGCTTTTCGACGGCATCCCTGTCGTCTCACCCGTGCCCTTCACATAGTGGAATCTGGAAGTCGCGGATGCGGGGCAGAGCGGCGCCTGTTGTCTCCCCGTGCGTTGCACATAGTGGAATCCTTCTGCCGTGCAGCGACGCCAATGCGTTGATTCTCCTCAAAATGTCGCCGATTAGGTGTTCACGTCATGCACATATGATGCAAATCCCGCCTCTGATCACAACGTCGTTCGTTCCGCAGGATGCGCATATAACCTAAATCCGTTCGATATGTGCTATAATCCCCACAAGAATAACGACAACTGCCCATAGCATACACCAAACAGGAACAACATCATGTCCTCTTCCAAAATCATTGCCTATCTGTCGGTTGCACTTGCGGTCACATCGGGGTTTGCCGGCAGCACGACAATAAACGTATCGCCAGGCGGCATTTCGCCCGCACAGGCTCTTGAGACACTGCGCGGCAAGGGTGGCACCATTTGCGTGGCGAAGGGTCTGTACAGCCTTGAAGCTCCACTTGTCCACACCAAGGAACACTCAAACGTAAAATGGGTCGGCGAAGATGGTGCCGTTCTCTCCGGCGGAATGAAGGTCGATGGATGGCGCGATGCAGGTGACGGCACCTGGCTGGCCCCTTTTGACGGCTATGTAGAGGAGTTGTGGGTGAACGGACGACGCGCCGATTGCTCGCGTCTGCCCAAATCAGGTAAAGGTGTGGACAGCTACCTGAAAATCGCCGATGCCTCCTGCGAACCCGCCGCAGACGGCAAATCGGGATTCGTTCTAACCGTAAAGTTCAACGACCGGGCGGTGGACGCAATTGTCGGCAGCAAGGACGTGTGGCTGTCCGCTGTCCACAAATGGACTTTCTTCAGGGTTCGCGTCTCTGAAGCGAAGCGGGGAGCGGACGGTTCTGTCACCGTCGTGGCGAACCCGCCATTCAAGTGGTCGTACAAGTGGACTCCCGAGACGGCGCTGCTGTTCTTCGAGAACATAGGCGCCGATTCACTCGCGGAGGGCGAATGGTTCTGCGATTCTGCCAGAAAGGAGCTTAGGTACAGACCTCGCAGCGGCGAGACAATCGACGGTGTCTCAATCGTTGTGCCGCGTCCGGGAATGGATGGACTGGTGGTGTTTGCCGGCAATCCGGCGAAGGGAGAATACGTAGACAACGTCATGTTCAGCAACATCAGTCTTGAACACACGGCGCCATCCTCCATAAAAGGATTCACCGCCATCCGACCGCATCAGGCGGCAAGCGGATCCGGCGGCGCCGTCTCCGGTCAGGGCGTCCGCAATGCCTCTTTCAGCAGGTGCAAAATCGCGCACACCGGCAACTATGCGGTGAGGCTGACGGATGGATGCGTATCGAACAGGTTCACCGACTGCACGATGGAGGATCTCGGAGCAGGCGGCCTGTGGATTGGCGCATCAAGGTCGAAGCTGCCGCCCGCAAAGGCGAACGGACGCATGGATGTCGCCCCTTATGGACGACGCATAATCAAGGAGATGCTTCCAGAGTCGACGGCATTCAACATCATAGAGAACTGCACCATCCGCAACGGAGGACGGTTCAATCCGGAAGGAACCGGCATCGTCCTCACCCATGCATCCGACACCCGCGTGATCCATTGCGACATCTACGACCTCTACTACTCCGGGGTGAGCGTCGGATGGGTATGGGGATTCTTCGGATCTGTGGCGCAGCGCAACGAAATTGCGTTCAACAGAATATACGACCTCGGCAAGGGAATCATGAGCGACATGGGAGGCGTGTATACGCTCGGAACGTCATTCGGAACGCACGTTCACGACAATGTGATACACGACGTGAACTCCTACTCGTACGGCGGATGGGGGCTGTACAACGATGAAGGCTCGGAGGGCGTGGTCATGGAGCGAAACCTTGTCTACAACACGACTGACGGATCGTACCACCAGCACTTCGGCGCCAACAACCTCATCAAGAACAACATCTTCGCATGGAACAGGATGACAGGCGCCGTGCGCACACAGCGCGATGTGGTGTTCAAGGTTCCATGCTCCACAGAACTCGTGAACAACATCATCCTCGTCGACGGCACCCCTCTCACGATCAAGGGCGTACAGCGCGTAGGCGGCGTATGGGCAGGAAACCTGTGGTACGACGTTTCCGGGAAGAAGCCGGATTTCGGTGTGGGCGGCTGGAACGAATGGCGTGAGAGCGGACGCGAAGTGCTCGGCGAATACGCCGATCCTCTTTTCGTCGATGCAAAGAAACTCGACTTCCGCCTAAAGAAGGAATCTCCGGCGTTCCGGCTCGGATTCAAGGAATGGGACTTCTCTGCCGCCGGACGACGCGCGACCGCGCAAAATTAAGCTAAAAGGTCGCGCACCACCGCTCCGCCGAAAAACAAACTCCGTTCGCACCTGATGCGAACGGAGTTTGTTCTGCATCCGCCTTGACGGCAGTCTGCGTCGATTACCTGCCTTCAGAGCGACAGGAGATGTTCGTGGACGCTTTTCGGGACAAGCGCAAAATCGCTCGGCTCCATTGAGTAGGAGGCGCGTCCCTTCGTAAGCGAACGTACGGCTGTGGCATAGCCGAACATCTGCGCCATGGGCACACGGGCGTGGACAATCTGCATATCGTCGCGCTGTGTCATGTCCAGCACCGTGCCTCGCCTCATGTTCAGGTCCCCCAACACTTCGCCTACGGACTCCGGCGGAGTGGTGATCTCAAGCTTCATGATCGGCTCAAGGAACTCAGGCTCTGCCGCCAAAGCCGCCTCACGGAATCCCATGACGGCAGCGCCACGAAGCGCAATCTCGTCCGAGGTCTCAGGATCGACCATCTCGATGCCTGAGATGGAGGCCTCCATGTCAGTCATCGGATAGCGGGCGAGGACGCCCGTCATGATGCCGTCGAGAAGCCCCTGCTCCAGGATTTCGGCAAGACGCTGGTCGGGAAGTGAGTTCTTCACGTCGCGGGCAACGGACACCTTCCTTCCGGCGCCGCGCTCAAGCGGCTTTATCTCAACCGTAAGAGTGACGGCATGACGTTTGCCGCCGATCTCCCGATCGAACGTGAACGGTTTCGCCGCCTGCCGCGTCACCGTCTCTGCGTATGAAACCATCGGCTTGCCGACGTTCGCAGCCACCTTGAATTCACGCTTGAGCCTGTCCACAAGGATCTCAAGATGAAGCTCACCCATGCCGGAAAGAATCGTCTGACCCGTCTCTTCGTCCTCGCGGAACTGGCAGGTCGGATCTTCGGCGGCAAGGGCTTTCATGGAATCCACAAGTTTGTCCTTGTCGGCCCCGGACTTCGGTTCGATGGCGAGGAACATCACCGGCTGCGGCGCCGTTATCCGTTCAAGGTAGCACGGCTTCATCTCTGCGCAGAGAGTATCTCCCGTCGTCGCCTCCTTCAGTCCCACAAGTGCGCCAATGTCGCCGGACGAAAGCTGATCCACCTCTATCTGGTCATCCGCGAAAAGACGGACGATCTTCATCACCCTTTCGCGCTTGCGTGTGCGCGGATTGAAGACGTTCGCACCTTTCTTAAGAACACCGCCGTAGACGCGAACGAAGAAGAGACGGCCAACGAAAGGATCCGTCGCGATCTTGAACACAAGAGACGTCAGCAGTTCGCCGTCCTTCTGCTGCCGCGTCACCGGCTCTCCGCTCTTTAGGTCAGTTGCGACAACCGGCGGTCTGTCCTTGGGACTCGGCAGATACCATGCAACCGCATCAAGAAGCGGCTGCACACCCTTGTCGCGCAGCGACGTGCCGCACAGCACAGGCACCATCCTGTTCGCCACGACAAGCCTGCGGATTGCACCCTTCAGTTCTTCGGCGGTGAGATCTCCATTCTCAAGATACGCCTCCATCACGCCATCGTCAAGATCGGCGACCTTTTCGCACAGCTCTGCCCTGGCAAGTTCCGCATCGTCTTTCATGTCCGCCGGCACATCGCCGACCGTGAACTGCTTGCCATCGCTCTTCTCGTCATAGATGATGCCCTTCATCTCGATGATGTCCACCACGCCGGAGAAGCCGTCCTCCCGGCCTATCGGCAGTTCGAGCGGAACAGCGTTTGCCTTGAGCTTGTCGCGCAGCTCGTCCACCACGCGCATGAAATTTGCGCCCATCCGATCCATCTTGTTGACGAACGCAATGCGCGGCACCGAATAGTGGTCGGCCTGCCGCCACACGGTCTCGGACTGCGGCTGCACACCGCCAACCGCGCAGAAGACGCACACGGCGCCGTCAAGCACACGGAGAGAACGCTCGACCTCCATCGTGAAATCCACGTGTCCCGGAGTGTCGATGATATTGATGGAATGCCCCTTCCACTCGCAGGATATGGCAGCGGACTGAATCGTTATGCCGCGCTCACGCTCCTGCACCATGAAGTCGGTGGTCGTGTTTCCGTCATGCACGTCACCGTGCTTGTGTATCTTGCCTGTGTAAAAAAGGATGCGCTCGGTCGTCGTGGTCTTTCCCGCATCGATGTGCGCCACAATGCCGATGTTCCTGACGTTGGACAATGATGATTCTTCCATGGTGCGGCGTATTATATCAAACGACACCTCGATTTCCAACGGAGCATGAACTTGCCCCCCTTGT
>CAYTWE010000074.1:0-4829 GCA_964440985.1 uncultured Lentisphaeraceae bacterium | reverse complement strand
ACGGAACGGCGCACGGCGCGGCAAATCGCAGAGAAAAACACCGCTCAGACCGGCTGCAGAATCCACCGCTTGTTGTACCAGAACCAGTGTTCAGGCGACTTCTTGATGGCGGCATCGATCAGCGCCATTGCCTCGCGTGTAAGGCGGATTGCGTCCTCTTTACGGCTTATGGCGGCATCAGGACGCAGCGTACCGAGGTGATCGAACACGTGCATCCCGCTTTCCCGGCGCATGACGGCGACGACAATCGGCGCACCGGCGGCCGTCGCGAAAGATGCGCCGCCGTGCGATACATTTGCGATTCCGTTCAGGAACGGCACCTCTACATCCTTCGCGGGCACCCGCAGATCAGGCAGAATCGCAAAGCACCGCCCTTGCATCAGCCGACCCTTGATTTCGGCCATCACGCGCACACTGCCGCGTTGCACAACCTCCAGGCCATCGCCGTACTGACGCTTCATCCATGCATCCACATACGGATTCCGCTGCTTGGCCGCGACCGCGAAGAGCGGCACCCCGCACTGCGCCATCGCCCACGCCGCCATATACCAGTTGCCGCTGTGCGGCACCATTATGACAACGCCCTTCCCTTCATCCGCTATGGCTTTCAGCCTGTCGGCGTACAGATGCACATCCTTGACGTGCCGCTCAATCCACGCCCGGTCCAAACGTGGGGCACGAATCATCTCCACTGCACTCTGGAGAACGTTCGCCAATGAGGCGACCGCAATGCGCACGGCCTCGCGCTCCGTACGCTCAGGGAAACAACCTCGAATCCGGTCAACCGTGCGGCGGCGCTTGAATCTGAACACGTTCACAAGCGTCCACGCAAGCCCACGCGCCATCCCGCAGGCGGCGCGATACGGCACGGCGTTCACAACTGCGCACGCGCACCTGAGCGCAACGTACTCCGCAAGCGCCGCACCTTTGGACTTCCTGGCCATCGGCCTACGACTGGAAATATGCCCGGTATGCGCGGTAGGTCCAGTAGCAATCCTCCTTGGACGCAAGCTCCCACGGCGCGTGCATGTTGAGAATCGGTGTGCCGAAGTCAATCACATCCATGCCGAAACGGGCCATGTACTGCGAAATCGTTCCGCCGCCACCCTTCTCCATTTTGCCGAGTTCCGCCATCTGCCAGACGACCCCATCGCCATCAAGAAATCTGCGGACATCCGCCACGAACTCGGCGCGAGCATCCGATGCTCCGCCCTTCGAAGTGCCGCCGGTGTACTTCGACACCGCAGGTCCGCCCTTGAGCTTTGCCTCGTTGCCGGTGGAGTTCACATCGCCGAAGTGCGGATCAGCCGCCGCCGTGACATCCGCCGAGAGCATCGTGGAACGCTCAAGGCAGCGACGAACGTCTATGTCGTCCTTGGCGCCCTGCCGCACAAGCAACTCGGCGACGGTGTTCTCGAAGAAACTCGACTGCATACCTGTTGCGCCCATGGAGCCGATCTCCTCCTTGTCGCACATCACGATGGACGCAGTGACATCGGGCGTTCCCTTGATCTTCAGCAGAGCGGAAAGCCCCGCATAGGCGCACACGCGGTCATCGTGTCCGTACGCCGCTATGAGCGAACGGTCAAGCCCTACCTCACGCGGCATTCCGGCCGGAACGACCTCAAGTTCGGCGGAGAGGAAATCATCCTCCTCTACGCCAAAGCTCTTCTTTACGATCTTGAGAAGTTCATCCTTCTTGCCGACGGACGCGATTACGTCAAGATCTTCGGCCGGGAAGAAGTCCTTGAGTTTCTTCTGCTCAAGGTCATGGGCGAGATGCGGCAGCAAATCGGAAATCATGAACACCGGATCGCCCGGCCCGTCACCTATCGCAACATCGACCTTCGTTCCGTCCTTCTTCACGATTGTGCCGTATATCGCGAGCGGATGCACAAGCCACTGGTATTTCTTTATTCCGCCGTAGATGTGCGTGTCGAAATACACCACGCCGTCCTTCTCGTACAGCGGCCGCGGCTTGAGATCAAGGCGAGGGGCGTCGGTGTGTCCGCCAACTACGCGGATTCCGTCGATGACAGGTCTGCTGCCGATTATCGCCGCCATCACCGTCTTGCCGTGATATCCACGGTACACCTTGTCGCCGGGTTTCAGCTTTTTGAACGATGAAATGTCCTTGAATCCCGCCTTCTCAAGAAGCTTCACCGCCTGCGCATAGGCGCGGCGCTCCGTCTTGGCGACGGAAAGGTAGTCCATGTACTCCTTGGAGTACGCTTCGCATTCCGCTGTCAATTTTTTGTCCATGTCACTTCACCGGCTCAAGTTTTTCCTTGCCGCCCATGTAGGGGCGCAGCACTTCCGGAATCGTCACGGAGCCATCCTCGTTGAGGTGCTGCTCAAGCAGCGCGACCATGAGGCGCGGCAGGGCCACTCCGGATCCGTTCAGCGTGTGCACGAGCTTCGTCTTGCCGTCATCGTCCTTGAACCGGCAGTTCAGACGGCGCGCCTGATAGTCGGTGAAGCAGGAGCAGGAGGAGACCTCAAGCCACTGCTGTTCGCCCGGCGCCCAGAGTTCGAGATCGTAGCACTTCGCCGCCGAGAAGCCCATGTCCCCCGAGCAGAGCTGAAGCACCCGGAAGTGAAGGCCAAGGCCGGTAAGCACCGCCTCCGCCTCCTTGACAAGCGTCTCAAGCTGCTGGAACGACGTTTCGGGATGGACGAAATTCACCATCTCAACCTTGTCGAACTGGTGGACGCGAAGAAGCCCGCGAGTCATCTTTCCAGCCGAACCAGCCTCGCGGCGGAAGCACGGCGTATAGGCGGTGAGCTTGACAGGCTTGTCCCTTGTGATCTTAGGAAGTTTCACGCCGTCAAAGATGTCGTCACGGTAGTAGTTCGTGACAGGCACTTCCGCCGTTGGGATGAGCCAGAAATCGTCGATCTGGCAATGGTAGAGATCCTCGGCGAACTTCGGGAGCTGTCCTGTGCCGGTCATGGAATCGGAGTTCACGACGAACGGCGGGAGCATTTCGGTGTACCCCTGCTCGTTGCAGTGCAGGTCGAGCATGTACTGTATCAGCGCCCTCTGCAGCTTCGCGCCCTGTCCGAGAATGATCGGGAAGCCCGTGCCGGTGAGCTTCACGCCGCGCGGGAAGTCGAATATGCCAAGCCGTTCTCCGATCGCCATGTGATCGGGTATCGTGAAAGACGGATCCTTCCATTCGCCGACCGTGCGCACGACAACGTTCGCAGACGAATCAAGCCCCGTAGGAATCTCCGGCGCGGGCAGATTGGGGATGGAGAGAAGCGTATCGCGAAGCTCCTTCTCGACAGTGGCCAGTTCACGGTCAATCTCCGCTATGCGGTCGCCGATCTTGCGCGTCTCCTCCTTCGCGGCGGCGATGTCACCGCCGCTCTTCGCGATTTCGCCGATCTTCTTGGAAGCTGCATTGCGCTCGGCCTTCAGCGTTTCGGTCTCCGCAATGAGGGAACGGCGCTTCGCGTCGAGTTCGGCGGCCTTGGCCACCTTGTCCTTTTCAACCCCGCGACGGGCAAGCTGCGCCGCCGTTGCATCAAAGTCTTCGCGTACCTTCTTGATGTCTATCATGTCTCTGCTCCTTAGGCGGAAAATTATACCAAACAACATTTGGCTGTTCAATATGGGTGCCGCCGCATGACACCGTCGAAAAGAAATGGTCTGTCAATGCTGTGGCTATCCACAAGATCATCGGCGCATTTCGACAGTCACCTTGAAGAAGTTGCATTCCGTCGTTGCGTCCGGCGCGACCTCTCGCCACTGTGCATCCGAGAGGCGGACTTTTCCCCAAATGGTGTATTTTCGTCCTTCCGTCTCCGTCAGCCGCGGAGAGCATTCGACAACGGGAACACCGTCCTCTATACGAATTGTCGCCCTGAACCTGTCATTGACGTCCGTCGGATCCGTTCCGGCGACATAGTCCTGCCAAACATACATGGCGTTGCCGGACGCATCCGTCTTACCCGTTTGCTTTACAAGCGAAGCTGTGAAATCATTGCCAAACATCGCCTCGTATCCGGGATAGCGCTGCGCCCATGATTCAGGGACTGCGACCGCCCCGCCCAGCACTTCCGTAACAACCGTCACGAATCCCGTCTCTGCACCGCTCTCCGTGCCGCCCGGCTCGGCGACAACCTCGTGTGCCTGCATAAATCCGAACTCCATCGGCCACTTTTCGGGAACACCTTTCTCATATGGAGCAATCCATCCGTACGTATCACGCCTGATATGGATCTTGAACCGTTCGCCGTAGCCCGTCTGGCGGAAAATGCTTTCGCCAAGCACGGACGTGTCTGCGGCACGAGATATGGCAAGACGCGGTGCATTGCCGTCAAAATGGACATCGGTCAGCGATACGCACCCCTGGAAGCAGCAAGCGCCCAGACGCGCCAAGGTTTTCGGGAACCGAATTGACGCAAGCGAAACGCAGTTCGAGAAAGCCGCATCACCAATGCCGTTGATGCCGGACGCAAACGTCACATTGGTCAGCTGCCGGCATTCGGCAAATGCCCGTTCGCCGATTTCACGTACCGTCGCAGGGATGGACACGCTGCGAAGCTTTGTGCAGGCGAGGAATGCCGAATCTTTAATTTTCCTGACAGGTAGCCCGTCAATGCGGGCGGGAATCACGAGATCTCCATCGAAATCTCCGGCAATTGCCTGATAGGCACGAGGGAAGGATATGCCCAGCACGACATACGAGGCGCTCGTCTCGCCTGTCCGCCCCGGTTCGCAGACCTTCATGTAGTTGACGGGCGGCACATCGCCGGCATCAGCCAGATAGGGGTACACCTCATAGGGCGGATTGCTGATTGCGTCAACCGCCGAAGGCAAC
>CAYTWE010000073.1:0-5480 GCA_964440985.1 uncultured Lentisphaeraceae bacterium | reverse complement strand
AAACAATGTTAAATCTGATGGCAACGCGCAGGTCAATGCAGTGCAGACTTCCGTGCGCCTTCGACGGTTTGCGCAATCCTGTCGGCGACGGTCTCGGCATCGAATCCGAACTCCCGCTCAAGCTCTTCCACCTTGCCGTGTCCGATGATTGCATCTGGCCAGCCAAACGCCAAGTCCGCACCGATACCCTCGCCAAAACCGCCGCACACGGTTCCGTTTTCTAACGTCGCAACGATCTCGGCATTTACATCGCAACGCGGCACTGCCGGCTTCACTCGACTTACCGGCACGATTTCGGCGACAATTCCTCTATCCGCCAACAGATCGCGCACCTTGCCGGCTTTCATCACCTGATCGCCGACAGCACATATGGCGACGTCAGAACGGCTCTTAACACCGGCCTCCTCACAAACGGGAACAAGACCGGCGATGTCGCGGCGCAGCGGCGCCCCGCCCCTCGGATAGCGTATCGCCGTCGGATGGTCTGCCGACAGAGCATCCTCAAGCAGTTCCCCAAGTTCCTCTGCACAGGTCGGCGCGACAATGTGCATCCCAGTGAGAGATTTCAACAGCGGTATGTCATACAACCCATGGTGCGTCGCCCCATCCGCTCCGACACATCCGGCACGATCAACGGCGAACACCACCGGAAGACGCTGCAGGCACACATCGTGCTGTATCTGATCTATGGACCGCTGCAGGAATGTAGAGTAAATCGCGACGACAGGCTTCATGCCTGCCTTGGCAAGACCTGCGGCAAACGTCACCGCAAGCCCTTCGCAGATGCCGACATCGAAAAACCTTTCCGGGAAAGCCTTGGCAAAAGGCGCCAATCCGGTTCCGTCCTTCATGGCCGCAACCACCGCGCAAACCTTGTCATCTTTTTCCGCCAGCCTGACCATGGCTTCGCCGAACGCCTCATTCCACGACGCATTGGCGGGCTTTGCCGCCGCAGACGATTCCACAACCTGCTGCGGAGCGGACACGAACCTGCGCATGGCATCGCTGCGGCTGAACGGTCCCACGCCGTGCCACGCCGTCGGATCCGCCTCGGCGGGCGGAAAACCTTTGCCTTTCCGCGTGACCATATGCACCACAACAGAACGCTTGTCCTCCTTTGCGACAGTCAGCGCGGAAGTGACCGCCGCAAGGTCGTGTCCGTCCACCGGACCGATGTAGCGGAGACCGAGAGACTCGAACAGCGAGTTCGTAAGCCAGAACGACTTGAGCACCTGCTCAACGCGATGATATGCGGAACGAAGGAACGTAAGGCGCATGCGGTGGCCGGCCTGCTCGGCGACGGCCTTGGCGCGGTTGTAGCGAACATCCGCAAGCAGACGGCCAAGCGACCGCGCAAATGCACCGACATTCTTCGATATGGACATCGCATTGTCGTTAACCACCACGATCATCTTGTTCGTCAACGACGTACAGCAGTTCAACGCCTCAAGCGATCCGCCGTTCGACAGCGAAGCATCTCCGACAACGGCAACCACATGTCCGCCGCCAATCCGATCCCTCGCGGCGGCAAGACCCACAGCCGCGCCGAGCGCAGATCCGGCATGGCCAGCTATGAATGCGTCATACGGTGATTCATTCGGATTGGGAAATCCGGATATCCCGTGATGGCGGCGCAGCGTTCCAAACGAATCTCCGCGTCCCGTGAGAATCTTCCATGCGTACGCCTGATGTCCAACATCCCACAGCACCCGATCGTACTCCGGATCGAACGTACGCAACAGTCCAATCGCAAGTTCAACGGCGCCAAGCGAGGCCGCAAGATGTCCGCCGTTCGCGGAAACTGTCTCCAAAATCTGCTCGCGTACGCTTGCCGCAAGAGCAGGCAGATCCCCGGCGGGAAGGCTCCTGACCTCTTCGGGCGTCATGTCTTCACGCCTCCCATGCGACGGTCGCGCTTTGCGTACGCCGCCAATGCTTCGTCAAAATCACCTTTCCCGAAATCCGGCCACAGCACAGACGTCACCCAGAACTCCGAATACGCACACTGCCACAGGAGGAAATTGGACACCCTGAATTCGCCCGACGTGCGGATTATGAGATCAGGATCGGGAATGTCCGGCGCATACAGATACCGGCGGAACATCTCATCAGACGGCGGCTCGTGCACATCGGCTTTCCCGTCCGCCACATCGCAGGCATAGCGCCGCGCCGCCTCGGCTATCTCCGCCCTGCCGCCGTAGGAAATGGCCACCACGAGCTGAAGCGCATCGCACTTCGCCGTCTTCCGCTCTGCGGCATCAATCTGCCGCCGGAGCGACGGCGGCAGGTCTTCGCGCCGGCCCACGACCCTGATGCGCACGTTCCTCTCAACAAACATTCCGGTCTTCGTGCGCAGGAGCAGCCCCATCAGCTTCATCAGGCCCTCCACCTCCGCCGAAGAACGCCGCCAGTTCTCCGTCGAAAATGCGTACAGGGTGAGATACGGAATCCCTGCGGAAAGGCACAGATCCACAACCCTCAGCACGGTTTTGACGCCGGCACGATGGCCTTCTATCCTCGGCATTCCGCGAGACTTCGCCCACCGTCCGTTGCCGTCCATTATCATGGCGACATGCCGAGGAACGGCCGATTGAGCCTCCTTCAGCGCGGCGGAACGTCCTTTCGCGGAATCCTTCATCGAAACGGAAATATTACCGCACACGCACGATGGCGCCGAACCGGCACACCTGCGAACACTGCTTGCAACCGGCGCAGAGCGAAGGATCAATCTTCATCTTGAAGCGGTTAGGCGCGGACTCTTCGCCTCTCGTGATGGCCGGGCATCCCAACTTGAAACAGGCACCGCATGATTTGCACTTGGCGGAATCAACCTCGCAAAGCCCTTCCTTCGTCAGCTTCGCCGCAATGCGGCAGGGCGCATAGGCAACGATGAGCGCACCTTCGTCGCCATCCATCGCGTCCTTCAGCACTCGCTCAAGTTCCGCAAGATCGTCCGCAGAGACAGTAACCACCTTCTTAAGTCCGCAGGCCTTCGCGATTTCCGTTATCTCCGTGACGGGGGCGGGATCGCCGGCAAGCGTCTTTCCGGAGCCAGGGTTGTCCTGATGCCCGGTCATGCCAGTTATGCGGTTGTCAAGCACCACGGTGGTGACGGGCGTTCCGTTGTACTGCGCGGAAAGTATGCCGGTCATGCCGGAATGGAAGAAGGTCGAATCACCAAGGATGGCGCAGATGCGCCCTTTGTATCCGGCTTTCTTCATTCCGGCGGCGTTTCCAATCGATGCACCCATGCAGATTGTCGTATCCATCGCATTGAGCGGGGGGAACGCGCCGAGCGTATAGCACCCGATGTCGCCGGTGACTGTCGCCTTGAGCTTGTTCAGCACATAGAACACTCCGCGGTGTCCGCAACCGGCGCACAACACCGGAGGACGCGTCGGCAGCGGCTCGGACGGAGCGGCAGATGCCTTTGGCGCAGACACGTCACCGAGAATCTCGTGACGGAGGGCGCGTACGCGATCGGGGTTCAGTTCGAGCATGTTCATCTCAGTCTCATGCTCAACGACCTTGATGCCCATTGCGCGGATCTGCTCTTCAAGGAACGGATCAAGCTCCTCCACCACAAGCACACGCTCCACGCCCTTCGCGAATTCAGAAATCAAGTTGCGCGGAAGCGGATTCGTCCAGCCAAGTTTGAGTATGGAGAACTCCGGAAACACCTCCTTAACATACTGGTAGGCCACGCCGGAGGTCACGATACCGAGGGACGCATTTCCCCTTTCGATGCGGTTGAAGCCCGATGCGGACGCCTCCTGCATCATTGCCTCAGTGCGCTTCTGCGCATTGAGGCGGTGTCCG
The DNA here is from genome assembly GCA_964440985.1 of uncultured Lentisphaeraceae bacterium. Classification (GTDB taxonomy): domain Bacteria; phylum Verrucomicrobiota; class Kiritimatiellia; order RFP12; family UBA1067; genus UBA1731. The sequence continues at coordinate 1,661 of CAYTWE010000073.1, read as the reverse complement.
CGTGCGAACATCGGAACGGGAATCGTTTTCGATATGTTCTTTTCGTACGGAATGAGCGGATGCGGCGCCGGATTGAACTCTCCAAGATCAACAAGGGAGGATGAATGCGAAGTTCGCGTCGTAAGCCTGAGGAAGCACGGCACCTGATGCTTCTCCGAAATCTCAAACGCCGCCTGAACCATGTCATATGCTTCCTGGGAGTCCGAAGGCTCAAGCATCGGCGCACGGGCGAACTTGGCGATGTTGCGATTATCCTGTTCGTTCTGGGACGAATGCATTCCAGGATCGTCGGCGACGCACACGACCATGCCGCCTGTTGCGCCGACGTACGTGAACGTCATCAGCGGATCCATCGCAACGTTAAGCCCGACGTGCTTCATCGCAGTGAGTGAACGCGCACCGGCGATGGATGCGCCTATGGCCGTCTCCATTGCAACCTTTTCGTTCACGGCCCACTCGCATTTCACGGTGTCCTTGAACTTCGCCACATTCTCAAGTATCTCCGTCGACGGCGTCCCCGGATAGGCGCTCGCCACAACACATCCTGCATTCGCGGCACCACACGCCACCGCCTCGTTAGCAGAAAGCATCTTCTTCATCTAATCCCCTCCTGAAATGAAATTCTGCGTATTCTATCACATTTCACCAAGATGCGCCGTCCATTCTGAAATAGGGCAAAAACGATCGGGAAGTTGCAGTATTTAGTGGCGCAGTTTCAGACAAGGGGAGACAATGCCGGTCCACGAAGAAAAAAGACACGGACGGGACAACTCCCACGGCGCCTGCAGATCTGGCACGATTGCATCGTCAAAAGAAACATACCGAAAGGCAGTCGCTCGCTGGAAGGAGAGACCGACTATGACTGCCATTCATGTCTTGCCAAAACGGTTTTGAAGTTTCCTGCGCCACTTGGGCGGCAATTTGCACCGCCGAAGCATCCCGCAAAGTGCGACACCAAGCGGGACACCCCGGACAGGATTGCGCAAGAGACTAACGCAACCCTATGCAAGACTGAACATTCCGCATGCGGAAGCTATGCGTTGTGTGCGCATCAACGCGCCGCAAGCTTCGCGAAGTCCCAATCGCCGCGCTTAGGCGCCTTGAGGAATTCGTTCGCCTCCGGCTTGTTGGTGAACTTCATCGTCTTCGGGTCGAACTTCAACTCCTCACCTGGGAAACGGAGTGCGATGCAGCCGATGAGCAACGCCTCCGTCAACGGTGCCGCGTAGCCCAGACGCGAACCGCACTTCGCAGGATTGCCTTCCAGGCAGGCCTCTACGAATTCGCGGTAGTGGTTGTAGTTCGAAAGCTTGTCGCCTGCGGCAATGGCCTTCTCTGCCGTCGCCTTGTCGCCCGCAATGCAGCACGGGCGGCTGGCATGGGAATTGCCGATTGTCGTCGCCTTCGAGCCGATGATAATCACGCCGTTATCCGGCACGACCGGAGCGAGCGGCGCTGTCGGCGCCGTGTAGGGCTTGCCCGCCTTCTTCGCATCCTCAGCCTTCTTCGCCTCGCGCTGGGCGGCATTCGCAAGCGCGTAGTCCTTGAGACCAGGCACCTTATCCACATCAGGCAGGAGATGTCCGTCGAACCACGTAAGCTTGACGCCGTTCGGAATCCACTTGTTCGGCGCGAACGTCATTTCGATGCGCGACTTCTTC
>CAYTWE010000072.1:0-5541 GCA_964440985.1 uncultured Lentisphaeraceae bacterium | reverse complement strand
AACGAGGGCAGACTGTAAATCTGCTGGCTTACGCCTTCCAAGGTTCGAATCCTTGCCCCACCACCACCCGAAGTGGTGGAACTTTTTGAACGCCATTATCCTGGTTCTGCCAAACTACTGCTTGAAATGGCTCAAGCCGATCAGGAGAATGCGCACACGCTGGAAATGAGAAAAGCGAATCAATCCACGCTTCGTACATGGCTCGGATTTCTGCTTATCATTGTCTTCGTCTGCGCAATGGTGTTTCTCATGTACACAGGGCACTGGGTGTCCGGCGCTGCCAGCCTGTTCATGGCTCTTGCCACTCTTGCCGGCACACTATCGTGCGGGTCTCCGAACCGCCACCGTTAACCCGCTCCACGCGCCCATGTATGCGGCGTCTCGGACCGTGCCGTCATGCACCGCGTCCTTGAAGTTTATGCAAAATCCCAGCCGAAGTGCATGACTTTACGGCTGGGATTCGTCATATTGGCTGCTACCGACCTACCAGCGGCGTGGCGGAGGTGGCGGGGGACGGCGCGGTGGTGGCGGTGGTGGCGGAGGAGGAGGTACCACAACAATCGGTGGCGGCGGTGGCGGTGGCGGAGGTGGAGGTGCGACCACGACAGGCGCAGGGGCGACAACCACCGGCGCCGGGTTGATTATGTCGCCAATCACTGCGGCCGTGCCAATGACGGCAGCGGCGACATCCGCACCATGATGACGCTTATGGTGCTTACGGTGCGGCGCCGGTGCCGGGCCGCCTCTATGCCCACCCGGACCAGGGCCGCGCATCGCGGGCGGCGGCGCTCCGCCCGGGCGAGGGCCACCAGGGCCGCCAGGACCGCCGCGAGGGCCGGGTGGCGCCGCACTCACCACTCCGGCAGCCAAAGCGGCTGCCAACGTCAAAACCAGTTTCATGTTCATATCAAAGTTCCTTTCTGTCTATAGCATGAAAACACCCGTCTCCCCTCAGTCCGCACACGCGAACACCGAGACAAGAAACAACGTCGATGAATATACCATTTTCCATTTGCGTACGCAACCATGCAAAAACGGACGGCAAATCAATTGCCGTCCGCCATGTTTCAACCAAACCAAACAACCAACCGCGTCAGAATGAGACGCCGAGCGCAATGCCGCCGTAGAAGTTCCACGAGTGGTCGCAGCTGCGTCCCCAGTCCGCATTGTGCGCACGCGCACCGTCGCGCATATTCCCGTCAAACCAGTAGTCGCTGTAGGCAACGTAGCCGGAGAGGGAGAGATTCTCGCAGATGTTCCACGTCAGTTCACCCATGATGGTCGTATCCATCAAGCCGCCATGGTCAAGCGGCTCCTCAGAGCCTTTACGCTTGACGAAGTAGCCAGCGGCGCGCTGCGTATTGCCAAAGCCCTGGCCAATGGACGGGCGGAACGCAAGAACAGGGTCTGCATCCTCGCCTTCGCCGTCGATGAGCGGGAACTCGTGTCCGATGCTGAAGTTCACGTACGTTCCGTCATCCGCCATGAGGTCGCGCTCGATGGCAAGCGTCGGCTCAAGCCAGAGGTCGCCAAGCGAAAGCTCAAGGTTGAAGTACTGGGTATCGCCCATGTCAGAGTGGTAGCGGCGAATGTACTCGTAGATGTAGTTGAAGTCGACCGAGAGCGCACCGATCGATTCGCAAAGCTCGAAATCGTGTGCAACGCCGACTATCGCATCGAGCGTAGTCCACTGTCCGGCGCGATTGCCGTAGCCGCCGCGCTTGCCGTTCCCCTTCGTCACGTCGAAGATCGATTCAACGCCAAAGTACACCCAGTCAAAGAACGTGATCTGCGCACTTGGTGTGACAATCGGATCCTTGCCGTCGATTACGCCGTATGTCATGTACCGGGAATCGAGCGAAATGCCCGCCTCTACCGACACATAGTCCGAGAGCGAAGAGTCGGTCTCCTCTGTCTCGACCTCCTTTTCATCTGCGGCCCAGACCGCGCAGGTCGCTGCGGCGCAAACGGCAGCCATGATCTTCTTGATGTTCATTTCTTGTTTTCTCCTGTAGACGGTGGATTGAGAACAATCCTTATTTTGTTAGATGAGGGTAATTATATCAAACACTGTTCAGCACTGCAACCGGTTATCTGCATTCTGTCCATTTTGTTCGCAATGGCACGTGCAGCCGGCGCCACCGGCACATCCGCACTCACTGCGGGAATGTCCGCAGGAGCACGGTGCGCCCTTCTTGAAGCTTCTGTAGACGGTGAACCCCACAAGGAGCAGCACCACCGCGAGCACAATGGCGGAACCGGCGCTCATGTCACTCCGCCTCCCTACGTGCCGGACGGAATATCATCCAGAGGCACCAGAGATCCAGCAGGATGGCAACTGCCGTCCACACGCCGAACGCGCCGCCCGCAACAAGCATTCCTATCTGGTAGACGGACAGCGAGAGTGCGTACCCCACGAACAGCTGAAACGCGATGGCGAACCAGCCCCACGCCTTCGAACCCATCTCGCGGAACGTCACAGCAATCGCAACCATGCACGGCGGCACAAACAGATTGAACAGCATGAACGACATTGCGGCGAGTTTCGGATACTGCGACATTGATCCGAAGAGCGCACTGACGTTCGACGCCGTAGTGGCACCGCCAAATCCGGCGGACACCATGCCGAGCGTCGCCGTAGCCTGCTCCTTCGCGATTTCAGCCGAGACCGTTGCGGCAGCCCCCTGCCACGTTCCGAATCCGAGCGGAGCGAAGAGCCAGGCAATCCATCCGCCGACAGTGGCGAGAATCGAATTGTCGATTTCGTCGCCGACGAGGTTGAACCTGAAGTCAAACGACATGATGAACCACAGGAACACGCAGGCGGGGAAGATTATCATTCCGGCCTTGAGCATATAGCCCTTCACGCGATTCCATGTGTGGTGCAGGATGCCGCCGAGCGTCGGCATGTGGTACGCGGGAAGCTCCATAACGAATGGAGCGGCCTCACCCGCGAATGCCTTCGACTTCTTGAGCGCGATGCCGCCAAGCACGATTATCGCAATGCCGATCACGTCCATGAGAGGTGCAACGTACCACATGTCACGGAAGAATATCGCAGCGAACATCGCAATGATTACAGTCTTTGCTCCGCACGGGATGAACGTCGCAAGGATTATCGTCATGCGGCGGTCACGTTCGCTCTCGATGGTACGTGCGGCCATGACGGCCGGCACTCCGCAGCCCTTGCCGACAATCATCGGTATGAACGATTTTCCGGACAGCCCGAACTTGCGGAAAAGACGATCCATGATGAACGCAACGCGAGCCATGTACCCGCAGTCCTCAAGGAATGCAAGGAAGAGGAACACCACCACAATCACCGGCACAAAGCCGAGCACCGTCGCAACGCCGCCCCATGCGCCATCGTTCACGAGACTCGCCACCGTCTCGCCGACGCCAAGCTTCTCAAGCCCCTCGCTGATGAGAGCACCGATGCCAGGCACCCATACGCCAAAGGCCGACGGATCCGGCTCTTCGTATTCCGTCGCTTTCTGGTATGCGGCGTAATCTACGTTCCACTTGTCGTCCTCCTGCTCAGGTTCGCCGTTCGCGTCAAGTTTTGGGTTGCCCTGCGCATCAACAACATCGCGGGTGGCAGGCTCGCCGGTTTCCTCGTCCTCAACGAACACATCCTTTGCGACGACCGTCTTTGCAAGCGTCTCGTCAAGGACTTCGAATTCGCTTTCCTCGAACTCTTCGCCATCCTTCCCGGCCTTGAATGCACCTTTGGCCTTTTCGTTGAAGGCCGAGAGCGCGGCGGCGTAGGAATCCTTGCCGTTCTTTGCGTCGTACGCCTCACGGTACGCCGCCTGCCAGGCGTTCTTGGACGCCTCCTGCTTCGCGAACTCGCCTTGGGCGTCTTCGAACTCCATGCTGCCATACTGCTCGCACGACTTGCACTTGCATCCGTCAGACTTCCCGTCTTTGCACTTCTCGGCGCAGCCGTCCTCCGCACACTCGTAGGCGTGCGTGGTGTAAGGAAGATGCCATCCGTCGCCGAGGAATCCGTCGTTCGCCCAATCGGTCAGAATCGTACCGGGACCGCCGTCGGCGACGGCGAGCCACCACATCGCGCAGAGCGACAGGAAGAAGATCGGAAGCGCAAGGATGCGGTTCGTCACGACCTTGTCGATCTTGTCGGAAAGTGTCGTGGACGCCTTGCGCGGAGAGCGCTTGAACGCCTCTGAGACAATCTTCTGGATGTACTCATACCGCTGCGTCGTGATGATGGACTCCGCATCGTCCTCCATCTCCTTCTCGCAGTCCTTGATGTGTCCCTCAACATGAGTAAGGATGTCAGACGGCACCTTAAGCGTCTCTATCGCCTTTGCGTCGCGCTCGAACACCTTGATTGCGGCCCAGCGGCTCGTGGCCTTCTCCACACTGTCGTGAAGCGATTCCTCGATATGGGCGATGGCGTGTTCCACAGATCCCGTAAACACGTGCGGGACCTCCGCCTGCAGCCCCTTCGCCGCGACGGACATCGCCAACTCAGCCGCCTGCTTCGTTCCGTAGCCCTTCAGCGCCGATATCTCGACAACTGGGCATCCGAGCGCCTTGGAGAGCTTTGCGACATCGATGCTGTCGCCGTTCCTGCGGACGATGTCGATCATGTTGACAGCGACAACCATCGGCAGACCAAGTTCGATTAGCTGAGTGGTGAGATAGAGGTTCCGCTCAAGGTTGGATCCGTCCACGATGTTGAGGATTGCGTCCGGCCTGTCGTTGACGAGATAGTTGCGGGCGACGACCTCCTCCAACGAATACGGAGAAAGCGAATAGATGCCGGGAAGATCCTGTATCACAACGTCCTTGTGTCCAATCAGGACGCCGTCCTTCTTCTCAACAGTGACGCCCGGCCAGTTTCCGACGTACTGTGCCGAACCGGTCAGGTCGTTGAACAGCGTAGTCTTTCCGCAGTTCGGGTTTCCCGCAAGTGCAATTCGTGTTGCCATGTCTCTTTCCTCCATCCTCATTCGACCTCTATCGCGGCCGCTTCGTCCTTGCGTATGGACAGCTCATAGCCGCGCACGGTCAACTCTATCGGATCGCCGAGAGGGGCGACCTTGCGCACCCTCGCCTCCACGCCCTTTGTAAGCCCCATGTCCATTATGCGGCGCTTCACCGGGCCTGCCCCGTTAATCCGGACGACCTTGACGCAGTCGCCCGCCTTGACTTCTTTCAGTGTCATTGCTCTGTTCCTTTTCAGACCTTAAACGAGAATTCTTTTCGCGAGATCCCGGTCGACGGCAACGCGGCTATCCATGATCCCTATTATGAGATTGCCGTTCATCTTGCACATGACCTCCACCTCGGCGCCTACGGTGAAGCCAAGCGTACCCAAATGCTTGCGCACTGCGTCATCGCCAGAGACGCACTTTATTCTGCATCGCGTTCCCACGCCCATCAACGAAATCGGCATGATGTCTATCTCACTTATTTTACGAACCTAATTAGCCTTAACGAAGTCGGTAATATACCAAACCGGCATATTCGCGTCAACGAAAAATATTAGCGAGATAAAACTTTGTAATTTGG
>CAYTWE010000071.1:0-5765 GCA_964440985.1 uncultured Lentisphaeraceae bacterium | reverse complement strand
GCGCGAACGCGACGCCGCCGGACACTGCGAGTACCGCTGGCCGTACGGCGGCTATGCGGCGGTGTACCGCGACATGGTGAATCCGGAGCATCTCGGCACGTTCAGCGCATACCTGAACGACATCCCGAAGGACGGAAAGGCAACGGTTGAGATCGGTGAGGTGCGGGCGCTCAAGATGGTCCCGGCCAAGGCGGAGAATGTGGCTGTCTCCGTCAACGGCGAGAGGTTTGCGATTCCCTTCGCGATGACGTCCGGCGAGTATGCCGAACTGGACGGCGGCTACTGGACGCACTATTCGGCCAAGGGTGATGCGCTCCTGCGTGTCGCCGCCGCTGCGAAGCCCGTCCTCAAGGCCGGGAAGAACGATGTCGCCCTCGTAGGTGGACAGGATGAATCTGCCGTTCGCGCGGAAGTTACGCTCTTCGCGTTCGGAAAGAGCCGCCCGGCGTTCGCCGCCAAACTCACGCCTGAGATGAAGTACGCAATGCGCTACGAGGGCGTGATGCCGTTCGAGTATGCGCCGGCGAAGGGGCTTGTGCCGCCGAAGTCGATACCGGTGCGTCCCGGCGAGAAGGCGAAGCTGTCCATGGACATCTACGGGCCTGCGAAGAATCCCACGTTCACGTTCAAGCGCTTCTTTGGACTGAAGAAGACCATCTGCACGTTTGCCGTTGAGATAGGCGCTGACGAGCGTCTCGTCTGCTCCAACGGACGGAAATGGAAAGTCGAGAAGATGAAGGACGGAACTGTCGTCAAGGAGGGTGAGCTTGCGTCACCGCTTCCTGTGCTTGGCAAAAGCACCGCGTTCGAGTTCTCGGCAGAACTGAACGGCGATACGCCGTGCGTGGTCGACATCCTCAAGGAATACAGGTAGAGGCGGCAGGTTTGTGCGGCATGGTTGATGGCATGGATTTCATACCGAGCGACTATGCGGGGGTTGTGTTCGACTCCCGCATGGTTCGTCCGGGCTGCCTTTTCGCCGCCCTGCCGGGCGCATCCGTGGACGGCCATGCGTTTGTCCGTCAGGCGTTCGAGAAGGGGGCGAAGGGTCTTCTCGTAAGGAAAGACCGCGCTGCCGAGTTCGCAGGCCCGGAACGTTCCGCCTTGATTCCCGTAGATGACGTGAAGGCGTCCCTCACCGCCACCGCATCCGCATATCGCAGATCCCTGAAGGCGAAGGTGATAGGCGTGACCGGAAGCGCCGGCAAGACCACCGTCAAGGAATTCACGGCGGCGTTCCTGCGGCAGGTCGGCAAGACCCACGCGACGTGCGGAAACTACAACAACGACCTTGGGCTTCCGATAACCGTTCTGGAATGTCCTCCGGATGCGGACTTCCTCGTGGTGGAAATGGGCACGAACCATCCCGGCGAGATTGCGCATCTTGTTGACATTGCGCGTCCGGATGCAGGAATCATATCATCCATCGGCACTGCGCACATCGAGTTCTTCGGGACGCAGGACGGAATCGCCGAGGAGAAGGGGACGCTTTTCCGGTCGCTTCCGCCGGATGGTTTCGCTGTGCTTGGCACAAACAACGACCGCTACGATGCACTTGTGCGGATGTGCGGCTGCCGTGTGGTGCCTGTGGACGATTTCGCTCCGTTTGCGTGTCCGCTCGCCGGTGACTACAACAGATGGAACATGGCGCTTGCATGGAACTGCGCGAAGGAGTTTGGCGCAACGGAGGGCATGGCCGTATCTGCGCTTGCCGACTTCCGTCTTCCGGGGGACAGGTGGCGCAAAAGCGAACGCAACGGAGTGACGTTCATATCGGACTGCTACAACGCCAACCCCACATCCATGGCGGTTGCGCTCGAGACGTTCGCATCCGAGCCGTGCGGCGGGCGGCGGATTGCGGTGCTTGGCGATATGTTCGAGTTGGGTGCGGCAAGCGGACGGTTTCACGCCGAGGTCCGGCGCAAAGCGGAATCGCTGCCGCTCGACCTTGTGATATATGTGGGCCGGGAGTTCGGCGGCGTTTCGCGGGACGAGGCCAAGGCGCAGCTCTTCTCTTTCGTGCAGCCCGGCGATGCGGTGCTGCTGAAGGCTTCGCACGGCATGGAACTCAACAGGATTCTTGAACAATGAACGCAGTCGTCCTTGGCGCCGGGAGAAGCGGTCAGGCCGCTTCTGCGCTACTGAGCCGTGAAGGGTGGAACGTGACGGTTCTCAACGGCGCAGATCAGTGGCCGGAGAACGGATGCGACCTGTGCGTGACGAGTCCGGGGATTTCCCTTGAGCATCCGTGGCAGGTTTCGGCCCGCTCGGCCGGCATTCCTGTCATCTCGGAGCTGCAGCTTGGCGCGGAGCGCTACCGTTCGCTCGGCGGCAGGATGCTTGCCGTGACGGGAAGCAAGGGCAAGAGTTCGGTGGTGAAGCTTGTGGCCGATGCGCTTGGCGGCGTTCCGTGCGGAAACTACGGAACGCCTCTTTGCGAAGTCGTGAACGATTGGGTGCAGAACGGGGACGCGGCCGACGGCGTTCCGCCATGGGCGGTTGTAGAGGTCAGCAGTTTCCAGATGGAGACTACGGAACTTCCGCCCGATGCGTTCGTTGCGGCGGCCATATTGAACCTGCAGGAGGATCATCTCGACAGGCACGGGGCGGTTGAGACGTACCATTCGCTCAAGCGTCGGCTGCTCGATTTCGCCGAATGCAGGATACAGTGGTGCGACGGATCTGAAAGGAAGCCGGACGCAGAGCTTTTCGCAGGCGGATATTTTGATAACGGAATATTGAGGGACAACGCAATCTGCGCAGTCAGGCTCATGCGTGCGGCGGGGCTGTGCGATGACGCCATTCGCAGTGCATTTGCGAGGTTTGAGCCGCTGCCGCATCGTATGCAGTCCATCGGGACGTTTGGCGGCGTCGCATGGATCGACGACTCCAAGGCGACGAGCATAGCGGCGCTTGCCGCCGGCGTTGAGATGGCGGCATCACGCATCCGGACGTCAACCGCAAAGGCGGTGCACCTGATAGCCGGCGGTCTGCCGAAGGGGGATGACCCGAATGTTGCGGCGGAATGTCTGTCGAGATGTGTGCGAAAGGCGTATCTGATAGGCAAATCCGCCGAATCGCTTCAGTCGGCATGGAGCGGCATCGTGCAATGCGAGGTCTGCGGAACGATTGAACGTGCAGTGTCGTCCGCAATGCGAAATGCGGAGAGCGGCGAATGTGTGCTGCTTTCCCCCGGCGCCGCAAGCTTTGACCAGTTCAGAAGCTACGGTGAGCGCGGCGACCGGTTCAAGGCGCTTGTTTCGGAATTGTCGCAGCCGCGTTAATCCGGGCAGATCATTCGCCCCGCTGCCGGAAGTATGCGATGGTCTTTGCCAGGCCGTCCTTCAGCGGTATTTCGGGTTGCCAGCCAAGCAGTTCCTTTGCGAGGGATATGTCGGGCTTGCGGCGTTTCGGATCATCGGCAGGCACGGGCTTCCATGCGAGCTTCGACCTTGATTCAGGAATCTGCCGCAACGTCTCCTCCGCGAGTTCGCGTATCGTGTACTCTCCGGGATTGCCGGTGTTTATCACCGGCGCACCGAGACCCTTCGCCGCAAAGAATGTGCGGATGGCGTCGAGCGGCAGCTCCATGTACCGCCTGAACGCCTCGATCAGATCATCGCAGTACTGGAATGAGCGCGTCTGCGAGCCGTCGCCGTAGATCGTGATGTCCTCGTTGCGCAGAGCCTGCATGATGAAGTTCGATATCACACGCCCGTCCTGCGGATGCATCGCCGGGCCGTAGGTGTTGAATATGCGAACCATCCGCACATCGGTGCCGAACTCCCTGATGTAGTCGGCGCACAGCGTCTCCGCGCAGCGCTTTCCCTCGTCGTAGCAGGAGCGGATTCCGATGGTGTTCACGTTGCCCCAGTAGGTCTCGACCTGCGGGTGGACAATCGGATCGCCGTACACTTCGCTTGTGGAGGTGTGGAGAAGTCTTGCGCCGCACCGTTTCGCGAGTTCAAGCACATTGAGGATTCCAAGAACCGATGTGCGCGTGGTGAAGGTCGGCCGAGCCTGGTAGTGGACAGGTGAGGCGGGGCAGGCGAGATTGTATATCTGGTCGAAGGTTTCATCAGCGGCGAAGTCGATCACATCCCCCTCGATCAGCCGGAACGCCGGATTGCCGAGGAGGTCTTCAACGTTCCGTCGCGATCCGGTGTAGAGGTTGTCGAGAGCCACAACCTCAAAGCCGTCGGACAGAAGCCGACGACAGAGGTGCGAACCGAGGAAACCGGCTCCGCCGGTGACAAGGGCCTTTCGCATTGCGTCTTATTTGGAGTAGACCACCTGCGGGCCGTTGTTCTTGCGGACGCGGATCACGCCTATCTGATACCACTTCTGGCGGATGTTCTTGAACACCGCCGCCATGCGCTTGAGCGAGGCCTTTGGCATGATGAGCACGTAGCCGACGCCCATGTTGAACACGCGGTACATCTCGTCGTGATCGACCTTGCCCTGACGCTCGATGAACTTGAAGATTGTCGGCGGATCCCATGTGGAGCGGTCGATCTCGGCCGTCACGGCCTTGGGCAGCACACGCGGAATGTTGTCCGGGAAGCCGCCGCCCGTGATGTGCGCCATGCCGTTGATCTTGATCTTGTTGTCAAGAAGCCGCGTGACGGGCTTGAGGAAGCTCTTGTGGACGGTGAGAAGTGCGGAGCCGATCGTCTGGCTGGTTCCGGGGAGCTTGTCGGACGGCGTCATTCCGCAGATGTCGAAAAACACGCGGCGAGCGAGCGAGAATCCGTTTGTCTGGAGACCGTCGGAAGGCAGACCTATGATGACGTCTCCGGCGCGGATCGACTGACCGGTGATGACGGCCTTCTTGGAGACAGTGCCGACGATGGTTCCGGTGAGATCGTATTCGCCGGCCGGATACAGGCCGGGAAGTTCAGCCGTTTCGCCGCCGAGAAGGGCCATGCCGTTCTCCTTGCAGGCCTTGCAGAGGCCGGAGACGATCTGCTGAAACACCGGGCCGTCGAACTTTGACGTTCCCACATAGTCCATGAAGAAGAGCGGCCTTGCACCCTGCACGAGGATGTCGTTGACGCAGTGGTTCACGATGTCCTGGCCGACGGTGTCGTGCTTTTTCATCATGCACGCAATCTTGAGTTTCGTTCCCACGCCATCGGTGGAGGCGACAAGCATCGGATCCTTCAGTCCTGCGGGAAGCCGGCACAGACCGCCGAACGATCCGATTCCGCCCGCGACGTTAACTGTCTTCGTTGAGCCTACCATTGTCTTGATGGCTTTCAACGCGGTCATTTTGTTATCGATATTCACGCCGGCGGCGGCGTAGGCAGATGAGTTTGCGCTCACTTGGCACTCCTTGTGTGTGAAAAAACGCCGTATAGTGTATCATTTTTCGCAATGGATTGCAACGCAATTGTTTTCCGTTGACAACTTTGCCGTTTTTTCGTATTCTACCGCAGATTTTTTGTTGGAGACCATAGGGTCTTCATACTGGAATCGATTTGCTTTTTGACAGACAAGGAGAGTGAAAAATGGCGGACAACCAGTTGCTGGCGATGGTTAACTACATCGAGCGCGAGAACGGCGTGGATCAGGAAATCGTTCTTGTGGCGATTGAGCAGGCGATTCAGCAGGCGGCTCGCCGCAACCCTGGCGTCACGAACGACCTGCGCGTGTCGATTGACCGCAAGACGATCACTCTCCATGTCTTCGACACGATGGTAGTGTCCGACGAAGATTCCGGAACTGGATTCATCTCCGTCGCAAAGGCGCGTCGCATAAACCCC
>CAYTWE010000070.1:0-6175 GCA_964440985.1 uncultured Lentisphaeraceae bacterium | reverse complement strand
CGTGCAAAACGGCGGCCGCGCGTCGGTCAGCAATTTCCAGCGAAAGCTCGAAATCTGCTACGAACAGGCTGTACAGGTCTTGGAGCTTCTTGAGAGCCGAGGGCAGCTCGGAGAGAGAAGTTGACGTTTCCGCAATCTTCTCTCCCCCCCCCCCCCTCAAAAAAAGTGATTTGCAACCCAAGTGGCGCAGGAAATCCCTAAAGCGTTTTGGCAAGACGTGAATGGCAGTCATTTGCGGTCTCTCCTTTCAGCGAGCGTCTGTGGATTGAGTTGACGATGGTTTTGACCGCGAGGATATCCTCGTGCGGGACCTTCGAGAAGCCAGTCACCTTCGGATACCACTTGTGCACGAGTTTGGAGATTCCCCATTTTTTCGGGCAAGAAAATTGCCCAACCCCTGTAAATTAAGGGCGACGTCGCGGTTTTCACGTCGCGCCAAGTGAAAATTCGGCTGCGGGAACGCGGAGCGTGTCCACAGCACGCCCTTGAAGAGATCGCCTGCGGGCAGATGCCACTGGGGTGCTGTTGCTTTCGCCACCGGGAGTTTCGGAGGCTTGGAGGCGCGAAGTCGTTCCACTATTCGCCCCGAACTCCAAGACTCCAGAACTCCCCGCAGCGAAAGCAACGAACTTCCGCGCCCGCATGATACAACCCAGCGCGACAGGGACGTCGCGCCCTACCGGATGACGCAACCCGTTGTCCGTCATCGCGGTCTTCAGATCCGCACGGTCATGCGCATCGGTGCACCCATGTTGGTCTTGCCGCCGTCCATGTCCGCATTGGTCTTGGTCGCGCTGTATTCGGGGTGGAGTCATCTGCCGCTCAGCTTGACGGCGACGTCCGTCGCGCCGCGTTTCAACTCCAACTGTCACGTAAACTCAGGGAGACCGTGCGAATAGATGTTACCGTTTGCGTTCTGAAAAATCGCTGAGGGGGTTGCATCTGCGGGTGCAGATGGGTATTATCATATACAGGATGCCGACGGCAAGGGGAGTGGTTCCCCGAAGCGTCCGCACCAAACCAGCAAGGAAAGGAAGAACTGACATGAAAACAGTGGTGGCGATGTACAATCCACATACGAAAGAGGCGATCATCATCGACAGCGACGGAAATCTGCTCACGACATTGCAGGGGTGCGACAGTTGCACAAGCAACGGCAACTGCATCTCATTCGTCAGAGACGGCATGATGGAGGTGTGGAAGTTCGACGAGTACGGAACGGCCTCGTCCGTATCATCCATCTCGATGTAAAACCGCTGGATATGACAGGCGCGGGATTGTATATGTCCTGAGAAGATGAAGGCGCGTTCGCACGAGACGGCATTGCATTGCGGCTGCGGGATATTTGTAAAACGATTTGTCAAATGAAAAAGGAGGCATTGAGTAGATGCAAAAGAGAGATTCAGAGGAACTGTCGTTGACGGAAGCGGTGAAGTTGTACCGCAAGGCGTCTGAGCAGGGGAACGCGAATGCGCAGTACAGCCTCGGTTTGTGCTACGCCAATGGAGATGGCGTGGAGCAGTCTTGGGTGGAGGCGGTGAAGTGGTGGCGACGTGCGGCCGAGCAGGGGCGCGCAAAGGCCCAGTACAACCTCGGCTTGTGCTACGCCAATGGAGAGGGCGTAGAGCAGGACAAGCCGGAGGCGGCGAAGTGGTGGCGACGTGCCGCACAGGATGGCCATGAACTTTCGGATGATGAGCGAAAGGTCGTTGATGAAAACTGAAGACATGACAGCGAAGATGTGACCGTTGCCGCAAAACTCAGCGTTGTGTGATGACGGTCGAATTGGATGATAAGGGCATTGCGTCTCTATTGCAAAGTTGCGAGATAGAAATAGACGCATAATTGAAGGGAGCAAGAAATGGCTGCAGTCCATCAGATCCGGCGTGATTGAGATATTACAACTTTCCTCGTATCTTCTGTTGAAACTTTGGCTACCAACGGCCATTCGTGTATGGTATAATTGGCGGACAAGAGGGGACAAGATGAATTTCACTGCGAACAGAAGAGATTTCCTGAAGGGTGCGGCTGTGGCAGCAAGTTTTCTGCCGAGTTTCAGCATTCTTGGCGATGACAAGAGCAAACTGCCTGAGGATAAGCGTCCGATCGGGCCTGACGACGACACGATAAACGTGGCGATGATAGGCTGGGGCGCGGAAGGGCGTGTGCTGTCCAATTCTCTTGCGCGGATTCCTGGGGTGCGTGTACGCGCCGTGTGCGACATATGGAGGTTCCAGTGTCAGCAGGCGCGGGCGTTCTTCAAGGGTTACGGCATGGATGTGCGCACCTATGAAGACTACCGGGAAATGCTTGACAAGGAAGATGCCAACATCGATGCGGTTGTCGTCGCCACCCCTGACTGGATGCACTGCGAGCACACCTGCTACTGTCTGCGCAAGGGCAAGCACGTGTACTGTGAAAAGGAGATGAGCAACAAGCTTGAGGAGGCGGCCGAAATGTGCCGCGTACAGAAGGAGACGGGGCGTCTTCTGCAGATCGGGCATCAGCGCCGCTCGAATCCGCGCTACAGGCACTGCTTCGAGCACGTGGTGCCGGAGATGCTCGGACGCGTCACCACGGCGTATGCCCAGTGGAACCGCACACTTGCCCCGTTCTTCTCGGTGAAGCGTCCGCCGAAGCAGTCCATCCTCACGAAGTATGGCTACGAGAATGCGGAGCAGTACCTGAACTGGCGCTGGTTCCACAAGTACGGCGGCGGTTCCATGGTCGATCTCGGTTCGCACCAGATAGACCTCTTCTTCTGGGCATGGGGCGTCCCGCCGTCGAGCGTGACGGCGATAGGCGGAACGGATGCGTTCACGCCGCGCCGCCAGACGTACGATCGCGTCTACTGCATATACGAGTTCGCGATGCCTGACGGCACGAAGAACGAAGCCGTGTACCAGGTCATCTCGTCCAATGCGCGTGGCGGATTCTACGAACAGTTCATGGGCGTGAACGCGGCACTCACGATCGCCGAGATATCCGCTCGCGGCAACACCGTGCAGAGGGAGCTTCGCGAGGGCGGCTATTCGGACGCCGAGTGGCAGAAGTTCATAGACAAGGGCTGGATACTTCCCACCGAGGGCGACAAGGTGAAGAAGGAGGTCACGAAGGACATAGCGGTCGATACGCGCATCTCCGCCCAGGCGACAGGCAACCCGCTTGCGGTCGAGATGAACAAGCCCGCGCACATGCCGCATCTTGAGAACTTCTTCGCGGCCTGCCGCCACGGGGCGAAACTCAACTGCCCTGCGGAGCTTGCGTACGAATCCGCAGTTGCAGTCCTTGCGGCGAACGTCGCCGCCGATACGCGCAAGACGCACTATTTCAAGCCTGAGGACTTCAAGGTGCCGCCGCGCAAGGCTTGAATTGAAATGTGATTTGTGGTAGATTTACCGGCAACTTGTACAAGAAAGGCATATTCGACATGGCGAATGACGCAGCGGCCCAGAAGGCCCAGAATTTCACGAATCGGGGAAGGCAGGCTCTTGAGGCGAGAAAGTTCGACCTTGCGGCCGAGATGTTCATGCAGGCACTTGCCTTGGTGCCGGATGCGCTTGAGACGAGGCGTATGCTCCGCGCCGCGCAGATAGGCAAGTTCAAGAGCAACCCGCCGAGTGCGCTGGCGCAGAAGATGCAGGGGCTTGGCGGCTACTTTGCCAGACAGAAGGTGCTTGGCCTTGCGAAGAAGGGACAGGGGCTTGAGGCGATGGACGAGGCGGAGAAGCTGCTGATGCAGAATCCGCTCGACCCCGGCAACATCGAGTGCGCAGTGAAGGCCGCTGAGGCGGCCGGCAAGCCTGAGGCGGCCGCCATAACGATCGAGGCGGCGTACAACTGCGGCAATAACGATCCCGCGCTTCTCGAAAGGATAGCCACGTACTACACCATCGCAAAGCGATTCGACAAGGCACGTGACGCATACCAGAAGCTTTCGGCCCTCAAGCCGGGCGACCAGCGCATCCTTCAGCTTCTCAAGAACACCGAGGCGCAGGCCACGATGTCCGCCGGATGGAACGACGCCGTCGGCAAGAAGGGCGGATTCCAGCAGCTGATCGCCAACAAGGAGCAGGCGAAGAAGCTCGACCAGGCGAACAAGGCGATGGTGGTGGGTGACGATGCGGATGCTCTCATAGCGGAGAAGCTTGCGCAGATCGAAAAGGAGCCTGCCAACATGAACTTCTACCGCGCCCTTGCCCGCATATACACGCAGAACAAGCGGTTCGGCGAAGCCATCGACATATTGGAGAAGGCGATTCAGCTCAACAGCTCCGACCCGGAACTCGACAGGATGCTTTCGTCCACGCGCACGGCGGACTATGAGCATCGCATCGAGCAGCTCAAGGCGGAGGGCAAGACGGCGGAGGCTGAGGAGCTTGAGGCGGAGAAGAACCAGTTCGTGTTCGACGACCTTGCCGCCCGCGTGGAGCGCTATCCGAACGACCTGCATCTCCATTTCGAGCTTGGTCTTCAGTACTACACGTACGAGTACTACGATGAGGCGGTGCAGCACTTCCAGCTCGCGCAGAAGAGTCCGAAAGACCGTCTTGAAGCGCTCTACTACCTTGCGATGTGCTTCGTTCACAAGGGGCAGATAGACATGGGCGTGATGCAGCTTGAGACGGCCCGCGACCAGATTCCGACGATGGACGAACTCAAGAAGAAGATCGTCTACCAGCTTGGTCTGTGCGCCGAGCAGTCCGGTGACCTTGAGAAGGCGTACGCCTACTACAAGGATGTCTATTCTACCGACGTAACGTTCGCGGATCTCAACACCAGAATGCTTGATGTGGCGGCGAAGCTGAAGAACGTCAAGTCCTGATTCCCGGAGTTGGCGTGATTCAGCTGTTGCTTGTGTGCCTTACGGGGTTCTTCGCGGCGGCGTTTGCCGTCGCGATTCGTCTGCTGCTCACGGCCCGCGCCGCAGCAAATGCCGCCGAACTGGCCAAGGTTGGACTGGAAAGCGAGAACTCGAATCTCCGTGCGCTTCTCGTTGCGAAGGACGAGAGCCTTGCGGACCGCCTTGCGGACAAGGAGCGCTCCTGCGCCGGGCGTCTTGAGGAGCAGCGCAACACGTTCAATGCGGCGATTGAAAGTCTGAAGAGCGAATTTTCGGCTCTTGCGGCGGAGAAGCTGGGGGAGAAGGCGTCTGTGCTGTCCGAAAAGAACGCCAAGGACATCAAGCCGCTCTTTGATGCACTCAAGGAAAAGATAGCGGAGTTGAAGGCCTCCGCCGAAAGTTCGCGGGAGGCGAACGTCAAGCTCGGCGCAGAGCTGAAGTCAACGCTTGGTGAGGTCGGCGAGAAAGCGCAGAGCCTTGGACGTCAGGCGGAGAACTTCATATCGGCGCTCAAAGGCGGAAACAAGAATCAGGGCAACTGGGGCGAAGGCATTGTTCGCAACGCCCTTGAAAAGGCGGGGCTGAAGCCAGGGTTTGACTTCGTGGAGCAGGAGGGCGCCTCCGGGGCGGGGCTGCCGGACTTCACGGTGTCGGTCGGTCTCCACCGGAAGGTTGTGATCGATGCGAAGGTGAACATCGACGCATTCCTTGATGCCGTCAGGGCTGCTGACGAGGGGCGGCCGGCAGATGCGGAAAGCCTCATGAAGGTTCATGCCGAAAACGTCCGGAGGCAGATCAAGGGTCTTGCATCAAAGGACTACCCCGCAAGGCTCAAGGAGAAGGACGGAACGGCGGAGTATTCCCCGATAGTCATAATGGCGATGCCGAGCGAGGCGACATACGCCGCTGCGCTGTCGTCGGATCCGAAGATAGGTGCGTTCGCCAACGAAAACAACATTGTCCTTGCGTCTCCGCAGATGCTTTTCGGCTATCTCGTCCTTTTCAAGATGGTGCTGGACAGGTTGAAGCTTGATCGTGACAGCAAGGAGATATCGAAGCGGGCCTCGCAGATCGTCATGCGCATCGACCAGGCCTTTCAGGCGCTTGAGAAGATAGGCAAGTCGCTTGATGATGCCCAGAGGCAGTATCATGTATCCATGAAGAAACTTGGCGGCGAAACCGGCGGGTTGAACGTCCTTGTGCCCGCCAAAGAGCTGGCGAGGCTCGCGAATCTCGACAAGGAATGCAAGTCCGCCGCGATGAATCCGCATGACGAAGAGTGAGATGCGGCGGAGCGTTCGCGATGCGGTGTGCGCAAGTGTGGTAGAATAC
>CAYTWE010000069.1:0-6551 GCA_964440985.1 uncultured Lentisphaeraceae bacterium | reverse complement strand
GAGGCGTTGCCTTGACGACCTCCATCTCGCCGAACGGCTTCTGCCCCTTGAACTGTAGCCCCAGCGCGGAAGGCTTGAGGATCTCCGTGCCATTGCGCATCACGCGCCATGTCAGATCCGGATTGACGTCGACCGTCACGGCCATGCGCCCATCAGGCGACGTCAGCGTCTCCGCACACGCCGCGCCGATGAACAGACATGCGACAGTCAAACTTTTGGGCAGTTTCGTCATTTTCATTCCTTTCTTTCCATCCTCAGCACCGAAACTTCCGTTATTATAGCATATCCCATTTGGTCAAGAATGTAATAGATTGTCACTTGTCAGAGTAAATGCGACTATCATAGTCGCATTTACTCTGACAAGCAGTGAAGGCGCCTGAATGTGCAGTTGCGGGCGGTAGGGCATATGTGCTATAATGCCGCTCGTTTTCGTACAACAGGCGAAAAAGAAACAAGTCCGTAAACAACAACGAGAGGTGGGATATCGCTACATTCACTCGCGTCAACTATAAGATCCGCGTACCGTCGGTGCGCGTTCTTGACGCAAATGGTCAGATGCTCGGCGTAATGCCGACAAACCAGGCGCAGCGCATGGCGGATAGCCAGGGGCTGGATCTGGTTGAGATAACTCCGAACGCACAGCCGCCGGTCTGCAAAATCATGGACTACGGCAAGTTCCGCTACGAGGAGTCGATAAAGGCGAAACAACAGCGCAAGGCGCAGAAGACCACGCAGGTGAAGGAGGTCAAGTTCCATCCCGGAACGGATGTCGGAGACCTCAACCACAAGCTGCGCCAGATTCGCCAGTTCCTCAGCGAGGGAAACAAGGTGCGCCTGTCTCTCCAGTTCCGTGGACGTGAAAACGCCCATCGTGACGTCGGCGAGGACAAGATCGCCGAGGTGCTCGGGATGCTCAAGGACGAATGTTCCGTCGAGAACGCACCGCGCACCGATGGACGCATTCACAGCTGCCTTATCGGACCGCCCCGCGCAAAGAAGGGGAACGGCGGCATACACATATCGGTAGGCGGACCGAACGGACATTGATCCGCACAGGTCTGCGCCTGCCTGTGCGACCGTGGATTCGTTGCGGAGGCAATGGATGAGGGTTGGTCTCGGATATGATTCACACCGCTTCTCAGATGCACCCGCACCTGAAGGCACGCCTGTGCAGAAACTTGGCGGGGTGCCTATCTGCGGATGTCCGAAACTTGTCGGACATTCCGATGCCGATGTTCTGATTCATGCAGTGATTGACGCCTTGCTCGGCGCTGCGGCGCTTGGGGACATCGGTTCGCATTTCCCTGACACCGATCCGCGCTGGAAGGATGCTGACTCCGCCGCGATGCTGCGTTCCGTCGTCAAGGAGGTGACTGATGCGGGATATGCGGTCGGCAATGTTGACGCAACCGTAATCTGTGAACGCCCGAAGATTCGTCCGCACGTTGGTGCGATACGTGCCAGGCTGGCAGCGTATCTCAATGTTCCGGTGTCGTCAGTCTCCGTCAAGGGAAAAACGAACGAGGGCATGGATGCCGTCGGCTCCGGGCTTGGCATGGAGGTGCACGCCGTGGCTCTGCTCGTTCCTGCAGAAAGTGAATGACTACGATGTTGAACGCAGTCGCCCTGATCCCGGCATATGAGCCGGACGGCAGGCTCGTGCCGTATGTTGACGGCCTTGCCCGCCATGGCTTTGGACGGATTGTCATCGTCGATGACGGTTCCGGCGAGGCGTATGCCGGCATATTCGACGAACTCAAGGCGAGACGGTTCTGCACAGTCATTCATCATGCGGAGAATCGCGGCAAGGGTGCGGCGCTAAAGACCGGATTGAAGTTCATCCGCGAGAACATACCGGATGCGGATGGCGTCGTGACGGCTGATTCCGACGGGCAGCACGATGCCGGGGACTGTCGACGGCTCGCAGAGGCGCTGGCGGCGGATCCACGGAAGATATATCTCGGCAGTCGCGATTTCTCCCAGAAGTCGGTTCCGTTCCGCTCGTGGTTCGGCAACAGGTGGGCGTCGGTGACGTTCAGAATCCTCCACGGCAGATGGCTGCCGGATACGCAGACCGGGCTTCGCGCATTCTCCGCCGCCACGATTCCGTTCATGCTCGATGTCAGGGGCGACAGATTCGAATATGAGATGGGTGTGCTGATGGCGGCGGCACGTTGCGGGATTGGCTTTGGCATAGTGCCGATACGTACGATCTACGAGGACGGAAACTCCGGTACGCACTTCCGTCCGCTGCGTGACACTCTCAGGATCAACAGGCTGGTGTTTGCGGACTTCATGCGCTTTGCCGGTGTGTCGATCCTGTCGTTCGGGCTCGATCAGGGCATCGCATGGCTGTTCGCTGTGTTGCTTGCGGGTGAGGGCGTGGAACGGCACGGCGTGATATGGGCGAGCGGATTTGCGGCGCGGCTGCTTAGTTCAGTGTTCAATTATTCGATGAACCGCGCATTTGTGTTCCGTTCGCGTGGAGCGGTCTTCGCATCGGCGTGGAGGTACGCGCTTTTGTGCATCGCCG
The DNA here is from genome assembly GCA_964440985.1 of uncultured Lentisphaeraceae bacterium. Lineage (GTDB taxonomy): Bacteria > Verrucomicrobiota > Kiritimatiellia > RFP12 > UBA1067 > UBA1731. The sequence goes on along the minus strand of CAYTWE010000069.1, from coordinate 4,018 downwards.
TCATCGTGTTGAGCAACGCCGGCGTGTCGATGCTGTCGCTGCTCTGCATTCCGCGTGGGCTGGCCAAGCTCGTCTGCGATGTGCTGCTTTACTTTGCCGGATACCGCATACAGGCGCGATTCATATTCAAATGACGCGATGACGCGGTGCGTTGTCGTGACAGGGGAACGGCGCATCCGGCGGCATCCATGTGCAGCCGGAATGTCGAACGATGTCAGGCCTCCAGCTTCCAGCCGTTCAGGTACGGCACGTCAAGCTGCGGGTTGAGATCGGCCGAAGCGCCCGTGAACTCCTCCTTGACCGGATCCCATGTTACGCACTGACGCCCGGCGCGGGCTGCCATGTTTGCGATGTGGCAGACTGTCGCGCTGCGGTGGCCAACCTCGACCGGACACGCGCATTGGCGCCCGTTGAAGACTGCATCGACAAAGTCGAGTTCGTGCGAGCCGTTAGCCGCCCGGTTCTTGTAAAGAAGCACATCGCGTCCGCTGAAATCGTTTTCGGTGAACTTCTTGAGAGCGTCTGGAAGTTCAAGCTGTCCGCGAAAGACAAATAGATCGCCTTTCGAGCCGTGGAAGCGGATTCCGTTCCTGCCGATGGTCTCCTCGTCGCCGACGTGCGCCCTGAATCCGTCCGCATATACAATGTCGAAAGAGTAGTGCGTTGCCTGGTCGAGATAGCGGTTGCATTTGTCTGGATCGTGGATGTCCGTCTTCACGTTCTCTATCGCGACCGGGCCGCCGTCCGTGTCCTGTCCAAGCGCCCACTGAAGTATGTCGAAATGGTGTGCGCCCCAGTCGGCGATCGAACCGTTGCCGGTGCGCGAGTTCCAGCGCCAGCAGACGGGGGCGTGGATGGCCGGGATGTAGGCGTCGTTCTCCCAGTGCCGCACGGGGCCGAGGTAGAGATCCCACATCGACTTGTCGCCAAGCCAGGCTGGAATCCCCTGCGGTGTGCAGTCGCGTGTGTAGCCGTTCTTGCGGCTGTCGTTGTGGGCGTAGCATAGACCGATCGTGCAGCTCCTGCAGTCGCCGAGTGCGCGGTTGCGGATCAGTTCCGCCGCGAATCGGAATCGCCACTCGCTGCGCTGCTGCGAGCCGACCTGAAATGTGACGCCGGTCTTCTTCGCGATTTTGCGCAGCGTCTTCCCTTCGTTTACGCCGAGCGTGAGCGGCTTTTGGCAGTATACGTGCTTGCCTGCCTTCATGGCTTCGGCAGAGATGAGCGAATGCCAATAGTCGCCTGTGGAGACGAGCACGGCGTCGACATCCGGATCAGCTATCACTTCGCGCCAGTCAGCTACGCTTTTCGTGGCGGTGGTTCCGTACTTCTTGTCGATCATCCGCTTTACCGGGTCGCGTCCGAGAAGAGTCTTCGCGTCATAGCCGTGGTAGTTCGACTCGCGGATCGGGTCGCACGCTGCCACGAATCGCACACGCGGATCCCACCACAGTCCGTTCATGTTGCCGACCCCCATCGGACCGCAGCCTATGATCGCCATGTTGAGGCGTCCGCTCGGCGGCGGCGTGCCCGCCTTTGCGATTACGCCGCTCCCTCCACCGGTTGCGCATCCGCCCGCCGCGAACAGCGAGGCCATTGCCGAAGCTTTCACAAATTCTCTGCGGTTCATGTTCATCACAGCATTCCTTTCAAATAGTCTGCCGACGCCGCCACGTCTTCAAAGGTGTTGCGCCGCGTTTCGCACTCCACGATTGCCCACTTCGCGCCGCTTGCCGCCGCCTCCGGGAGTATCATTCCCCAGTCGTTCGCATCTCCCGAACCGCCCACTGCGCGACCGCCGCCTGGCTTGGCGTGGATGGACGGCACACGCCCCGCAAGCCGCTGCAGCCATGCAACCGGATCGCTTCCCGCGAGCTTTGCGTGGCCGACGTCAAGCTCAAAGTCCATGCCTGTCTTCTCGTAGGCGTCGAGCGGACACGTTCCGTCCGCGAACTTCGTCGTCAACTCGATCTGATGGTTGTGGAAGCCTGCGCGGAGTCCGGTCGCAGCGAACTTCGTGCGCCACTCGACCAGCTTTTCAACGCGCCTCAGCCAGGCGCGTTCGTCCATTCCCTTCGGGTCGACCCAAGGCTCGAAGACGAAATCGACTCCGAAGCGCTTGCAGAAGTCGACGAAGCGGTCGAAGTCGCCTTGCGTCGTGAGCATGCCGGCATTGAACGGCATGTCAACGATGCGCAGCCCCTCGCCGTCGAGCATCTTCTCAAGTTCGTCCCAGTCCATCTTGTAGAACCCGAGGGACTGCACGCCTTCGTAGCCGAGCGAACGCAGACGGCGGAACGCCCCCGCAGGGCCTTTTCGCCAAAGTTCGTCGATGCTCCACATCTGGACGCCGAGCCGGAGTGCGTTTTTCTTCTCTATGCCTTTGAATTTGCGTTCACCGGTACGCACCGTCTCGCATGGTGTCGTTCGGCAGTAGGAGCCGTTGAAAAGCTCAATTGAAAGCCAAGGCTCCGCACCGATGCCGTCAAGTGTCTTGAAGAGGCTTCGCCACGGTGCCGCGCCGTCGCCATGCCATACGCGGTCGGTGTCCGTGAGTGCCGTGCGCGATTTCGCGAACGTGTAGTCGTTCACGTGCAGAACCGGAATCTGAGCAGCCTTGAGACGGGAGATGGAGCCGAATCGGCTGCCGCCGCGATAGGTATGGTAGACGTCCGCAAGAAGAGCAGCATCGTCTCGTCCTGCCTTGTCTATCACGTCCATGGCATCCTCAATCGTCGACAGGTTTGCCGAATGTCCCCAGTATTCGAGGAGGGGCTTCACGCCCGTTTTGTCTCCGAGTGCGCAGACGGCGCGGAAGCACTCTGCGATTTCCTCGTGCGTGAGCTTTGGTGAACCCGCCTTATGGATGCCGAACATCGACGCGGCGATGAATGGGCAGCCCATTTCGGCGAGAAGTTCCATGTCGCGCTTCGTCTCCTCAAGTCCGGCCATGCGCACCTTTGCGTCGGGATTCGTCCACTGGCCGAAGGCGATGCCGTTGATGAAGTGCAGGCCGTTGTCGTGCGCGTACGCAATGACGTCACGCAGGCTGCCGTCGGCCTTGGCTGCCCGGATATCCCTCATCCACGGCTCGAAGCCGGCAAAGCCGCCTGCGACAGTTGCCCGCACCTGCTCGCTGAGCGAAAGCCCATAGGCGCGAAGCGTCGAGGCGTTGAGTGCGAATCTGTTTCTGGTGCTTCGCGGCAGCGTACATCCGGAGAAGACCGATGCCGCGCCAGCTGCCGTCAGCATCTGGATGAATTCAAGCCTTGTCATGTGTGGGATTCCCTTCAATTGGAGTCTTTCGGCGGATGAGCATTCCCCATGGTCTCCGCTGCATGTCATTCCTCACCGTGGCGGCGGAATGTACACATCAGAGCCTGGGTGCGTACTTACGAAACCGGCGTCACGCCCTTCTTGAGGATGACGTTTCCGTACTTGCGCGTTTCGCCTGTAAGAACGATGGCATAGGCCTTCTTTGCGCGCTCGTAGAACGCAAAGCGCTCCATGCGCTCTATCGTCCCTCCGTATCCGAGTGCGGCGCGATAGGCTTTCTCGACGTTCGGGTCGAGCGTGTCGCCGGGTACGGCCGACATCATGGCGACAGGCGTCGCGTAGCTGTCAAGCTCGAAGAGCGGGATGATTCCGCTCAGCAGTTTGTCCGCCGCAATCCCGTCGGCGCGAAGGACGATTGCGCCGTCGCGTCCGAACGTGTGTGCCGGGAAATGGGCGTCCGAGAAGACGATTTCGTCCCCATGGCCCATTTCGGCCAGCACCTTGAGCAGATCCGGCGAAACGACCGGTGAGATTCCCTTGAGCATTCCTGTTCCTTCCTTTCTGTTGGCTGCGGACGTTTCGTCTTTCCCTGAAACGCCGCAGGTGTTGACCCCCACGCATCCAGCCAGAACCGCCGCAGACGCGCTTAGCGCAAACGTGCGCCGCGTCATCGGCAGGCAGCGGGCGGCAGATGCGCCTTTGCCTTTTCGGCAAGTGCGTTCAGTGCCTTCGTCGCTGAGTG
>CAYTWE010000068.1:0-6846 GCA_964440985.1 uncultured Lentisphaeraceae bacterium | reverse complement strand
TGCGCAGAGGCCGACTGTGGCCCAGTGAGATGTGATAATAATCTTCAAGGTGGGAGAGAGGAACAATTTGCAAATTCGCAAGGTGTGGCAATGAACTATGCCGCCACTCTGCCTATCACGACAATCAAATCTGCCCAGCATGACAAATCTGACTTGTGTGACGATGAAGCACCATGGAGACAATGACCAACCTGTCATGGCAACGGTGAAGATAAAACAGGTGACATCCTTGAACGACCATGGGGACAATGACCAACTTGCCATGGCAACAATGAACATAGGACTGGTGATGTTCTCAGGGGACAACGAAAACAGATACCAACCTGTCATGGCAACGGCAGTGATGCAACCATGGCACATGGCGTCTCAATGGCGTGACAAATTGGCACGGTCTGAGTGTTGCCGATGGTTTAGCGCGTGTTGGCACGGCAATTGCTAACGGTAATGCGTTGGAAATAAAAAGGAGCAAAACAAATGAATACAATGCTGAACATAAATCCATGGAGCATCCTCGGCGATCTCCTCGATGCGGACAGTCAGGCGTTCAAGAACATGAGAGCGCGAGTCTGCGGACATTTTCCGCCCGTCAACGTGTTTCTTGACGACAATGCGGCCATCATCGACCTTGAACTTCCAGGCAAAACAGCGAAAGACATAGAATTGTCACTTGAGCCGCAGGCAGTGGTAATTGCAGACAAGCCAGCCGCAGCGACTGACGCCGATACGGGCAAAGCCGCTGAAACACCTTCGCCCGCATGGTCGCGCCGCATAGAGCTGCCGTTCAGGGTGAATGCCGACAAGGCCAACGCAAAGTTCATTAACGGAATACTCCGGATTGAACTTCCGAAGGCGGAGAAAACCGGCATACGCCATATCACAATCGAAGGCTGACAGCAAAGAAAGGAGCAATCAACATGAACGAGGAAAAATATGTAGTCCCTTCGGCAACGCTTTCAGAACGCCCCGAAGAGTATGAAATGAAAATCGTGGTGCCGGGCGTCGGCAAAGGCGACGCCGACCTTCACATCGAAGGCAGAACACTCACGCTGAAGACCCACGCAAAGCACCAGAATCCCGCGGGGTTCAAGCAGGTCGCATCGGAATTCGAGAACGTGAACTATGCAATAAGCGCGGAGATCCCTGAAAGGGCTGACCCCTCAACGCTTACGGCGAGAATCGAAAACGGAATTCTGACCGTACTGATAAAGAAGCGTCCTGAGATGCAACCGAAGAAAATCGAGATCCTGTAAGGATCACCTGACGAAATCGCAGGACAAAAGGGGAGCGAAGACACATCCTTCGCTCCCCTTCCATTTGCCCTTCCATTTGCATCAGAAGAACCATTTGGCGCAGGCAAGAAGCCCCTGCTTCCACGGGACGCGATGAGACACGCCGGTCTTGCCGCTGAATTCGGAAAGATGTTCGCAGTACCAGTCGTAGTTCCTCACAAGCGCATCCTTGTTAGAATAGCGAGGTTTGAAGTCCAGCATCTTTTCCGCACGCTCTATCGAGACGAAACTGTCCGTGGACGCCGTCTCGTACACCCACGGGTACAGCGGAGACAGTTTAAGTGCCTCAAGAATCCTCAGGATAAACACTATCGGCTTTACGGGAAGGCCTCTGATTCTCTTGCCGTGCCCCGCCCTGTCCAACACCGCCTGATAGTCCTCCCTCATGGTTGTGAACTCCTTGGCACCGATGTTGAACTCCGTGTTGACCCTTTCGTCCGGATATGTCATCGCATTCCAGAGCGCATCGCACAGATCCTCCACGTCCATCAGCTGATAGCGATTCTTTCCGCTCCCTATCATCGGGAATCCATGACCTGTATACGCCCAATCGTAGAACAGGGCAAACACTCCGAGCCGTTCCGGACCTATGAAGCTCTTCGGACGTATCACGCACACAGGTTGACCATCGGCGCGAGCCTGACGGCAAATCTCCTCCGCCTCAATCTTGGCGTGTCCATAAGGGCCTACGCCGACAAGTTCGTCTGTTTCGTATATGGGGTGCCTCTTCGGCACACCGTACACCGCCGTTGACGATATCTGCACCACGCGCCTGACGCCAAACCTCCTTGCCGATGCAAGCACGTTGCGGATGCCGTCCACCTCGGTGGTGCGGATATCCTCTGGAGAATAGAGCGGCAGCGCCGCTGCGGCATTTATCACGACGTCACATCCGTCCGACACCTTGTCAACGACCGCCGCATCGCGCACGTCACCCAAAGTGAAGTTGAGCCACGGCTCGTTCTTCTCCGGGTAGTCGAAATCCGCAATGTCGAGGATGCGTATCTCGTCCACACCCTTCTCACGCAGTTTGCGAACGAGATTTATGCCGAGGAATCCGCTTCCTCCAGTGACAAGCACTTTCATTTCTTCTCCTTCAGGGTCTCTTCATCTGGTCTTGTAAGCGTGGAAACTGTTGCGGCTGAAAGGATGAACGCGGCATCCGAACCCCCGATTGTGGCGAAGCGCCCTCCGCCTGGCGCAGCATCCCCAAGCAGCAGTGTACGCAAGGCCGATTCTGCGTCATCAAGTTCAAATGCTATCGTATAGGATGGCCGGTCGAATCCGCAACGGCTGAAGTCCTCCTTCCTCAGCATCACAGTCTCGACGCCCTCGGCCACTATTCCGTTCGACAGAAGCTCGAAAAGCCCGTGGCTCTCTTCGCCGTTGCGCAGCGCAACGCCGCCCCGCATCTCCCATTCCACTCCGGCAGCAGTGCCTACGCGCACCCGCTTCACCTTTTCGGCGGGACATCGTATCAGAAGCCTGTCGCGAAGATCCGCAAGACGCATCCCATCCGGCAAGAAGTCCGCCGACAAGACGCATACGGGAAAATTTGTAGTCGCCGTTCCGACTGTGACGCTCAAAGAATTCGTCCCCACCGATATCACATCAATGCCCCGTATGGCAAGCACCTTCGCGAGCATACGTTCGGCATTGGCGGCATCGGCGGGCGCATCAACAGGCGAAACAAGGCGCCACGCATCCGACGCATCTCTGCGGGACAGCATGTACGCCGGAAACCCCTCGGAGACTGATATGGATGTGACGGACGACGCATCCACAGGGAACACGCGGGTATCCTCAAGCGTCTGCTGGCAGTCTCTGCAGGTTTCAAGCAACGCGGAGGAAACCTTCACCACCGCACCTTCAGGGGAAAGCGCCCAAACCTCGTTAGTCCCCGCCGCAGAACCGAACACAACCTTTTCAATGCCGCCAAGCGAACTGCGGACGGTCAGGACGTATCCGCCATCGTCCACGCCAAGCCCGACGCGCATCGCCTCTCCGCGCCGTGCATACGACACGATCCGTGCGGAGCATATCGCATTCAGCAGCCCGTCAGCGACCTTGCGGTCGGCCGGTGCGTAAAGCGGTTCACAAAGCCGCCACCCTCCGCCAGATCGCGTGATTTTAGACAAAGGTTCGCCGGCCTTCTTCATGCCGATATCGACGACATCGCCAGGAATGAACGAGAAAAGATTGCGACGCCGGAATTCACCCGCCGGACGCACCAATGCCTCCAAAGCGCGGGAATGCACCGTAAACACAAAGTCAAAGCCCTCCTGCCGGACATAGACCTCTCCGCCGGCAGCCGTTTCCCTTCCGAAAGCGTACGTCTCGCATACGCCATCTCCGGCAAGCGTCACAGACACTCGCGGCGAAGCCAATCCGAAATCACGCATTGTCCGACCAAGCGTAGCCATGTCCCTGCACGACAGGGAATCCTGCGGTTCAGCGAACACAACGGCATCCATGATGCCGTTCACCGTCTCGGCATCCGCCTCTGCGTCCATCGGACTGCTCAATCTCCACTTCCCGCCGATACGCACAAGCTCGATGCGCAACGGATGTCCGTCGCGTGTTGTGCGATCTATCACAACGGACGATATGGAGGCCGGATCCATCCCGGAGAGCGTAGTGCGCCTAATGGACGACGATGGACATTTCATCCACGACACCACGGCAAGCGCAAACGCAAACACCGCACTGAGCGAAAGGAGCAAGGCTATCGTCCGTCCGTTTTTCATGCCGCCCTCCTCTTCCAAAACATGACAAGCAAACCGACAAACGCCGCACATATCGGGATGCCGCACGATGCCGACAGCGCAAACCAGATGCGACGGTTGCGAACCATTCCGACTGAAATGACATTTCCGGCGACACCGGCCGAACCTGAAACGTCACGCCCCGCAAGCCAGGCGACTGAATTGAGGAACAGGTCGCGATTGGCGTTGGCCCGTGTGGCAAGCGAACCATTCCGCAGAAACGACGCGTCGCCCGCCACGACAACCCTGGCCGGGCGTATGGCCAGATCGCTCTTCAAGGACGCGCCCTTCTCAGCAGCGACGGCAAACGCCTGGTCTCCCGACAGGCACAGCGGCGTGAGAGAAAACCCGGAACTACTGCCCGAAGCCGTCGATGCCACCGTAAATCTGACAGAGCCAGGCGCAAACACAACCGCAGCGCCCTCAAGCGGACGCGATATCGCATGATCGCCAAACTCGGAAACAACCACATCGGAACCGTCCGTCGTAAGCGTACCCTCACTTGGGATGCTTGGCGCAATTCCGCAAGCCTCCGCAATGCCGTTCACACCGATATCGCCGCTCGACGAGACAGTGGCAAAAAGGTGTCCGCCCTGAGCGATGAACATCTCTATCATCCTGCGTTCCGCCAAGGAGAATGGAGTGCGCGCATCAGAGATGACGAGCACCGAGCAATCCGCAGGAATCGACGATGTCGCCGAAAACAGCGACTCGACCATGTAGCCCTCCTGTCTCAACGCCCGCGCCGCATCGCTTGCGCCGTTCGGGCTGAAATCATCGATTGACGTCTCACCATGTCCGGAAGTGAACAGTATGCGCTCAGACCGTGCAGGCATCGTGAGACGTTGAATGGCGGACGCACATACGCCTTCATCAAAATCCTTCACCGACACGGCAATCCGGCGGCGTCCCGACGCAAAGACCACGGTTCCCTCAGAGGATCCCGTCTTGACCATGTTCCCGGCCTCAATGGGATTCCATCTCGGATCGACGAACTCGCATACCACACCTGCACCGGCGACCGTTCGCGATTCTGCGGCAACGGCGCGCATCAGTCGGGCAACCGGCAGAAATTCCGGTGAACTGCGGCGAATGAACGCCGTCATGCGGACTTCCCGGGAAATGTCAGACAGGATTTCACGCGTACGGGCGGAAAATGCGGCAGTGCGCAATGCGACAGATGTCCCGACCTTGACGTCAAGACGGCTGGCCAACGCGGAAAACAGCGCAGCAGCAAGAACGGCGCTCGCCAAAGACAGCAGAAACGAGATCTTAAGCGACACATTGCCGCCACCTGCAAGCCGACGCATCGCAAAAACCTTCGATGCCGCGAACAATGCAAGGAACGTAAGCGCCACCGCCATCGATACGGCGCCAAGAGACAGGCATCCATCCGCCGCATCGGCAACGATCGCCTCCATCGGCGGTTCGGCGAGCTTCATCCGGGCCACAGGCATCCACTCGATCGCCGCCCGATAGACAGCATACGGCAAGGCGCACGTGACCGCAAACGTCACCACGGCGGCAGGCGCTGCCCTGCGGAAAAGCGCACTCGAAAACGAACCGAAGGCAACTATTGGCAGCGCAACCACAGACAGCGACAGCAAAGCGGGGAAAAAGCCAAGCGGAGACAATTCCATGGCCATGGACGGTGCGCAACGCGGAAGCAGGAAGAGGGGAACAAGAAGGGAAACCGCCACGACAGCCACCGCAACATAATATGCACCGAGAAACCTTCCGAAGGCAAATGCACGCTCCGGGACTGGAGCGACGAGATCTATCTCCGTATTGTCTGCACCACCATCACCGTTCCAAAGACGCATCGTCAAAAGCGACGCAAGAAGCGGGAGCGCTCTCACGGCGGCAACCGCCCAGAGCGACTGAACCGAAACGGCACGTCCTTCCGCCGCGAAAAGACCTTCGGAGAAGAACGCGCCGGCGGCGGCAAGAAACGCCAAACCGGAGAGGACAGTCGCAGACTGCCCGACCAAACGGCCAAACGTGCGTCCCGCAATAACCAATATCGGCTTCAAGCGACCCTCCCCGACTTGATCTCCATCACCCGCGCATCAATGCGCTCAAACCAATCCGTCTCGTGTCCGGCGACGATGATGGCCGCAAAAGACCTGAACGAGCGCACCAGGTCAGCCACAGCCTTGCATGATGCCGCATCCAACCCCGCAAAAACATCGTCAAGCAGAAGAAGGCGCGGGCGCAACAGCACCGCCTCCGCAAGCGCCACCCGCTTGCGCTGTCCGCGTGAAAGACATCCGATGCGTATGCCAGACAGCGGCTCGATGGCGCATACGGACATCGCCTCACGTACGCGGTGACGGATCTTGCGGGACTGCTCTCCCTTGAGCCTTGCGCGATACTTGAGATACGAGCGGACGGTAAGGTCGTCCTCAGCCGGTGCGTTTTCGCTCAGCCAACCAAGACGGCGTCTGTGACGAATCGGCTCGGAGAAGACGTCCGCACCATCAGCCACGACAGTACCGGAACTCGGCAGCCATATGCCGGCCAGCACTTTGAGAAGCGTGGTCTTGCCGACGCCGTTGCCGCCGGTAATGGCCACAACCTCGCCCGCATCAACGGCGAATGTCACTCCGGAAAGGACATCCACGCCATTGCGTGTAAAGCAGACATTTCTCACTTCGAACATGGTTGCAGATTTTACCAAAAAACCCCCTTGCGCGCCACAGCGCATTATGGTATATTACACCCCGTTTTTCCGCCTTGCTCGGGTGGTGAAATTGGCAGACACGCATGCTTGAGGTGCATGTGGAGAGATC
>CAYTWE010000067.1:1575-6982 GCA_964440985.1 uncultured Lentisphaeraceae bacterium | reverse complement strand
CTAACGCCATATGCGTCCGCTTGCGTCCCCGTATTGTTTACGGTTCGCAACGTGGATGTGGTAAAATGTACCGCAAAGGATTCACGATGACGAAGAGAATTGACTATCTTGACCCGAAGCGGCTGCTTGTGGAGGAGACGGCAGACTGGCTCTGCGGCGGCTTTAGACGTGCCGGATGCGCAAGGGATACGCCGGAGGGCGCGAAGTCGCTGGCGCACATCATGGTCATCGTGCCGACTGCGCAGTCCGGACGCAACCTTCGGTTTGCGCTCGCAAAGAAAGCCAATGCGCTTGGATGGGGTGGCCTGATTCCGCCACGCATTGAGATGCCAAACTCGCTGCTTGCCGCGAAAGACGTTAACGAATCGCATCCCGGTTTGCTTCATGCCGCAGACGCAGTTCCATTTGCATCGCCAGACCATCTTCATGCGAGCGATGCAGAAACGGAAAGAAGCCGCCATAAGAGCAGTGACACAGTTCCATTTGCATCGCCGAACCATCTTCAAGCCGCAGATTGCATCCGCGTTGCGACAGAGGCCGAGGAGATGGCCGTCATGGCAAAGGTGCTGATGGATTTGGATCTTGGCGAATTCCCCGCACTCTTCCCGAAGCCGCCGAAGGAGAAGGCTGCGGATTGGGCGCTCGCAATGGCCCAGCCGATGCTTGGGATATACGGCATACTCGGCGAACGGGCGCTGAAGATGTCGGAGGTGAAGTGCGACGAGGATGCGGAACGCTGGCATGACCTTGCGAAGGTCGAGGATGCGTTCTTTGCGGAGCTTGCCGGGCATGGTGTGATGCCTCGTATCCTTTTCCGCAAGAGGGCCGTCCGTCAGGGATGCGTAGAGGATGGAATAGAGGAGATACTGCTTCCGGGTGCAGTCGATATGCAGGGGGCGTTCGAAGAATATCTCGCGAACTCCGGACAGACGGTGACGCTGCTGATCCATGCTGATGCAAAGGATGCCGATGGGTTTGATGAATGGGGGCGTCCAGCGAGGTTCTTTTCGTCTCCGGTGGATCCGTCTTCCGTGAAGCCGGCCCCAACGGCAATCGTCGAGGCCGATGACATAGCCAGGTTCTTCCGTTCAGTCGGCGGCACTGAGGCATACCCCGCCCTTGCGGTGTGCGATTCGGAGATGTATCCAGAGATAGAGGGTGCGTTTCAGAACCATTTCGCGGAGGATGAGCTTGCGCTCCGGAATCCGTCGCAGGAGCAGATCGCCAAGTCGCCATTGGGGCGTCTGCTCATTTCCGTATTCGAGCTTTCTCAGCGAGGTGGCTATGAGATGTTCTCGACATTCGTCCGCTCAGGAGACGTGGCAAGATGGGCGGCTGCGGAGATGGGGGTCGCACCGGCCGAGGTGGCGAAATGGATAGGCGCATTGGACGCCATGCAGAACGCCCATCTGCCGCAGACGATCGACGACGCCATCAACGCCGCAGATGCGGAGGCACTTGTCGCGTGGCGCGAGGAAGAACGGAAGGCCGCCGCCGGGTTCAAACGGCTCGCCGAGGCGGTGAAGTCCGAACTGACGGATCCGTTTACGTTCCTGAAAAAGATATTCGCCACATTGACCCTCGACGAGAAGAATCCGTCCGACAGGGAACTTGTCGCCGCAGCCGAGACCGTCCGTGAACTTCGTGCCGACTGTGCAAGCGACCTGATCCCTGAATCGATGAGACACAGGCTTTTCGTGGAACTGCTGAAAAAGTCGGCATACATGCTTGAGCCTACGGCGCCGAACGTGCTTGCGGCGATCGGATGGCTGGAGATCCAGTGGTGCGCCGAGGATGAACTCGTCATTGCCGGATTCAACGAGGGGTGCGTGCCGGAGAACGTCGTAGGGCATCCGTTCGTTCCGGACAGGCTTCGCGGGCAGATCGGAATCTCCACGAACGAGCGGCGGGCGATGCGGGATTCGTTCATCTTTGCGCAAGCCATTGGCTGCCGGACGCCCGGTGCAGTCCACATACATCTGCATCAGATCGACGGCGACAAGAACGTGACGAAGCCGTCTCGCATTCTTTTCCCCGGTGTTTCGGACGCCGCCCTTCCCGCTCTCGCGCTGCGCCTGTACGCCGTCACAAAAGGAAGCGACGGCGTACCGGCAAAGGAACTGCCGTCCGCCTGGCTGCTCAGGCTTCCGTTTCCGCCGAAGGGCGAGGTTCCTCGCGAAAGGATATCCACGACGGACATTGACCAGTACAGACGGTGTCCATTCAACTTCTACCTGCGGGAGACGTTCGGCGAACACGCGGACGACCGCAGGCAGGAGCTGGACATGATGGCGTTCGGAAACCTGTGCCACGGCGCGCTTGACGACTTCGCCAGAAACGGTCCGAAGGATTCGGTCGATGCGCATGAGATATCGGCTTTCCTTGAAGCGGCGGTGCGGAGGCGGCTCACTGAGTTCGGGGCGAATCTTCCCGCAATCATAGAGCTTCAGGGGGCGGCGGCGATCGAGAGGCTGAGGGCGTTCTCCGTCATTCAGGCGGCGAGGCGCAGGGACGGATGGCGAATCATCGCCTCCGAGCAGAATCTTGAATGCAGGATCAAGGGCTGTCCAACGCTCATAAGGGGGAAGGTGGATCGCATAGACGAGCATGAGACCACGAAGGAGCTTGCCATAATAGACTACAAGACGTGGGATCGCGTAAGCGACGACAGCCGCAAAAGCCTGCAGCTGCCGATATACCGCGCCATGGTCGAGACTTCGAAGCTGTACGGGCGCGACAAGGCACATTCCGCCAAGGCGTTCTACTGCATCCTGGCGGAAAGGGCGGAGGACACGAAATTCGACGAGGAACATTCCTGCGGCGAAGGAATGCAGAGCGAGATGGAGGATGAGGTCGTGAAGCTGCTCACGTCTCTCGCGAAGGGCATATTCTATCCGCCGGCGAAAGGCTCTGACTGGGCGAGAGACTACGCCTCGCTCATATGGGAATCGCCCGATGTCGGGATTGACCCGGAGTGGATCGATGACCAGTTAGCGAGAATGGGGGTGGAGAAATGAAGTTCCCGCCGCTTACCGTGATTGAGGCGTCAGCCGGGACCGGAAAGACGTTCTCCCTTGTGACGCGGCTGCTGCAGCTGATATTCAGCGGCACGGAGCCGGAGCGCATCGTCGCGCTTACGTTTTCGCGCATGGCGGCCGGCGAGATATTCAACAGTTTCATAGAGCGGCTCTCGAAGGCGGCCGAAAACGATGGCGTCGCAATGGAGGAAAGCGAACGGATGAAGCGTCCGCTTTCCACCGGAGACTTCAAGGCGATGCTGAGAAAGGTGATATCGCGTCAGCACCTGTCGCTCATAGGAACGCTCGACAGCTTCCTCATGAAGGTCGTGCGGATGATGCCGCTTGAACTCGGACTTGAGGGAGAGATATCGGTGATGAGCGAGTATCGCACACCGGTGGAACGCGCCAGGCTCGTCGGCGACATGCTTATGCTTCAGTCCGACGACGCCAAGGCGGTCTTTCTCGATGCGTTCAGCCTTGCGTTCGGAAACTCCGGCGCCAAATGCTTTTTAGAGCGCTTCTCGGACTTCATAGAAAAGTGGCATCCGCTGTACCGCGACTGCGGAGACGCAGCCGCATGGGGGCAGAAGGCCGCCATATGGGGCGACAATGCGCCCGATGGGCTTGACGACGTGACGCTTTCGGGTGTCCGCTCCATGGCGGATGCGCTTGAGGGCCTGTCGGGCGTAAGGGGGGCGGAGAAGTTCATTGCGGCGGTCCGTGAATTCAGCGGACAGATGCCGGCCTTCGGCAAGACGATCGCGAAGGAGGAGGCGTTCTGCCGTGCATACCGCACGATGGCGGTGTGGAGGATCGCGAACGAACTGAAGCGTACGCAGGGCATATACCGCCTGATGCGGACGTACGAGGCGGTGTATGCGGAGAAGGTGCGGCGTAGGGGGCTTATCACCTTTGACGACGTGCCGCGTCTTCTCAACACCCTGTCGAGCGGCGTGCGCCTGCCGCTCGAATACAGGATGGACGCACGGTTCGACCACTGGGCGTTGGACGAGTTTCAGGATACGAGCCGGAGCCAGTGGGCCGCGCTTGAAAATCTCATCAACGAAAGCAGCCATCCCGATTCCGGGAAGAGCGTGTTCATAGTCGGCGACAGAAAGCAGTCCATATACGATTGGCGCGGCGGAGACGTAAGGATTCTCGGCGAGCAGGTCGTCAAGGCGGAAGGCGACGCCGCGAACATGCTTACGTCCCTCGACGCGTCGTGGCGCTACGTGAACGTGATCTCCGAGTGCGTCAACAAGGTGTTCCTTGAAGATGCGGTTCGCGGACTGTTCGACATGGACGATGCGCCGGAAAGCGCCAAGTGGAGGTGCCGTCAGCACATAAGCCACGACAAGACGACAAACGGTTTTGTGGAGGTGATCGAGGCGGTCAAGAGCAAGAGCGTTGCGTCCATATCGGACTTCCTTGAGCCGATTGAGAATGCGCTGAACGCGGTGCGTCCGTGGGAGCGCGGCATATCGACAGCCATTCTCGTGCGAAAGAACGACATCGGCGAGACGATCCTTGCGCATCTCAAGTCGAAGGGCATATCCAACGTCGTGTTCGAGGGCGACAGCAACGTGAACGATTCGCCGGTCCTTTCGGCCATGACGGAACTGGTGCGGCTCGCGGAACACGCGGACGACACGTTCGCGTATGCGCACATCAGACATTCGCCCCTCTCCGCTGCGCTGTATCCTGCCGGACTGCCGGACGCAGCGACGCTGTCGGCGCAGCTGCTTTCCGATTTCACGAGACTTGGCATGGTGCGCAAGTTCCGCGATGTGCGCGAGGCACTGAAGACGATTCCCGGAACGTGGAACGGCTTCACCGAATCCAGGTTCGAGGACTTCATCAAATGCGTCGCGGAATTCGAGAGCATACGCGATGCGTCGATGCGCCTTTCGGATTTCATCGAGTACCTTTCGCATAAGAGGAGACGTGATTTCGCAGAGCCGGGCATGGTGCGCATCATGACGATGCACCAGTCAAAGGGGCTGGGGTTCGACCATGTGATCATCCCGTTCTACGAGCCGGAGAAGCTTATCGGCGAACGTCACATAGGGCCGTTGACCGGAGAGGGGCGGTCGTGGATCCTTTCGAATCCGGGGCCTGCGATTGACGGGCAGGATGAAGTCCTTGCGGCTGCGGAGCGGAGACGGCAGCAGGTTCAGCGGTACAATGCGCTGTGTCTCTACTATGTCGCGATGACAAGAGCCAAGAGAGCCTTGACGGTCATACTGCATCCAGTGAACGCAAAGCCGCCGGCAAGTCCCGAACGGTTCAGCGATCTCGTGCGCAGCGTTGGCCTTGCCACATCAGGCGTCAAGGACTGGTATCTCGGCTTCGAGAGCAAGGATCAGAAGAAGAGCAAGGATCAGAAG
>CAYTWE010000067.1:0-1339 GCA_964440985.1 uncultured Lentisphaeraceae bacterium | reverse complement strand
GAAGAGCAAGGATCAGAAGAAGAGCAAGGATCAGAAGAAGAGCAAGGATCAGAAGAAGAGCAAGGATCAGAAGGATGCCGGTTTGGAAGAGCCAAAAATAGTGCGCAGACCGCGTCAGGCGACGTTGAAGTCACGTCCGAGTGAACTGTTCCACTCCGGTCTCAAAGGCGACAGACTCTTCGACGATGATTTTGGGGTGTCCGCAAAACGCGGCATCGACATCCACGCTGCATACCAGGCGATGGAGTGGGCAACGGACGGTGAACTTGCTGTGATGCCGCCGGCGTTCCGTGAGGCGTTCGCCAAGACGTCCGGCGACATGACGGTGTGGCGCGAGCGCGGCTACGAGCTTTTTGACGGCGGCAAATGGGAGACGGGGCAGTTCGACCGCGTGGTGTTCAGCGGCGATGGTGCTTGCCGCCGCGCCGTGATCTACGACTTCAAGACGAACAGGAAGCATCCGGACGAATCGGATGCGGCTTTCGTCGAACGCATGAAGGCGGCATACACATTCCAGATGTCGTCGTACCGCACTGCGCTTTCGCGTCTGACTGGGCTGCCGCAAAAGGCGATAACCGCGAAGCTGCTACTGCATTCGACAGGCGTCGTCGTGAAGGTCGCATAGGCGTTTTCCTCTCTCGATGTTGCGTATTGCGGCGCATTGCCGGAACAAATCTGGCAAAGGGCGGACGGCTCGATGATAGTCGTCCGTCGGCATGATTGCGGTCTTTTTGTGCTATAATGGCGGACATGGAAAAGATTGCGACAGACATCTACACGTTCGAGAAGCTGCGCAGGAGCGGTTACACGTATGTCGACAAGACGGATCGCATCCTGCCGCTCGTGAACGACACGCAGGGCGGGCAGTTCTTCATCGCCCGCCCTCGTCGGTTCGGCAAGTCGCTCTGCGTCTCCACACTGAAGGCACTTTTCCAGGGGAAGCGCGAACTCTTCAAAGGGCTCGCGATTGAGCCGCAGTGGGACTGGTCGAAGACGTACCCCGTCATCCACCTCGACATGGGGTCGACCCATTCCGACACTGTGGAGGGATTTTGGGCGCACATCAACAACATGGTCAACATACAGGCCGGGGAGAACGGTGTATCGATTGACGGGGGCGAACCGGCCGACGTCCGTTTCGAGAACCTCTGCCGCGCCTGCGCGGCGAAGTCGCCCACGGGGCAGTTCGTCCTGCTCATCGACGAGTACGACAAGCCGCTGCTGGGGCATCTCGGCGAGCCGGAGGTCGAGGCGTTCCGCGCCGCGCTCAAGTCGTTCTACTCGGTCGTGAAGACGTGCGAGAGCCTTCAGCGTTTCGCGCTCATCACGGGCGTCTCCA
>CAYTWE010000066.1:0-7222 GCA_964440985.1 uncultured Lentisphaeraceae bacterium | reverse complement strand
AAACAGGTATGCGCACTTTATTTGCATGAGGTGCAGACGCACATCTGCACTCAAAAAATGGACAAACTCTTTGTGGGTGGAATTTGTGACAACCGGATACAGTGATGGGCTTCGGTTTGCTGTGTTGACTCCGGATGTTTTAACTGATACAATGCACATCAATTCAGAGAAAAAAAACCGTTATATGGCAGAGGTGCCTTAAATGGTGCGAAATGCGGTTTGCAGTGCGCTCACTTTTAAGGCAGTTCCGCAAAAGGAGGCATGAAATGTGGCGTGATGGAACGGTAGCGATAGTCTTGGTGACATACATGGCATTTTGCGCGGCGGCGCAAACGCTCCTGGCGGCGGACATATGGGTGAGCGCAAGCCTTGGGAATGACGAGAATGGCGATGGCTCACGCGATGCCCCATACGCCACGATACAGAAAGGCGTTGACGCAGCCAATACTGACGACGTCGTCAAGATCATGGCTGGCGTATACGATACCGGCTACCGTGAGAACGGCTCACACCGAAGCCGCGTGGTCATAGACAAGCGGCTTACGCTCGTTGGAGTGGACGGCATGGATGTCACGCATATCGTCGGCTCGTACGCTCCCAATGCATCCAATTTCGAGGAGCGCATGGCCGAAGGCGCGGTGCGGTGCATTACGATATCCGGCAACGCTGCAGCGGGCACAGTCATCCGCGGAATGACGATCCGCGATGGCGCGTCGGGAAACGGTGGCGAGGTGGTGATGTCGTTCGGCGGTGGCGTGTGCGGATATGACCGCACGAGCCTGAACGCGTTTTACCTTGTGGACTGCGTAGTGTCAAACTGCGTGGCCAAGTGGGGCGGCGCTATCCATGGCGGAACTGCGGTGCGCTGCATCATGCGGAACAACATGGCGATTGGCCCCGGCTCGTGCTCGCGCTTCGCCAATCTTCTCAACTGTCTTGTCGTAGGGAATCTGAACCTCAACACCACAGACCAGCGTCCCGCCGTGGCGTTCGGTACGGCCGTGAACTGCACAGTGTACGGTACGCACGGAACGGTGAAACCCGGTGCCGGATTGACCTACGGATGCAACGCATACAACTGCGTATCCTTTGGGAACAGCGGCATGGACATGTCACCCGTCGGCTATTCCCAAAGCACTGCCGAACTCAACATTGCCACGAACGGATCGTATACCGCCGCAGATCATCCCTATATGCTCTTTTCCACAAGCACCGATGATTTCCGCCTCACGGCAGGCTCTCCGGCCGTTGGCGGCGGGAGGACGGAACATCTCGCCCACATCTCACTCCCAGACGGGATTGGCTACCATGACCTCGCCGGAAACGACATAGACCTCTCTTCCGCAACCTGTGACGCGGGATGTGTGCAAGGGGCCGTCGAACCAGGCGGCGGACGGATTGTGTTTCTTTCGGCGTACGAGGTTGCCGGCCACTCAAACCTCTTCGGCGGGGCAACCTGCTACTACACGCCAGAGTCATGGCCAACGTCTGTGCGAGTGCGTCCGCTCGTCGCGGACGTGAAAACATATGCCTATGCCTCCATAGGAGGATACGGCGAGGATTGGTTCAGGCGCGTTTTCCCGATGATGGACGGATCTCATATCGTGGTCCCGCCGCCGTTCGACGGAACGGTGAAGACGTTCACCGCGAAGTGCGCTGACACGGTAGTATACGCCGCCCCCTCGGCAGACGAACACCTCGCTGACGGCACCGAGGCACATCCGTTCGCCACGTTGCAGAATGCCGTAGACCATGCAACGAACGTCTGCGCAAAATCGGGAATATGCCTTGTGCTTGCGAAACCGGGAACGTACGACAAAGGCGGTCGCGAGCACAGGGGCGTGTTCACGCGGCTTGTCATTCCGGCTGCCTATCCGATTGTGGTGCGGAGCACAGAGGGGGCGGAAAAGACCGTCATCAAAGGTGCAGTTGACGAGACTAACAGCGGATATTATCCGGGATGCGGTCCCGCCGCCGTTCGCTGCGTTGCGATCAATGCCAATACGCTCTACCCGAACGCAATACAGGGATTCACCATCGCCGACGGACGCAGCCACCGTGCCGACTACAGGCGTGATCTCGATGAGGATCGCGCAGGTGGAGTGTATGGCGACACCTCCACCGCATATTATTCCGCGCAGGCGCTTGATTGCGTAATCACAAACTGCGCGGCGGTGCGGTGCGGCGCCGGATGGAACGCCACATTCCAGAGGTGCAGGTTCTACGACTGTCACGGATATGGTGGAGTGATGCGCAGTGTACGGCTCATTGGAAGCTATGTGGATCCATCTTGCACACTCGGCAGCGCTCCATCTGATGCAAGCATAAACTGTGTATTCGGGAACGACACGTCCACCATGTTCGTCACTGCACCGGGGGCTGACACAAGGAACAACGGAAATACGCTCATCAGCTCCATCCTGACTGCCGAGAACCTCAACACCGCCAATGAAATCGCCATGTGGGGAAGTGTGCTGACAGGCGTTAAATCCGTCTCTGCCGCGCAGGCGGCAGTCGCAACCGGCCGTGCATTCGTGTGGGACGTGAACTTCACGGATGCAGAATCGGGCGATTGGCGTCTCCGTGAGACCACACCGGCCCGAACGGCCGTCATCCTGCCGCAGAAAGGTACGGATGCGTATGCAGAGTGGGCGAAACTTGTCAGCGTAGAATTCCAGGGCGACATTGAAGGCAACCATCTGCTTCTTTCGGACGGCAAGCCGCTCCCTGGATGCTATCAGTCCACATCTGGCGGGAAAAGTGCATTTGTGGCGGCGCAACACGATGGGGTGTCGATTGTGAACGGAACTGTAGGCGACAACGTTCTGACGGATGGCTCTTCGATTTCGCTGTCGATTGATGCGTCAACCGCATCCCGTCCTGTGATTGGCTTTGCGGTGAATGGCTCCACGAATCTCCTTGATGATGCCACTGATACTTTCACGATAACGGCGGCAGACATCGCGGCGAGCGACCATGGGGTTGCAATCGAGGCTCTCTATTCTTCAGAGTGGTACGTGAACGCCGCCGACGGCAACGATTCGGCGAGTGGATTCAGTCGTCTGTCGCCGAAGAGATCGCTTGCGGCGGTGATGGCGGATGTGCAGAGAGGCGATACAGTCCATGCCGCCTCTGGCGTATATGATGAAGGTGTGATGCAGTGCGAGGGCGGCGATCGGTGGGACATGTTCGCCCGCGTGTCGATACCTGCTGGAGTTTCCCTTGTGGCGGATGACGGTCCGGAATCAACGTTTATCTGTGGAGCAAAGGCTTCTGCGGCATATGCTGATGAATACGGGTTGGGCTATGATGCAGTGCGGGGCGTGTATCTCAATTCAGGCTCAAGGATAAGCGGCTTTACGGTGACCGGCGGATATACGCGGTGGGACGAAACCGGCTATTCAGCCTCCGATGTGCAATATAGCGGAAACTGGTCTGGCGGTGGCATATGCGGCTACACGAACGGACGTGCCGACTCGTATGTCGAGAACTGCACGATATCGAACAATTTCGCGGTATACGGCGGTGGCGGCAGGTTCGCGAACTTCATCCGCTGCCGATTCCTCGAGAACCATGCGACCGCAAATGGCGGTGCGATGCGAGAGGCGAACATCTATGGATGTGTCATAGATCGCAGCTACAGCGGGACACACGCATCAAGGGCATCATGCTGCAACTTCACCCGCATGGTTGGGTGCACAATAGGCCCATCAAACTGGACGCTTTCCGGTGAACCTTGTCTCGCCGTGGCGGGCGCATCATCGGACAAGGCGATATTCCATGACAACCTCGTGCTTGGCAAGGTCGGCAGCTGCCTTTTGTTGACGAATACCGTAACCGGATGCGTCTTTGCCGATGACTGCTCCAATTTCCCTACGAACGGGACTTGCATCGTTGTCCCTTCATCCGAACTTGAGGTGGATGGCAATCTTCGTCCAATCGTTGGACGCAACGTCGCCATCGACCGCGGTTCGCTTGAGGCGCTTGCGGAGCATTCAGGCGGTCTCCTCGGCGACGGTGACGGCGTAGATGCCTCCGGTTTCCGTCGCGTGATGAACTCCCGCGTTGACGTCGGAGCACTTGAGGCGGATTGGCGACCGGTCATCGCGAAAGCGCTTGGTGACAGGGGTGCTCTCCTTTCCGTCATGGACGCAACTTCGCACGTTGTGACGAACGCAGTTGCGGAGACGCCATCGGTGTCCGTTTCCGACGGCGAATCCGTTTCGTTCACATGGGGTACGTCTTCGCATCCAGCGAGCCGTCGTGGGAAGGTGGCGGTGACAGGTGAAGGAACGCTTGCGCTTTTGATTGGCGGTGAGACCAACGCGATGTACACGGCTTCGGACGGCGAGATGACGTTCACAATATCGCCCATGGCCTGTGGGTCGGCAATAATGTCTTTTGTCTTCGTGGGCGATGGCAGCGCGGATCTGTATGGGTTCTCGTCGCGCCTCGGCACGGTGATAAGTGTTCGGTGACAGGCAGCAGGCGCATTTGTGATTAACTTGAGGTGAAGAGACGATGAAGATGAAAATGATGGTCGGATTGGCGTTCGCGATTGCGGCGGACATGGCGTTGGCGAGCGGGAAGACCGTAAAGGTTTCCGACTTCGGGTGGGATCCCGTAGATTCCACGAAATACATACAGGCGGCGCTGGACTCAGACGCCACCACTGTGATACTCGACCGCCAGGCAGGCCCATGGATGACATTGCCGCTGTTGGCAAGATCCAACAAGACGGTCATCTTCGAGCCTGGCGTTGAGCTGCAGGCGAAGAAGGGTGCATTCCTTGCCATACGTGACTACCTGTTTACGCTCGATGCGGTGACCAACGTGACCCTCATCGGTTCGGGCGGCGCGAGGATGAAGATGCACAAGTCTGACTACCAGAAGCCGCCGTACCCGCGCAGCGAATGGCGATATGCGCTCAGGATCGTCGGCAGCACAAACGTGTTCGTGAAGGGGCTGTCCTTCATCGAGTCCGGCGGGGACGGCATACTCGTTGCCCGCAATTCGAAGAACGTCACGCTTCTTGACTGCATATGCGACGGAAACCATCGTCAGGGCATAAGCGTAATCGGCGCAGAGAACCTTCTTATCGAAAACTGCGTAATGCGAAATACGTCCGGCACCCCGCCGCAGTCGGGAATAGACTTCGAGCCGGATCTCTCAAACGAGCCGCTCATCAACTGCGTGATGCGGAACTGCGTAACGGAGAACAACGCCGGCGACGGATACCAGCTCTACCTCGCCAACCTGACGGCAAAGTCTGGCCGTCTATCCGTGCTGATCGACAACTGCCAAAGCATTGGAGACGCAAATTCGGTTTCGATCGGATGCGGCCCGAACAAGGACCCGCACGACCCGGGCTCATATCCCAATGGCGCCATAGAGTTCCGCAACTGCCGTTTCTCATCCCCGCGCTTCAACGGAATATCGGTCGGGTCAAAGCCGGCAGGATCTGTGAACCTTTCGTTCGATGCCTGCACAGTCGAGATGGATTCCGCCAGCAAGGGCAGTGCGGTCTCGATGTCGCCCGGATCGACATGGGATGCACCGCCCGTCGATGACGTCACGTTCCGCGATTTCACGGCAAAGCTTCCTGCGGGCGGAAAATCAGACTGGGCCGCGCTCTCGCGCTCAGCGATACACCCCGCACCCGTGACGAACGTTTCCGGCACAGTGCGCGTAACCCAGGGGGGCAAGCCCGATAGGGTTGCAGTCCTTGATGACGCATGGCGCAACGCAAACCTTAAGCCCACGGCGGACAGACCGCTACCGAGACGGCATCTTCCCGATGCCGATGCGTGGCGTGCCGCCATTGTGCATGATGCCTGTCCCGGGAAGACCGTTAAGCTTTCCCGCGTATGGATTCCGCCAAACGCAGTGCAGACGCATTATGTGTTCTTTGCGCCAAGGAAAGGCGACATCAGGTTCGCCGGCCGTACGCGGAAGGTGCGGAATGAGGCGCTCGCGGCTGACCTCGCAAAGGCCATCCGCGTAATGAGGCTCAATAGACGCGGCACGGTGTTCACCTGCGACGCCCCAGGTGCAGAGACTGCGGAGTTCACCGTCTCTGTTCCGTCCGCAGGGTACTATGAACTTCATCCTTCCATCGGGAATGGATTCCACTTCATGCTTGAGCGTTCGGAGGCTCCGGTCGCGATTGACACTCGGCAAAAGCATGCCGTGCTTCATGCAGACGGAATGTCTCCGGTGAGACTGTGGCTTTCTCCAAACGCCAATGATGAATTCTTCGTGTACGCAAGGGGCGGCACATACAGTGGCTCAACGGCATTGGCCTCGATATGCCGAGGGGACGGCACCGTTGTTGCAAGCGGTGTCGGCACGGCCAACTGGGCAGGGTTGGCTGTTGCATCACAGCCAGATTCACTATTGCGGGTCGAGATGTCCAAGGTTGAAGGGAGACCGTTCTCGTTTCTCGCAATCGATGCAGCGGAGACGGCGGGGGTGTTCTTCCTCTCGCCTGAAAAAACATGGGCGTTTGCTGCCGCTGCAGAGCCACGGTCAGGCTCCGCACCTCGACCTCATTAATCCGCCACTGCGGCAACCTGCGCCAGCCTCTTCCTCAGCGAACCCGTGAAATCCGCATTGGCCTGCTGGCTTTTCTTTAACTTGCCTGAACTGATCGACGCCATCATACCGTGCCGAAAGGCTCAATTGTATTTTCTGCTCCACCATGGTAAAATGCATTCCGTTATGGACATCAGAAAACTTGAGAAGGTTATGGACGTGACGCTGCGGCTATCGCTGCTGCTGCTCCTGCTTGTCATCCTTGTCATCCTCGCCGCGAAAACCGGCGCCGACCACGCCTGGATGATACTGATTCCGCCGCCCCGCGCCTTTTGAGACCGGCAGCCGCGACCTTCTCCGGCAGATCCCCGTTCGTCAAATGCCGGACACCGTTGGCATCATGGAAGACATGAGTCTGTCGCGAATGACGGGCCGTTTGCCAAAGTCAAGTGGCACGAGTACGCAAACTCGTGCCACAACACCCCATGTTCTTCCGAGGCAAAATGCCCGCCCCGCAGAAGTGAGGAAAGCGATTCCCGGGAAACGTTTCAGTTGCCGGACGGGAGGCGGGCGCGATCGCAATTCTTCAAGATGAAGCGCGGCTTGCCCCAGCCCTTGTAATGATCGTTCACGCGAATCTCGTTGTCGTCCGCGAACACAAGGTCGTCCGTCGAAATCGCATAGACGA
>CAYTWE010000065.1:0-7259 GCA_964440985.1 uncultured Lentisphaeraceae bacterium | reverse complement strand
CGCGGGCGCGAGCTCGTGCGCCTGGAGGAGATCCCCGCCGACGAACTGCGGGCGATGCCATCGGACGAGAATGCGTAGACGGCTTCTTCTTGTCTGCGCAACAGATGGCACGATGTGATATAATTGTGCCGTTTTGTCTCATTTGGTTGAGCCAAAGGTTGCGTGATGAGCATTTTCTACGACAAAGTAGCCGACAGGATCGGTAAACTCGATGCAGAGGGGTTGCGTCGTCAATATAAGGCGTTAACGGACGAAATAGGCTTTTTCGAGTCGGTTTTTGATTCGTTAGACGAGGGCATTGTCGCCCTCGACGAAAAGGGCGACGTCAAGTACGCCAATGCCGCCGGTCACGAACTCATGCCTCTGCTCGGCATAGACAAGGAGTTCACATCCGATGCTCGCGTAGCGGGTGGAATATCCGTCAGGGAGATGGAGATAACCTACCCTGAACACAGGATTGTCGAGGTCAAGCGGATCGGCAACATAATCAAGCTCAGGGATGTGACCGCAAAGCGGGCGAAGGATGCCGACGCGATAGAGAGTGGACGTGCCGACGCTGTAGGGGAGATGGCAGCATCGATGGCGCATGAGATCGGAAATCCGCTGAATGCGCTTTCTCTCAACCTGCAGCTGCTTAAGCGCAGATACCCGGAAGAGCCGGACCTTGCGATTGCGCAGCGCGAACTGGAGCGTCTGAACGGAATCATAAGGGAGTTCCTCGGCGCATTCCGTCCGGCAAAGGCCAAGCTTGCGCCGGGGTCCGCCGCAGATTCTCTGAAGGACGCCCTTGCGGCGCTGAAGAATGTGTTTGAGGATCGCCGCATCAGCGTCGCGCTCGACCTTCCGAGGACGCTTCCGGCAGTCGCCATAGACCGCGCACAGATGGAGCAGGTGTTTTTCAACCTGATGAAGAACGCCCTTGAGGCGATGAAGGACGGCGGAAGCCTCTCGATCGAGATTGTGCCGGACGACACTTCGGTGTCGATTGCGTTTCGCGATTCCGGCGCCGGCATGAGCGATGAAACGCTTGCGCGGCTGTTTGAGCCGTATCGCACAACGAAGAGGAAGGGAACCGGTCTTGGGCTTATGATATCGCGGCGCATCGTCGCCGCGCACGGCGGCGAGATAGCGGTTTCAAGCGAGGCCGGCAAAGGAACCACATTCACTGTGAGGCTGCCGCGTCTTGAGAAGCGTGTGAGGGAATTGACATGAAAGACAGGATACTGGTTGTCGACGACGAGAAGGACACGCGCGATTTCATGGCGCGTGCGCTATCCATGAAATATGAAGTGGTCACGGCCGCCGATGCGGAGCTGGCGATGCGTCAGCTTGAGGCGGATGGATCTATCCGCCTTCTGCTATCCGACGTGCGTATGCCCGGCGAGGACGGCATTACGCTGATGAAGGCGGCGAAGGCCTCCCATCCAAATCTCGCAGTCGTGCTGCTCACGGCGTTCGGGTCGATAGATCAGGCTGTCGCCGCGATGAAGGACGGTGCGGATGACTTCCTCACGAAGCCGGTTGATTTGGATCAGCTTGAGTTGAGGGTGGAAAAGGCGCTCAAGGCCCACAAACTTGAAGCCGAAGTCGAGGGGCTTAAGGCGCAGCTTGACGAGAAGTACGGGCTTGGCGGAATCGTGGGCAACTCCCCTGCGATGCAAAAGGTGTTCCGCATGGTGAAGCAGGCTGCGCCGACAGACGCGACGGTGCTGCTTGAAGGCCCGAGCGGAACGGGCAAGGAGCTTGTCGCCCATGCCATACACAATCTCTCCTCGCGGGCGAAAGGGCCGTTTGTGGCGGTTGAGTTTGCGGCGATAAGCCCATCGCTTCTCGAATCCGAACTGTTCGGACACGAGAAGGGCGCGTTCACCGGAGCCGTGTCGAGACGGTTGGGACGCTTCGAGGCCGCCAACCACGGCACGATATTCCTGGACGAGATATCGGAGATGCCGCTCGAACTTCAGGTCAAGCTTCTCCGGGTGCTTCAGGAGCGCGAGTTCCAGCGCGTTGGATCGAATGACACGGTAAAGACCGACATACGCATAGTCGCGGCGACGAACCGCGATCTTGCCGCCTATGTCCGCGCCGGAAAGTTCCGCGAGGATCTGTACTATCGCCTCAACGTGATAGATATCCATCTGCCTGCTCTGAAGGAACGCGAAGGGGATGTGCCTCTTCTTGTCGGACGCTTTCTAAAGGAGTTCGGCGGAAAAACGATTTCGCCCGATGCGATGAAGATGCTTGCGTCCTATCCGTGGCCGGGCAATGTGCGCGAACTCCGCAATGCGGTGGAGAAGATGTGCGTTCTTTCGCCCACCGGTGAGATTGGAGTGGATGACGTGCCGGATGAAATGCGGCGGGGCGGTGCGCAGTCCATCTCCGCTGCCGGTACGCTCGAAGAGACGGAAAAGGCGAAGATACGCGCAGTGCTTGATGAAGTCGGAGGCAATCTCACCAAGGCCGCTCAACGTCTCGGCATAGCCCGCCGCACGATATACCGAAAACTCGAGAAGTACGGCATCAAGGTCGATTGAGTTAAAGACCGGAGAATGAGACCGGCGAAAAGCGGCGTTCCGCACCGATGCGCGGAATCATTTTCTCTTTGCGCCGACGCTTTCCGGCGTCACGCCGTTGGCCTCGAAGCCCGCCTTGGCGATGGCCATCTCTATGTTCTTCTTTGCGAGCTGCATGGAATCGTAGCGCAAAGCAAGCTTTCCGGACTTTCTGTCAAACTTGAGGGACGATTTTTCGATCCCGCCGAACATCGCAAGCGACTGGCGTATCGCAGGCTCGGTTTCCGCCGACAGAGCCGGGATGGAAACCTCGAAATCGCGCACGTCAGTGCGGCGGCATCCCGCAAAGGCCATGACGACGACCGCAGCGGATGCCGTCATCACGGTGCGGAAGATGCGGGAGGTTGTCTGGGCTTTCATGGTTTGCGCGTCCTTTCGTTTTTTTCGGTTGACCGTGCGTCCTGCCAGTGGCGTAATCATTGCCTTGCCGTGAATATCGCTGTGACGGCGTAGTACGGATCGCTTGTGTAGCGGCAACCGAGACGGCGAAGCCCTGCCTCATCACCCGGCGTTGCCATGTGCGTCATGTGAACTTCGCATCCGCGAAGTTCGTTTAGCCTTTCTGCGGCAATCGCCGCAGCCGGGTTGGTGGCGCAGGATATTGCCAGCCCTATCAGGGCCTCATCAAGGTTCAGCGACGTGTAGCCGCCCTTGAGGATGTCGTGCTTGACGTGCGTGATGGATCGTATGATTGACTGGGCTATGAGCGGAATCTGCTCCGGGATTCCGGCCAGAAGCTTTATTGCGTTGAGCATCATCGCTGCGCAGGCGTGGAGATCGTCGGAGTTGCGTCCCGTCACTATGCGCCCGTCCTTGAGCTGTATGGCTGCGCCGGAGACGATGTTTCCGCCGGCCTTGCCCTTGCCGGCGTCCTTCGCCGTCTGCGCCGCCTGCCGCGCCGCCACAACCGGGATGCGGTCTTCCGTCTTGAGGCCGAGTTTGCGCATCAGGGCTTCGGCTCGGTTCATGGAGTCGCGATCTACGCGTCCATCCGTGAAGTCACACTGATAGCGGAGAAACCTGCGGATGACCTCCTGCTTTGATGCTTCACACACAATCCTGTCGTCGATGATGCCGAACCCTATGCGGTTCACGCCCATGTCAGTGGGAGACTTGTACGGACATTCACCTTTTGTCATGCGCTCCCATATCGCCTTGAGCAGGGGATATGCATCAACGTCGCGGTTGTAGTTGACCGCCGTCTTTCCGTACGCCTGGAGATGGTACGGATCGATCATGTTGCAGTCCTTGAGGTCGATCGTCGCCGCCTCGTACGCCACGTTGAGAGGATGCTCAAGAGGCAGGTTCCACACCGGGAACGTCTCGAACTTCGCATACCCGGCTCTCGCTCCGCGGCGGTATTCGTGGTATATCTGCGAAAGGCACGTCGCGAACTTGCCGGAACCGGGGCCGGGCGCCGTGACCACCACAATGGGACGCTCCACGGGGACGTACTCGTTCTTGCCGTATCCCGCCTCGGAGACGATCGTCTCGACGTCAGCGGGATACCCCTGCGTCACGTAGTGGTACCACACGCTTATGCCCTGCATCTCAAGACGCTTGCGGAACTGCTGCGCCGCAATCTCGCCCGTGTAGCGCGTTATCACGACACCGCGCACGAGAAGCCCAAGCGTCTTAAGGTCGCCGATCAGCTTCAGGGCGTCGTCCGCATAGGATATCCCGAAGTCTGCGCGCATCTTTTTGTGTTCGATGTCGCCGGCATAGATGGCGAGTATGATCTCGGCCTGATCCTTGAGCGACTGCAGCAGACGGAGCTTCACGTTCGGGTCGTATCCCGGCAGGCATCTGGCCGCGTGGAAGTCGTTCATCAGCTTGCCGCCGAACTCAAGGTAGAGCTTGCCGAGCTTTTCCGCGCGGCGGCGAATCTCGTCTCCCTGCTCGCGCAGGTACTTTTCGTTGTCAAATCCCAGTTTCATAGGCATTGTTCAAAGTGCAGGGAGTTCAGTGTTCCGTGATGCAGGGCGGGCGTCAACGGGCGTTGAGTTCGTCGAGTATCTTCTGTATCTTCGTCTTGCACCGGCCGCATCCACCGCCGGCCTTGGTGAAGTTCGTGACCTCTTCGACCGTCGTAAGGCCATTCTCCGTGATCACTCGCCTGACTTCGTTTTCGCTCACGTTGTAGCAGGTGCACAGAATCTCGTCCTCAAGGTTGCGGTCGGCGTTGTCGCCCGTCTCGTAGTTCTTGATCGCGGCCTCAAGCGCCTCGCGCCCCATCACGGAGCAGTGCATCTTCTGCGGAGGCAGCCCTCCAAGATAGTCGGCTATGTTCTGGTTGGTTATCTTCTTGGCTTCCTCAAGCGTCTTGCCGATCACCATTTCGGTGAGCGCCGAGCTGGACGCAATTGCGGACGCGCATCCGAACGTCTGGAATTTGGCATCCTTGATCCGTCCTGCCTCGTCCAGCTTGAACTGGAACGTAAGCGCATCTCCGCAGGCGAGCGAACCGACCGTCGCCGTTCCGTCGGGATTGTCCATCTTTCCCATGTTCCGTGGATTGCGGAAGTGGTCAAGCGTCTTCTCAGTGTAGTTCCACATTTTCTGTTAACCTCAAAGTGCGCGATTATACCAAAACGCCATTTCGTTTTAAAGCGTCGCATGGACGTCGCCGGCGACGGCGAATGCACGGTCTTGCCGGACTACTGATCCTCCGTCACGCGCATGATCTCCTTGACGGACGTCACACCCTTGAACGCCTTGTGCCAGCCGTCTTCGCGAAGGGTCTTCATGCCTTTCGCAAGGGAGAGTTCGCGGATCTGCGTCGCGTTCTGCCGCTTGATGATCGCCGATTCGATCTCGTCGTCAACCTCAAGCACCTCGAATATCGCCCGCCGTCCCTTGTAGCCGGTCTTTGAGCAGTGCTCGCATCCGACAGGCTCGAACACCGTGTCCCTCTCCGGCGGGTACGGGAGGTCGTAGTACTTCATGTTCAGCGGAGCCTCCTTCATGCATTCCGGACACAGCCTTCTGGTGAGACGCTGCCCCATCACGCCAGCCACGGCGGAGGCTATCAGAAACGGCTCCACGCCCATGTCGGTGAGGCGCGGGAATGCGCCTGCCGCATCGTTTGTGTGCAGGGTTGAGAACACCATGTGGCCCGTAAGCGAGGCGTTGATTGCGATTTCGGCCGTCTCCCTGTCGCGGATTTCGCCGACCATTATCTTGTCCGGATCCTGTCTCAGGAATGCGCGGAGGGTGCGGGCGAAGTCCAGTCCTATGTCCTTGTTCATCTGCACCTGGATGATGCCGTCCATCTGGTACTCGATCGGATCCTCGGCAGTGAGGATTCGCACGTCCATCGTGTTCACTTCGTGCAGAAACGAGTAGAGGGACGTCGATTTGCCGGATCCGGTCGGGCCGGTCACGAGGAAGATGCCGTTTGGACGTCGTATGATCTTGTCCACGACGGCGAAGTCGCGCTCCGAGAATCCGAGATCCTTCATCTTGACGAAGCTTCCGCTTTTCGCGAGCAGACGGAGGGAGATAGATTCTCCCCACGCTCCCGGCATCGTCGACACGCGGATGTCGATGTCCTCTCCGCCGATGCGGATGCCGATGCGTCCGTCCATCGGCAGTCTCTTCTCGGCGATGTCGAGGTTCGACATCACCTTGATTCGCGAGATGATTGCGCTCTTCAGTCTGTTGAGCTGCGGCGGCACATCCACCTTGTGCAGCATTCCGTCAATGCGGTACCGTATGCGCAGCTCCGTCTCCTGCGGCTCGATGTGGATGTCCGTTGCGCCCTGCCTGTCCGCCTCGGCGATGATCCTGTTCACGAACTTCACGATGCTCGCCTCTTCGCCCTCGGCGCCGACATCGATCTTCGATATGGCGGCATCCATGTCGTCTACGGAGTACCGTCCATCCTCAAGCATCTTCTCGACCGCTTCTGCGCCGACGCCGTAGAACTTCTTCACGGCCTTGTCGATGTCCTCGGCCGGGGCGAGCGCGATGTGCACCGGGCATCCGGCAGCGAGGCGCAGACCGTCGGCGATCGCTGTGTTGAACGGGTCTGCCGCCGCGATGGTCAAGGCATTGCCGTCGAACCTTATCGGAAGCGCGTTGTACTGGTACACCGCCGACGCCGGAAGCTTTGCGATGACGTCCGGACGCGGCTGGATCTTTTCGATGTCCACGTACTCCAGTCCGAGAACGGACGCGATCTTTTCGAGGAACAGCGTCTCCCTCTCGCCGCCGAACTTCAATATGCCCTCAAGAAGGGGCATCCCCGGATTTGCCGCCAATCCGTCGTCTATGCGCCCAAGGGCGACATCGGAATATATACCGGTGGCTTTGAGCAGCCCCTCGGCCAGTTTCGAAACCTGTTTCATTGCCGCAGATTATCCCATAATCCTCCGCCGAACGCAACCGCCGCGAAGAACTGGAGGTTCCCCCATTTTTTTTTATGGCGAACGAGGCGTTGCGCCGGGTCGTATCATGTGGGCGCGGAAGTTTGTTGCTTCCGCTGCGGGGAGTTCTGGAGTCTTGGAGTTCGGAGCGAATTGAGGAACGACCTCGCGTCTCCAGGCCTCCAAAACTTCACATAGCGAAAGCAATAACACCCCTACGGCATCTGCCCGCAGGCGATCTCTTCAAGGGTGTGCTGTGGACGCGCTCCGTGTTCCCGCAGCCGGGTTTTCACTTGGCGCAACGTGAAAACCGCGACGT
>CAYTWE010000064.1:0-8023 GCA_964440985.1 uncultured Lentisphaeraceae bacterium | reverse complement strand
TACTCCTTCTGCCAGGAATCGCGGCTCGTGGCACAGCCCGTGAGAATCACCCCCGACAGGAGTGCACCAGCAATCATCGTCAATGTCTTCATTTACTTTTCCTTTCTTTGTTCATTTTAGATTTAAACATAACATCATCATGCTAAAGAAGAAAATCCGTAAACCATTCTGAATCTACAGACCTAATCCACCGATAACAAGTCTGTATAGTAGCATTTTTTTTTGTCTGTCAATCCCGAAATTGCAGTTTTTGAATTTCACGCAATACAAAACGCATATTCGCTTTTCAGTGCGTTCATGCCCTAAATTTTAGAATTATCCTCCCACCCCTACCACAACATTCATTCTCCTTATGTTGTGTCATCCACACCATCGTGCCCTACCTTCATCCGCATTACGCGAACACCTCAACCGCTTTGGTCATGTCATCCACACTATCATGCCCTACCTTAATCCTCGCGATTTCCCATTTCCGCAATCCCACACCGTTCACGCCATCTCCTTCCCTCACCCCCGCCATTTTCGCCCCATCGTGTGCCACGATCACCGACCGAACGCGATTTCGTCCGCACCGTAATCCTACAAAATGGAACTGGCAGTTTCTACCACCGAAAACACCGAACCAAGCCACTCCTGACCCCGAAATGATTTCGTCCGCACCGTAATCTCACAGATTGTTGGTGACTGATGCTTCAACGCAATGGCACGGAGACGCGCAGTGCTTTTTGTGTTGGGTGGGCTGTTTCTCGCGCAGAGGAAGCAGCAAGATTTTTCGGTTTAAATTGCCCTGTCAAAAACACATCGCCACATCCGAAAATGGATTACCCGCTATATCACAGCATCCTCAGTGTCTTTGCATCTGTTCGATACCAAGGAGTTTTTCACATTCAGCGTTGGATGTGCGGTTCTGCGTCTGGAGGATTCCGACCGTAAACGGGGCAAAGTCCTTTTTCAGATGGAAGCGCACCCCGCACCAGTATGTCTTCTGCATATCGAGTTCGCATCTTTCAATGCCGCTCCAATCCTCCGGAAGTTTCACGTACGACGGACCGTTGCCTCGGTCCTCCGCAGTGCCGTCCAGCACATGGTCAGCCAGAAACAGAAACCTGTCCGTCTCGACAATCCTGTGCGCGGTGTGGCGTCCTTTGTGCATACCAAGATGCCGCCGGGCGGTGCGGCAGAACCTGTCGTAACGTTCCTGCCTGTCATACGCAGAAATGAAGCACTCAAGCGACACCAAGGCGTTCGTCACCTGCGTCACCGACTCCTGCGCACGGCTGAAAGTCAAATACAGAAGCTGGTCGCCAGGCTTGCGGGAGGCCTCGACATCTACGCCGGCGCCATCAAAGTTGAGCTTCCACACCGGATTGCCGGCCTTTGACCTGCGAAGCGCATCCGGCGCAGGATACAGCCTATCCAATGCGATGCCGTTCACGTTCATCCGCAGGAAACGACAGCTGGACGACCCGAACCCGCCATAGTAGCGTGGTGACGAAAGAAAGAAGAAGGTGTCCGTCTCGCCGTTCCTGTCAGGTTTGTACGTCATGAGTTCCATGCCGTAGAACCCCACATCGTTCTTGAGCAGCACGGACGCTTCGTACACGTGATCGTTTTCGCGGTAGCCGCGATACTTGCGCGTATCTGCATACGGCGGAGCGGCGGACGCCAACGTCTTGCGTCCAAGGAACTTCATCACCCCATAGCGGTCTGGCACGAGATTGTTGCCGAGCGTCGATGAAGTGGAAACCATCTCCTGCGGCTCGGACAGCTTTGTGTAGGTTACGAGGTAGTTCCAGCTGTCGTACGGTCGTGGAGGCGGATTCTCGTACGCCGCAAACGGAATGAAGAACTCAACCGCCCAGCCCTTTCCGCATTCTCGCGTCATGAATTTCATCCCAGGAGCTTTCCAGTTGAGGTCACTCTGCTGCGGAATCGGCTTCAGCACACGCCGTTGCGTGAAGATGCGCCCCTTTGCATCGAACGCAACCTGATAGTAACGCTCCTTTCCGAGGCCAGGCGCGACAATGAACTCCACAGTGTCGTTTTTCCACAAGGATGCTTCGCTCATGCGGGCGTCGTTCGTCTGAACCACACAGCCGTAGATTCCGCCATCATTCCAAAGAAGCCTGACCGTCGGTGCGAATTGCGGCGCCTCGCCGCTTCCGTCGCTGCGGCACACATCGGCAAGGTGGGCGTTTCCCCAGTCATCCTCGTCGTCACGACCGTCAATGACGATCTGCGCCGTTGTCCGGTTCGCAAGCGTCTGCGGCGTCGTGAATGCGTGACGGGCGCGGTGTGACTTTATCTCACGCCTGAACGGCATTTCGAAACGCTTGATCCGTGCGCGTTCACGTTCAGTGCAGGATGCCGCCGCCCTGTCCGCATCGTCAAGGCAGCGCTCCATGTCATTCAATGTCTTTTGCGGATAAAGCTGGTTGGGATTCCTGTTCGCGACAGCGAACTTCTCGTAGGCTGCAGTCAGGATGCCGTAGAATCTCTTCAGGTCAGCGGCGGCAGCGCCGTACATCAGATCGAAATATTCGTCAAGCGCCGCATTGACGTTGAAGCTCTCATCCCAGACCTGGCGCTCCATCACATAGAGTTCCCAGTGGAACAGAGCATGGGTGGAATGTCCAGGGAACTTAGAGGACATCGGCCCCTGTTCATGAAAGATGCCTATGTCACCAAGAAGCGGACCCATCTCGCGGATGAATTCGCCGGTATAGTTGAACGCGCAGGCCTGCACGAATGCGTTGTTCGCGGAGGCGTACGCCCACGTCTCCTGCACAGGACGCCCACCGAGTGCGCGTCTCCATCCGCCGAGATGTCGCTTCGCATCCTCAAGCGCCGCCTTGTTCTTCACAAAACGCGGCATATGTCCAAGGCACACACCCGCCTCAATGTTGTCCGGAAGCGGGTAGAACCGCTCCTGCGTCGGCGGATACGTGTATGTTTGGTAGGGCATCACGATAAGCTTCTTTCCCGGGAACTCCTCCTTGATGCGTTCCGCCAATCGCCTGTAGAACCGTGCATATACGTCGCTGAACCAGCCAGGTTCACCAAGTGCGATGTTCTTCTCGGTGATAAGCCCTTCGCGCTTCACCACTTCCACCGCCTGCATCTCGTGGAGCTGCGGCTGGGTGTCCGTCTGCCCAAACACGATGTATTCGTCTGTGAGATACCTGAACCCGGTAAGGGAATTGCGCTCCGCCTTCGGGAGCGAATAGTAATGCCTGTATGTTTCAATGAGGCATTCCACAAAATCAAAGGACGTGACGTCATACGAGTTCCCCATGTGGTCGTTGAAATTATGGAAAAGCTTTCCGTCCGCACGCCTGAAGAAGCTTCGCTCGATGAGATTCGTCACCTTGTCCGCATAGTACCTTGACCACTTGGTGGGCTCCGGCTCGTGCATGATGATGAAATCGCTCGCGTTGAACGCCCTGTTGCGTTCGCGCCATTTGAGCCAATCGTTGCGCGTGATCTCCACGCCAAGCGTATGCGACATTTCCTTCAGACTACCAAGCACCTCGCCCTCGACGGGCCACCCGCCGCGATTGCGCATTCTCGGACTGTCGGAATAGGACATTGGCTTCAACGTAAGGTTGCGCACCTCCGGATGCAGCTCCCCATCCACTCCCGCGTGGTAGAATCTCGCACCAAGAAATCGCTCAATGAAGTCGTCCGCCCCCCACAGCGTCTGCCCGGAGATCGTGACCCCATCTGCGTCCGTTTTCACTGTGAACGCCTCGTTCGTGGCTGAACCGTTGTCATGCAGCCTGAACGTGAACCTTCCGTGGCCCGGCATGAACCTGACCCCGGCCTTCTCAAACGCCTCTGTGAGCGCATCACGCGCCTTCACCGTACGGACGCCGCCAGTCGCAGCGAACTGAAACTGCGCA
This sequence comes from uncultured Lentisphaeraceae bacterium, assembly GCA_964440985.1. Lineage (GTDB taxonomy): Bacteria > Verrucomicrobiota > Kiritimatiellia > RFP12 > UBA1067 > UBA1731. The sequence continues at coordinate 4,121 of CAYTWE010000064.1, read as the reverse complement.
ACTCCGTCAACGACAATCGCGATCGGATCGTGAAGCGGCGCCGCCCCGACCGCAACATTTGCGAGGGCAGGATTGCGAAGCGGATCTGCACCGTTCAGCGTAAGCGCAACCGCTGCAACGACAACTGTTATCATACATCTGCTGTTCATGTGACCGTCCCCTATCTTATCCCTATCACGAACCCTCTTTCATGCCATTCGCTTCGCTTTACGAGCGTGACGTTGCCGCAAATCGCCCCGTCGAACGATATGTTGTCGTCGCCGACCACAATCCGCGCAAATCCGGCAGACGGAGCGCTTATTGAGGCGAATCCCGAAAGGGACGAAACCTGCGTAGTTCCGCGCCTGACATCGAGCGCAAGCCCTGTTCCGTCCTGCCCATCAACCGCCCCAAGCGTCACCATCCCTCTGCCGGTGAGACGCACAACGCCGACGCCGCAGATCCTGTTCGTAAGCGAGACATCCTCTTTGCCGTTGGAGAAGACAAGCGTTCCGTCATCAAGCATCACATCCCCCGTGCCGACAGTTCCGTCTGCCTCGATTTTCAGGACGGAGCGGACGACCTCAGTTCCTCCAGTGTACGAATTCGCTCCTGAAAATACAATCTCGGAGACACCGACGGCGTTCGTTGTGTTCCAGACCTGAACCCTGTCACCCGATATCTCGCCGGAAACAAGACCGCTCACCCCATCTCCAATGGCGCTGATCCTCAATGGGGCGTAGGCCTCAACATCACCGGAGATTTCGCCGTCCTCCGTAAACGTTATCGCACCTCTGCTGTCGCCAAGGCTCAGTTTGGACCGAATACGCAATCGCGTACCCCAACCGGCTGCCTTTATTCTGTTCGATATCTTCACGCCTCGCGTCCCCATCCACAGTCCACCGCCGCCAAGTTCACCGTTCGCAAGATAGACCTCACCCACACCAAGCGAACTGTCGCCGCACGGCCTTACGATTGCGCCCTTCACCGTTGTTCCGCCAGAATACGACTGCTCACCAACCATGTCAAGCGCATTCCCCCACTCGTCGTTCAGCGGCGCCATTACGGTGATTGCGTTGTCCGATGCGATCTTCGCCGAGATTCTTGACGGCCACAGTCCGTTCGATGGCTGGCTCACCACAACAAGACCTTTGCCGCCGGCGAACGCAAGTGTGCCGTCGCCTGCGATATGCGCCGCACTGGTGTACTGTCCATTCTCCATCAGCAGAGTCGGAACGCCGATCCCGTTGCCGATGGTGAGCCGCGTTCCGTCCGCTATCGTGACCACGCCTGCATCGCCATTTGTTTCATGCGGATGGCATCCGTTGACCTTGAGCGCGGCAACCGTTGCGTCAGACGCAAGCGTGATCGGCCCGGAAGACACAATGGCGGTTGAATTTGCGCCGCCGCCGAGCCCTTCGACATACCCGGAGAACTTGCGGAAACCAAGCTCGGCGTCGTATGACGCAAAGCTCAGGGTCTTCGCGGTGGACACTATCACTGGGGCGACAACGCGCCCATCCGCAGTCTGCGCAGGGGCGACGGCAGACTTTACCGTGCCGTCCATAGTATCGTGTTTGTCCACAATGAACAGCGCACCGCCATCTTCAGCGACGATTTCGCCAAGTTCGAAATTATGGGCGGTTGACGTCGGTGAGGTATAGTCACTTGTCGCAAGCGTGGCAGCCCCGTTGAAGCGGAACTTTCCGCCTGTGCCGAGACGGACGGTCATCTTATCTTCAACTCCAAGTACGATGAATTTCGCCGACCCCATCCTCATGTCTCCCGACCCAAACATGGGAAGCGTTGTACCGATGGCCTGCGTCGGGGCTTCAACCCAGTCCGAGCTGCGGTTGTAGATGCGCAGAACTCCATCCTGACAGTCGAACAGTCCTTTGATAAGCCAAGGTGTCGCCACATCAAGGAATCCGCCACCGGTCACAAGCACTCCGCCATCGCGCTCGACGTCCGAAGCGGTCTCAAACGGTGCGGAGAAGCACCAGCGGTAGTTCGCACAGTCGGCATGCCAGTCTTGCGAATCGAAATCGATGTGCAGCCCCTTCTCGCCAACCTGCATCCTCAACTTTGGGGTTGTTGCCCTTACGCCATACACGAAGCCCGCGGAACGTCCGGAATAGACAAGCTTTGCATCGTCAAACCTTGCAACGGCCGGTGAATCCTCCGTCGCAACCACATCTCCCTTGTCCGGATAAGCAACGGAACTCGTCTGGATGACGGTGCATCCGGAAAAGCGGTTGGTGATTGCATACCTTCCCGACATGACGACTGTCGCACCATCCTCCGCTTCGAACAGCCTCGCAGCGTTGTTGTTTTCGTTTATGTAGAACCCGACCGGATGGCGTACCTTGCCGTAGTACGCGACATCTCCGCCGGCGACGTATGCTCCGCTTACGCTGAACTGCGACCCCTGACGAAGGTACAGTCCGTAGCCGCCAATCCGCAGACTGCCGCCGGATATCCTTAATGGACTATCCACCATCAGTGTTGAGAGGTTGTTGACCGCCCTTCCGTCCAGATCGAGATTCCTGAATTCAAGGCTGCCTCCACGCACATGCACAGCGCCACGCGAATAGACGCCGTTCGAGATCACTGTCCCGCCATCGGCAGGTGCAGCAAAACTCGTGATGCCAGTCGGTGAGCATATCATCCATGCCTCAGGATTGAGCGAAATCCACCCTGCCGTCGTACTGTCGCCATAAGTGACGTTCGGCACCTCCACCCGGAGGGTTCCAGTCCAACCGCTGAGGTCAGTCCCCGTCCCAAGCACCTTTCCGGCAGACGTTCCGTTGTCCGCGAGCGAAATCTCTCCCCCGCCGACTATCTTTTCGCATTGAACGGACGCTCCATTCGAAAGGCGCAGCAACGATCCGTTTTCCAGTTCAAGCGTCGCCACTGAGCTTAGTCTCGACTGATGCCGGTAGTTGAGCGCTGCACCTGATTTGACCAGCACGTTTGAGATTGTGGAAAGCGCGGATCCGGTTCCGCTGGGACAAAGCGTATTGAACATGTTTACCGTTCCATCTTCAACGGCAAATGTGGTCGGACATATCCCATACCCTTCAAACCAGTTGCTGCCGCACTTGTTGAACACACCTTTACCGCGCTTTACGAGAAGCGGCTTGGTGGAGTTGTCAGTCAGATACAGCCCGGTGACGATGTTGTTCGAAATTGTCCCTGTCGCCTGTTCGTCAACGAAGATCTCGGTTTCCGCACCGCTGTTGTTAAGGTATATCTGGTTCTTCGCCACATGAATCGTGGTCTCGCCGCTCAGGAACCGAAATCCGCGGCAGGCTGAATACGAAAAACCCTGTTCAGAGTCATATCCTACACTGATTACATTCAGCACATTCCCATCGCCGGGATTGAACACGGCGGTGTCCCCCGATCCAGGCTTTCTTCCGCCCTCCCAGTTCGCGCCATCCTCCCAATAGCCGCCGTCATTGCCGATCCACACTACATCCGCCGCAAATGCGGCATAGGCGAACGTCGCCACAAACGCAAAAGCAAACCTTGCAGTCATGTCCATCACTCCTATCCTTTCTGCCTTCGGCCGTTTCGTTTTGAGATGCACCTTTCGTTGCTGGTGCAATTGTGTCAAATACATTTTTTTTTTCTCAAGCGGATATGTGCATCGCCTGATTCAATTCTTTGCAAGTGCAAACCCTATCGCCACCGCCATGAAACCAAAGATGACACTGCCCAGTGCATATGCAGCGAATGCACCCCAACGACCGGACTGCACAAGGGCGAACGATTCTTTAGTGAATGTCGAAAATGTGGTAAAGCCGCCGCAAAGCCCGACCGTCAATGCAAGCCGCAGAGTCTCCGGCAATCCAAAACGGTCGCACAATCCGCCGAAGAGCCCAAGAACGAAACTGCCGACGACATTCACAGTAAATGTCATCCAGTGGCCCGCCGTGGCACAGATGCAAAGCCCTGCCGCATAGCGCAACACGCTTCCCACGCCACCGCCAATGAAAATGCACGCCCAATTCACAAGAACCGCTCCTTACTCCGTACCTCATGCCCATTCACGGGCACTACATTCGCCATTCGGGCAAAACAGCATTTTTGAAGCGTTCTACCCAATGCCGCGCATTATACCAAAAAGTTGCGCGACA
>CAYTWE010000063.1:5701-8025 GCA_964440985.1 uncultured Lentisphaeraceae bacterium | reverse complement strand
TTCCGGTGCGATTTGTGGTACAATCGCCTCCACATTCAAGATGAAAGGTCGTATGATGCATAAATCGCTTGTGTTTGCCTGTTCGCTTTTTGCGGTCGCCGCCTATGCCGATGTCTCATTCACGGCAGGTGAATGGATCGTTGCGTTCAAGGATGCCAGCTCCTCGCTCACGCTCTCGCATGGCGCATCAGGGACATCAATTTCCGGCACACTGTCTTTCATGGGGCCGTCCCGCGCCACCGATGCCGATGCTGCGGCGACGGAGAAATGGCGCATCGAAGATTCGCGTGACGGCGTTGCGAAGCGCCTTGCCATAGTCGATACGCACAACAATGCACAGGGCTACATAACCTTCCCGTCAAACGGCGGCAAGATATCGCTCTGCGTCTACCATCGCACCGCACTGGCGTATCAAGGCGAACTTCGCTACAGCGGAACTGTGCGTGGACGCAGCGACGCATTCCTTGCAAGGACGCAGCCGCTCGCCGGAGATCGCGTGCTGCAGCTCACCTCAGGCGACGCCGAGTCGGCGCACAACGACACCCTGTTCTCCGCCGAGAACGACGAAGCCCTCCAGTTCCGTGCGGGACGTCTGCGCATAGGATCGGCGGATGCCGACGGCATCCGTCCGTTCGCGATGTCAGGCCGCATCACAGAGGCTGCGGAATCGGAATTCTCCGTCAACGTGGAGCGCAACTACTACCGCAGCCGCTGGGTGCCGTACTACGCGCCGATAGACAGGAAGCGCAGTCCCAAACCGCCGACCGGCTGGATGAGCTGGAACATCTATTTCGACAAGGCCGGATCAAAGGAGAACCTGGATGAAGCGCGTCTTGGCGCAAAATATCTGAAGCCGTTCGGACTTGAATTCTGGTCAATCGAAAGCTGGCAGGAGAATTCAAGCGAACTGCCCGTCTCAAAGTTCCACAACATGAACCTTGAACACCATCCGCAGCAGTTCCCGGAGGGCATGAAATGGCTCGCCGGAGAAATCCGCAAACTCGGATTCCGCCCAGGTCTGTGGATGGCGCCGTTTGGCACAGGCAGCACGAATTTCTACAAAGCGCACCAGGATTGGTTTCTCCACGACAGCTCCGGACGCCCCCTCGGATGCTGGAACGGCAAGTTCACGCTCGACCCCACCGTGCCGGCGGCTCGCGACCATCTGCGCTCGATCTTCAACAAGGCTTCGCATGACTGGGGATACGAGTTCTTCAAGATCGACGGGATGAGCGGACGCAACCACGGATACTGCGCGCACATGTACGAACGCCCAGAAGTCCGCAGATGCTTCAGAGACCCTTCCTGTCCAAATCCGTTTGAACTGTGCGTAAAGACGTTCCGCGAAGGCATTGGGGATGATCGCGTGTTCCTCGCCTGCCAGGGGCATTTCACAGGAGCGGAGGCCGCATATGCCGACGCCTCCCGCACTGGTGCAGACATCGTCCATCCGAATCAACCCGTCAAATGGTCGAACCTGATGCTTCAGGCACGGTGCACGATCAATCAGATTTTCACGCACAACGTAGTGTTCTGGGCCGATCCTGACTGCATGATGATAAGCGACAAGGCCCTCGCGGACGAGCAGGCCAGAGTGGAGGCGACGATAGTCTCGCTTCCCGGACAGCAGATGTTCGCTGGCGACAAGCTCGGCGAACTCGCCCCCTCCCGCATCAGGATGCTTCAGCAGGCGTTGCCCGTGTGCGACGTTCGCCCCGGTTCGCTCTATCCGCAGTTCGGACATCTGCCGGTGTGGAATCTGCATCTGAAGCGTCCATTCGGAGATTGGCATGTCGTCGCGCTCTTCAACTGGAAGGATGTGCCGGAGGAGGTCGGCTTCGACTGGGCGGAAATCGGAGAACCGGAGGATCGCGCATTTTCCTGCTGGGAGTTCTGGACAGAGACGTGGCATGGGGTGAACCGCAGAAGATTCTCCGTCCAGATTCCGCCTCGAAGCGTACGCCTCGTCGCAATGCAGCCGAACGCCGCTCATCCTCACTTCGTGACGAGCGACCGCCATATGACGCAAGGCGGCGTAGAGCTGAAGGGACAGTCGTGGGACGACAGCTTCCTTTCAGCGACGGTTGAGGTGATTGGCGGTTTCCCGCTTACCGCCAGGTTTGCAGTTCCGGATGGGTTCGAGTTCTCTGGAATCACCGTACCGGAAGGCGTTGCGGCGACGTGCCGCGCCGAATCCGGCGGAGCGATCCTTGCCGTCACGCTTGTCTCCGAAACGACAATGGACGTAAAGGCAATGCTGAAGTTCCGGAGCAGATTCAGAGATTGACCGATTCAATAAATTGATCTATCGATTTGCCGGTTCA
>CAYTWE010000063.1:0-5601 GCA_964440985.1 uncultured Lentisphaeraceae bacterium | reverse complement strand
GAGAATCGGCGAACGACTCTTCCAAGCAAGCCATTCATTCGAATAAAGCCCTGAACCGTTTTCAGTAGCGCATCAAAAGATCCAGCATCTCGCGATCTAACCTGTGTCCGCGCCAGTCATCGTAATCGACATCTCGGCGATTAGAGTCCATCACGCCCGTTTCGCCGCGAAGCTGCCAAATCGCCCATCCCATGCCGCGCTCCTTAAAGAGCTGCAGATAGTCCTCCAACAGCGCGAGATGGATGTTGTGTGGCGTCTTGTTCTCGGCGCCGAACTCACCGCAGAACGCGAACACACCCTTTGAAATTGCATCCTCCCAAGGACGGATCACCCCGCGATAAAGATATTCCTTGCCGGGATCGCGGTAGCGAATCTGCGACCAGGATCCGTCCGCTTCGACGGGGAAGAAGCCCTTTGCCTCGCCCGCCCAGCCCTTGAGACGCTGACTGAAGTTGACCGGCGGCGCGAAGCGGTTGTAGAACGGCAGCGTGACTCGCCGCGTCCCGTCGGCGGACGCATAGCCGATCTCACGGAGATTGCACCAGTCACCTGATTCGCAGACGATCACGACCGAATGTTCACCCGCCGGGACGTTGAAACTCCACGTGCCAATGTAGTTTCCCTGCGATATCTGCCACTGGGGAAAATACTTCACGTCCCGCCAGAGCGCATCGCCCTCCTGCGGTCGTAGGACAAGGCGCGCAAGCTCGTTCGTGCCGGACATCGCAGTGAGCGTACAATGCGAGGACACGCGGTCTGGGCGGATGGCGAAGCGCCCCGGCCCTTCGACCGTGAGCGTCAGCGGCGCGGCAAGGTGCGGCTTGCCGCGTCCCGCAATGACACCAGCCGGCGCAAGGCCGTCAAGCGGCCACTGCGGCAGGGGCTGCGGACGGCCATCCTTTTCTGATTTCCACCACGAAACCTCCTCCGGCAGATAGCCGCGAGTCGCCTGTCCAATGTCAGTGCGACCGAAGAGCGCTGCGCACGGATGCCGATCTCCTCCCATCGCGTCCACAACGACGAACCGGTCAGGCGAAACGGCGCGAATCACATCCGTCACCGCCGTCATCACACGTGCGTACGTCGCCTCAGGGATGTCGCCGGGCGGCTCGTTGACGGGATTGAACGACAGGCGGTCCGCCGGCACGTTGCGATAACGCTCGGCAAGGAATCGCCAGTGCTTCCGGAACACGCGCTCGGCCTCGGCGCTCTTCCAGAGGGATTCCGGCTCAGGCTTGCCGCCGGCAACCGTGTAGCCCGGCGCACGATGGAGGTTCACCATGAGGTGAATGCCGTACTTGCGCCCCAGTTCAACCGCCCGATCCAGAAATGCGAGTTTCGCCGGGTCGATCGACTCCCAGTCGTCCGGATTCGCGAGCCATCGCCGATAACTGAGCGGCAGACGCGCGAAGTTGAAGCCGAACTCGCGCATGAACGCAAAGTCGTCTTCAGCATACTCTATCCAGCCATCACGCCAATGTCTGTCCTGAAGGTTGAAGCCGCGCCAACGCTCCACAGGCCGCCATGGCACTGCCAAAGCGGAAACGATCACACACGCAAAAATGCCTGTCAGGAAAAGGCGTCCGTTCATTTCTATCACCTCACAATCACCGCCGCACCATATTCCCGCACAAGACGGATCCGGCGTCCAAAGACCTTCATGACCCATCCCCTCGGCAAATCCAGCACCGGCATGACAAGTTCTTGCGGAACAGTCTCCGCGAACGCAACGAGCGTATACCTCCGCGCCGGATCAAGCCGCGCCGGATTGAAGCCTGTCACAGCAAGAACCGCGCCATCGGCGAACCGGCAGAAGCGCTCGTCGACTCTCTTGACCGCACCGGTCGTCGCGGCCTGGAAGTCGACCGTCAGACCAGTGACACCGACCTGCCCCGACAACTTGCCGTCCACGACGGAGCCACTGTTGCAGGTGACGTCCGAAAACGTCTGTCGATGTCCGGCCAGATCCAGCGTTCCGCCGTCCAGGACGAGCGCAGACGCCGCGTTGAACGCATTATCGCAGAGGAGACGCACCGTTCCCGCGCAAAGGCGGGTCGCGCCCGTGTAGGTGTTCGTCGCCGCAACGCGCAACATGCCGCTTCCAGTCTTGGTCAGTCCGCCGGACGTGTTTGCAGCGAGCAGGGCGGGGAGCGTCGCCACCGTCTCCTTGCCCAGAATCAGGTGCGCTTCGGCCACCGTGTAGTTCCATCCCGGACTCGTCACGCGAATGCCCGTCACGCACCGCCGCACCGCGTCGAAGTCGGCAACGGCCGTCGCGCCGGAACCGTCTCCGGCGATCCGCACGTAGGGCGGAGCGTCAAACGCCCGACTGCGCGTCGCGTCATCCAATGGAACCGATGCGATGCCCTGCCCCGTCGGCGCCCGCAGTCCGCTGCCGACGGAAATCTCGCAATCGACACCCGTCGTGTCGATCGTCGCCCCGCCCGCAAAGACCGTAATCCGCGTCGGCGGATGGGAATATGCCGTCGATGCACTCGCGCCGAAGATCCCCGCCCACGACGTCGGGCGGAATGTGCCGCCATCGAAGTTCACGTAGACAGGACAGTTCGTGTACTGCGCATCCGTCGCCGTGCCATGGGGGAACTCTGAGTTCGGATAGACCGTATCGCACGACCGCATGATGCTGTGCGCCCGGAACGTGCCGCCGTTCAGGTTCACGATGGACGGACGGAAGTCGTTCGACTTGCCGCTGCCGGCGCAGTAGACGCCCTCGCCAAGATCGACCTCGCCGCCACGCTCGACGGTGAAGACCGTCTCCGTACGCCAGCGGCTGTAGTACGGTGCCAAAACCGCCGTCTGACCGGCAATGACGCCGCTGTCAGAGAAATCGACCTTTCCGCCAGCGCGAACCGTGACGGCCGCCAAGGACTCCCAGCCACCAATCGTCCAAGTCCCCATCCGGCGGACGGACGAGGGCGTGCACGACAACGTGCCGCCGCACACATCGAATATGCCGATGCCGCTCTCGCCGAGAAGCGACGCGCCAGCCGAAAGGAAACGTCCGCCCGAAAGTTCGTAGTAGCCATGCGCGTCCACTCCAAACCATTTGACCTCGCCGCTCGTGCGGGACACGTTGACGACCTCACCGCCGCGCTGGAGGACGGTGCCCGTGCCGCCGCCCGTCGCAACGGCAAGCCGCCCCGTCCAGCTGCCGCTCTCGACCGTCAGCGTCCCGACGCCATTCGTGCCGACGGCCAAGGCCGGCTGAGGATCGGCCGAATCGCCCAGGGAAAGCCCCGCCTGACGGAACGCGCCGCCCGCCACGGACAGGTTTCCGCCGTCAGTGACGGAAACCGTCGCCGGAACGATACCCTCGCCTGCCAGCCGCGCCACGCCGTCCGTCACCTTCAGGTTCAGCGGAGACGCCTCCGACAGCGCCCCGCCAAGCGCAACCGTCGCCTTGCCGTCGCCCGACAGGCGCACTCGCGCATCCATCGCCTCGTTTTCGCGGCCCACGCCATCGCCCTTGAGGGCAAACGGCGCCACCCTCCCCTCGCCCGCGAAGACGAGCGGCTTCGCGCCGTCCGCGACTTCGACCATCTGCGGCGAAAAGGTCTGTCCGGCGGCGACCGACACCACGGCCGGCTCGACGGACTGTTCCTGCCGGAGAACCAGCACCGCCGTCTCGTCCGCCGCGAGCGTCACGCCTGACGCCGTACCGTTCGCCGTAGCAATCGCAACAATCTCGTCCGGCGCGTTTGGAATCACGCCCCCGCGTGCGTCAATCTCGCGGTCGGCATCTGCAGACAGGGCCTTGACCTCGCCCGTCGCGTCAACCCCCGTACGCGAGCCATTCCGCGTCAGCCAGGCCGGCAGCAACCCAGCCGCGAAGCCAGGAAACTTGACCGTGCCTGAGCCGATGACATCCAGCGTCGCCGTCTCGCCCCCACCCACAAGCGACGAGACGGTCAGCGTCACACCATCGTCAATCCGCAGCACATGCGCCCCCGCCTCTAACGTCAGCGACGCAAACGACAGTTCTGCCGCCGTGTCCGACGGCGCAACGGCGGCCAACCGAGCGTTGTCCGACAGGACGAGCGGAGTACCGACAGATGCCGCGAAGGCGACTGCCGAAGTCGAACTGTCGTTCCGGAGCGTCAGGGGGAACGAGCCGGACGGCGCGTTGAGGAAAACGAGGTCGTCCGTGCCTCCCTGCTCGAGTGCGGACGCCGCCGTGAGCGTCAGTACACGATCCGTACGCTCGCCTGCGCCCACATAGCGAAGCGTTCCGCCCGACAGCGTCACGCCATCGCCCGTCCCAAGCGGACTTGCCGCCCCTTCCATCCCTATCCGTGCGACCTGGAGCGTTCCCGCCGCGACGGACGGATTCGCAGATCCGAGGAAGTTGCCTGTCATCTTCAGCACTCCCGCGCTTTGCGAATGGAGCGAATAGCCGTGAGCCCCGCCGAAAGGCGCAAGATTACACGCAATCGTCAATGTCTTCTTCTGCGCGACCTCGAAATTCATCGCCCAGTTCTTGGCGTTGATCCGCAGTTCGCCCGCTCCATCAATCAGGAGGTCGCCCTTCGCCAACAGAGGCCGCTCCCACTGCCCGTTGTCGGACACGTAGAGGACCTTGTCCGCGTCTATCCGGATGTTCTGCCGAAAGCCGTTGTCCTGTGCTGTGATTCCGCCATAGCCGTTCTGCTGGGAGGCGTTCGCGCAGTTCGGCACGTATGTGCCGCCCGACATCTCCATCGAGAGGTTCACCTTGAAGCCTGACGTGTAGAAGTGCTGAAGGCGACGGATCTCGCCCGAACCCCGCAACATCTGGGTCAGCACCGTCCATCCCGTCGAGGACAGGAAATTCGTCACCGCGCCGATGCTGCACGTCTTCAACACGGACATGCCGTCGTTGCGCAGGTAGAAGTGGCTCTCGCCGCCAGAGCTTCCCGCGCCAGGCGCGAGTTCAGCCTTGACGGTCGTCTCGTTCGTCACGCCCTCCCTAATCCATATTCCGCCACCTCGTTCAAGCGGCAGGGGCGGTGTGTCCCACTCGCCGAAAATAAACGGATCCGCAGCACCGGCCTCGATCACCACATTGGAGATCGAGTAAAGTCCACCCAGTTTGACGTACGAAACTAAACCCGCAGTTGCACCCGCGCCGAAGACGGCCGTGCAGCCCGCCGTGCCGAACATCTGCAAGTCGTCGCGCCGCAGATCGGTCGATGATACGTAGTCGCAGACGAAGCGCCCAGGAACCTTGCCCTCGGCCCAATTCACCGGGTTCGTCCAGCAGTTGTCGCCGGAGGCGTTCGTCCAATGCGCGACTGTGGGCACATCAAAGGCGATATCCGCATCTAATGACAAACCAACTTCCGTCACACGGCCAGAATCATTGAGTGTCCGCAGCCCCACATTCTTGGCAATTGCCGCCAACGGCAGGGCTGAAGCCATTGCAAAAGCCATCGTGGCGGCAATCAGTTTTCTCATATTCATGTTGCGATCCTCTCTCATCAGAAATAAATTCTTTTGAAACGTGCAATTATAACAAAAGCGTTTTTTTTTTATCAAGCAGGGTGTCTTTCGCACCCTACTCCTCAACTCCAAAACTCCCCGCAGCGAAAGCAACGAACAGCG
>CAYTWE010000062.1:0-8202 GCA_964440985.1 uncultured Lentisphaeraceae bacterium | reverse complement strand
ATATGCTATAATTCCACACTTCAACACACAGTAAATACAGCAAGAGGACGGATTGGCATGAAGTCGAGATTAGTGGCGCTGCTTGCGGCGACATTCGCTTGGGCATCCTATGGCGATCAGGCGAACGCCATAGTGCGTCTGCTTAATTCCCGTGCGTCCGGGTCGCCGAAGGCGTTCGCGGACGCTGCGGCGGAGATTGCTCCGGATGCGGCTGCAGGGAAGACGCTCCACCAGTTCGTCCTTGCGATAGTCTCACGCGACAGCGACGCACCTCAAGCGGCGCGGTTGGACGATGAGACACGTGAGAGGTACCTTTCGGAAAGCCGTCCGAAGATCAAGGCTCTCGCCCACAAGACGAACAACTCGTTGGCCTGGTATCTGCTTGCGCTTGATTCCGGCGACACAAATCTCCTTCAGCGGGCTGCGGTGGGCGGCAACGTGCAGGCTGAGAACGCCTGGGGGACGATGCTTGTGAACGATGTGATCCGCGAAAGCCTCTCCACCAACGAGATTGCGCGGGTGCTTGGCGAGGCGATCGGCTTCTTCGGAAAGGCTGCCGGGAAGGGCGACGCGAACGGGTTGTACAATCTCGGTATGTGCTACGCCAGGGGCCTCGGTTCACCGAGAAACGACGAGAAGGCGTTCAGCTGCTTTCGCTCCGCTGCCGAGAAAGGTCATCCGGAAGCGATCAACAACATCGGGTGGTTTTTCAGGGAAGGGCGCATTGTGGGCAAAGATCCCGCCCTCTCCGCCAAATGGTTCAAGAAGTCCGCAGACCTTCAGAATGCGTACGGCGAGTACAACTACGGGCTTGCGCTCCATCGCGGCGAGGGTGTGGACAGGAATGACGGCGAAGCCGTTCTCTATTTCAAGCGCGCGGCTGATGGCGGTTGCGTTGAGGCGGTCAATTCGTACGGACTTGCGCTTCTGCGCGGCGAAGGCGTAGCGCAGGATGTGATCGGCGCGATCAGGGCGTTTGAACGTGCCGCCGCAGCGGGCTTCCCGCCGGCGATGGAGAACATCGCCACCTGCTACGAAAAGGGGAATGGCGTAAAGGCGGACGACAAGAAGGCGCTGTTGTGGCGCATCAGGTCGAAGGCGGCGCGCGGCGACCGGGCCGCACAGGCATGGCTTCAGCAGAACGACAAAGAAAGATGGAGATGAAGAGGGAAGAGAGAACGGGCGCACAGGCCCTCGTTGATTCGCTCGCAAAGGCGGGCACGGAAATATTGTTCGGATATCCGGGCGGACAGGTTCTGGACATATTCAACTGTCTGCCGGAGGCGCCTTTCCAGTTTGTCCTTGGGCGTCATGAGCAGGGCTGCGTCCATATGGCCGACGGCTACGCCAGATCCCTCGGCAAGGCCGGCGTCTGCCTTGTGACGTCCGGCCCCGGCGCGACGAACACAATCACAGGACTCGCCACAGCGAACATGGATGGCATCCCGCTCGTGTGCATCACGGGACAGGTTCCGCTCGACCAGATAGGTACGGACGCATTTCAGGAGGCGGACATGAACGGCATCTGCCGCGCAGTGACGAAGCACAGCTTCCTGGTGCAGAATGCAGACGAGATTCCTGAGACCGTCGCTGAGGCGTTTTACATCGCCACGCACGGCAAACCCGGCCCTGTCGTGATTGATATGCCCAAGAACGTGCAGAGGGCGCTTACGTCAGCCCAGTATCCGGAGCGCGTCTCGCTCCGCGCATACCATCCGGAATCGATGGCCACTACCTCCCAGATGAACCGCCTCGCGAAGCTCGTCAACGAGGCGAAGCGTCCTGTTCTGTACGCCGGCGGCGGCGTGATCGCGGCCGGCGCGGCGAAGGATCTTGCCCATCTTGCGCACAAGGCGCAGATACCGGTGGCGACAACGCTGATGGGGCTTGGTGCGTTCGACGAACGCGACCCGCTCTCGCTCAGGCTTTCGGGGATGCACGGCACTGCGGCGGCGAACTACGCCATAGACAAGGCGGATCTGATTGTTGCCCTCGGCGTACGCTTCTCGGATCGCGTGACCGGCAAGCTTGCCGCCTACGCAAAACACGCTAAGATTGTGCATGTGGATTGTGATCCGAGTTCAATCGGAAAGAACGTTCAGGTGGATCTCGGAATCGTGGCGGATGTCAAGGATGTGCTTACAACCGTGAATTCGCGCATCCGCCCGGCGGAACACGCGGAATGGCTGGCGCAGATCGATGAATGGAAGGCAAAGCGCCCCGTCACATACCGTCAGATGCACGATAACGTAATCATGCCGCAGCAGGTCATCGAATCCATAGATCGCGCATCGAAGGGCAAGGCGGTGATCGTCACGGACGTAGGACAGCAGCAGATGTGGTCTGCCCAGTTCTTCCGCCACAACTGTCCGAGGCACTTCCTCTCGTCCGGCGGCATGGGCACGATGGGCTTCGGCATCCCGGCTGCGATTGGCGCAGCGTTCGCGAAGCCGGACCACAAGGTTGTTGCGGTGTGCGGCGACGGCGGAGCGCAGATGACGTTTGAGGAGGTCGTGGTGGCGGTGGAGCATAAACTGCCGGTCACGTTCGTTGTCATAAACAACGCCTGCCTCGGAATGGTTCGCCAGTGGCAGGAACTGTTCTACGGCAAGCGCTATTCTGGCTCGATCCTTTCGGTGAAGGGCCGCCTTGCAAACGAACGCCTTGAGCAGGATCTGAAATACGACTATCTCCCGGACTTCAAGATGCTTGCGGAGGCGCACGGCGCGGAGGCCTATCGTGTGATAGATCCCGCGAAGCTGGATGCCACGATACGCAAGGCGATCAACTCGAAGAGGACGTCGTTTGTTGAAGTGATAGTCGAACCCCGCGCAAACGTTTACCCGATGCAGCCCGGCGGCCAGCCGGTGGAAGGGATGATTTTCGGATGAAAGAGCAGATACACAGGCTGAATTGCTACGTTGAGAACCGCCCCGGTGTGCTGGCGCGCATCGTCGGACTGATTTCCGGTCGCGGATACAACATTCAGACGCTGTCCGTAGGCCCGACCGAGGATGGTACGGTCTCGCGGATGAAGATAGATGTCCTCGGCGGCGAACGCGAGATAAATCAGGTGATGCTTCAGCTGCAGAACCAGGTGAATGTGATCGAGGTGACGTCGCGTCGCCGCTGACGTGAGAGGGAAGCCATGAAAGTGTTTGTGGTGGCGTTGGATTGCGAGGCCGAGACCGTTGTGCGGAACATGACGGACTCCGTTGAGCAGACGCTGTTCGGCCGCAGAGTCGTGCGCGGCAGGATCGGCGGCGCGGAAACCGCCGTCGTTGTCGCAGGCGTAGGAAAGGCGAACGCCGCCGCCGGAGCGCAGCTTGCATTGTCGTCGCTCGCCGCCGATGCAATCCTGAATGTCGGCGTCGCAGGAGGGCTTGAACCGTCCATGGAGATTGGCGACATATTCCGCGTTGCGCGGGCGGTGCAGTACGACTTCGACCTTTCCAGCATAAACGGTACTCCAGTCGGCACCCCAAACGAATACACTTCGCCGTTCTTTGAGCTTTGCGCGGCCGGACATTGGCCGGATGCGGTCGTCGCCACTGGCGACAGGTTCTCGGATGACGAAAGCGAGGTTGATCATCTGCGCAGAATGTTCGCGGCGACCGTCCGCGAGATGGAGCTTGGCGCGATCGCGCACGTCGCAAAGAGAGCCGGTGTCCCGCTTTACGCATGGAAGGCAATATCGGATGTCGTCGGGCGTGGCACGATGTCCGGACAGTACGTCGTAAATCTCAAGAGCTGTCTTGAACGGCTTGCGGCGGCAATCCCCGCAATCTTCGCCGCCGCATGAGCAGCGGCGACACAATCGCCGCTATCGCAACAGCGCCCGGTCGCGGCGGTGTGGCTGTTGTGCGCGTGAGCGGTGCCGAAGCGTGGAATGTCGCGGAAAGGATGACCGGGCGAAAGTTGTGCGATGCAGATGCCGGACGCTTCTTCCTCTGCCGATTCCATTCTTCCAACCGCGATTGCCACGGACGTTCTGCGCGATGCATAGCGGATAGCGGGCTTCTGCTTGTGTTCAAGGGTCCGCATTCGTACACTGGTGAGGATGTCGTTGAATTTCATGGGCATGGCGGCAGCGTTGCTCCGCGTCGTGTGCTTGAAGCGTGTTTCGCGTCCGGTGCGCGACTGGCGCGTCGCGGAGAATTTACGGAGAGGGCGTTCCTCAACGGCAAGCTCGATCTTTCGGCTGCGGAGGCCGTGATTGACCTCGTGGATGCGCGGACGGATCGTTCCGCAGACGATGCCCAGGCGCGGCTTGGCGGTGAACTCTCCCGTCGGTACGATGCGCTCTACGCGGACGTGCTCGACGTGTCGAGCCGCGTTGAACACGCGCTCGATTTCAGCGAGGACGAACTTCCGCCGACGTTCGATGCGGCGGTGAAGCGCGACGTGGATGATTTGGTGGCGCGATTGGTCCGCCATTTGGCGACGGCGCGGGACGGAAGGATGTTGCGCGAGGGGGCGCTCGTCGTGTTGGCGGGTGCGCCGAACGCGGGCAAGAGTTCGCTTCTGAACGCGCTCCTCGGCGAACGCCGCGCCATCGTCTCGGATCGGGCGGGCACGACGCGCGACAGCATTGAGGCGTGGATGGAAATCGCGGGTTGGCCCGTGCGCCTTGTGGACACGGCGGGGTTGCGGATGACGGACGACGTGCTGGAGGCGGAGGGCGTTGAACGGGCGGAGGCGCTGATTGCGCGGGCGGACGTGGTGCTGGCGCTCGACTGCGATCTCGCGGGTGCGATGCGCATCCATGCGAAATGCGATTTGGGCGCGGGGCCGGGACTGAACGTTTCGTCGCGCACGGGCGCGGGGTTGTCCGCGCTCAAGGCCGCCCTGGCGGAACGGTTGGCCGCGCTGGCCGACCGCCCGGCCGATGCGGCGGGCGCTGACGTGACGACGCGGCAGAAGGCGTTTCTGGAGGACGCCGTGGCCGCGTTGCGCGATGCGCGTGCGGCGCTCGACCGGCCAGATTGGGTTCTGGCGGCGAACGGTCTGCGCGCGGCGGCGGAATCGTTGGCGCGTCTTTTGGGAAAGGTCTATTCAGACGATCTTCTCGATGCGCTCTTCTCCCGCTTCTGCGTCGGCAAATGATCCAGCGGAGCAGGGTCGTGTCGACAAACGTTTTGCGTACAGTGCCAGCGAACGGTCCGCACACGGCAGCGGAATCATTGGGTGGACGACGAAACGAAACCGGCACGGCGGCTGGACTTGCCGCACGGCGGAAAACAATTTGCGCACAGAGGCGGAATCATTGGTTTGATTCGTGCACCGCGAACGACACAAGTTCCTCGGTGCGACAAACAATTTGCGTACAGAGGCGGAATCGTTGGCGCGTCTTTTGGGAAAGGTCTATTCAGACGATCTTCTCGATGCGCTCTTCTCCCGCTTCTGCGTCGGCAAATGATCCACCTTTGGACGGTATTGTTGAGTCATCCTCAATTGGATGATCATGTCAGTGCTTTTCTATTGGATGGTCTTGTGTGTCGTGTGCATCGATTTGTGCTACGAGCACTCGAACGCGGGGCTTACGGCGGTCACAAAGTGGTTGGGTCGCTTCCGCTTGAGTTTGTCGCAAGGGTTGACCGCACTCGAACGCGGGGCTTACGGCGGTCACAAAGTGGCTGTGTCATGTATGTCGTGTGCATCGATTTGTGCTACGAGTGCCGTTGGCCCATGTCCGGCCATGTTCGCCAAAACCCCTCTCCAAATACCCCGCGCCCGCGCAATCGCCGACATGTACGCCTCCATGTTCTTCCGTCCCCGATTATCCACTCCTCTCATCCCATCACGAACGCCCACCATACTTATCTTCACATAGGCATCCATTCCGCCCGTTCCATCATTGACGCCCACCGTGTCATCCACTCCGTTCTTTCCGTCATGGACATCAGCCATGTCTGCCCCGTCCCTGTTATCCACTCCCCCAGTCCCGTCATGAACATCCAATGCACCCATGGATTGATCTCGTCCGCAACATAATCCTATACGCTCAACCATCCCCGTCATTCTGTTTCCAGCCATCCCGTTCGGACTGTCGTTTACTCCATTTTCTGTATCAAGTTTTGTTCGCTTGCCCCTTTGCGTCGCATCCCATGTTTTATTTCGTCCGCAACATAATCCTACGTCATCATCTCGCGCTGTGCCCGTATTTCGGCCGTCGAACACCGCGTTTGTGTCGAAATTGGTCATCATGTTTTGTTCGCTGCCAACTGAGATTGTGCCGGAGTTGTCGGTGTCTGATGGCCCGATGACGATGTCATCTGCGCCAGAGAATTCCACGGACGGTCGTTCAATAACGAAAGCATTTGCGTCTTGTGGTTCAACGATGACGGCGGCGGGTATGGGGTCGTCGAGGCCTGTGATCCGGCGGAGCTTCTGTGCGGCGGCCTTGTAGCGCATGACAGTCGTATAGCGCAGATAAAGCGCAGGGATGTTTTCCTGAAGCCAGCGTTTCACTCCGCCGTGCCGCCCAACGATTGCGCCGTCATCATTGAAGACAAGGCTATTGTCGAGGAAACATTCGAGGTCGGCGACGAGGCTTCCGAACCGGATTGTGGCTTCGTGGGATTTGCCGACGAGAAGCCAAGCGTCGAGAATCTGCTCGCGTGTCGGGCATGGGTTCAGGGTTGTGCGCCGCCGGATTCGCCGTGCGGCAGAGTGTGTGCGGCGGCGGGCGTTTTCCGCATCGTAGTACGATGGGCGGCGGATTGTGTGGCAGAGGCGGTCGATCCGTCGTGTTGCCGTCAGGCGGACGAATCGCGCTAGGCACTGGAGCGTCCAGATGTCACCATCCGCCCACTCGACCATCTTGGATAGCGTCCAGTTCTCACGCCGCCAGACGGTTGCGAAACCCTCCGTAGCCTCCATGAGGTCGCCTACGGCGCGGCATCGGGCCTCCTCTGTCTTCCGTTGGTTATGTCGGCGGCTCTCTACCCGACGTTCGTGTGCCTCAACGATTGCGCGTTCGACGGGTTCGTATTTCGCCCGCCACACTCGCTCCGCCTCGGTCTCCGACATCGTGCTTTCCGCCGCTGTGGCACATACTTCCGGACATTCCGTTGCCGAGATTCTTTTTGTTATATGTTTTGTCTCTAAAAGTCCAGTTGTCGCACTTCCCTTCATCGTGCGTTCTACTTCAGAAAGTTCAGTTGTCGCACTTCTTTTCATTGTGCGTTCCGCCTCCGAAAGTCCAGTTATCGGTCTTTCCGCCGCGTTGTGATTCGTCGTATCGCCGTTTTTCATGACGCCTCCTTCTCGATTACTGTTTTACCGGTTTCAGAATGATCTTTTCCTTCAGAACGGATTCTCCGTACTACTGGTTCTCTAAAAATATCGCATCGAAATTTTCTCAGAATCTACCATTTATTTTCGGACGCAATTCGTTTTTCTTTGGAAGTTAGTGCTTCGTGAATGTTGAAAGCCAGTTGTTGACCCCACGGCAGCATATCTCGCCATTGGTGTCGACTTCGGAAGTTAGTGCTTCGTGAATATTGAAAACCAAAAGACAACATGACACAACCTCGAGATGCCACTGACAACCGCTTCAAAAGTTAGTGCTTCGTGAACGTTAAAACCAGTGTTCCTTTAATAACGGAATTGAGCGTTTAATAATCATGGCGCAAAATTCTACCAAATGCGTCATTCGTCTGCAACGGTAAACTGAGATTACGATGCGGACGAATTATTTTAGTGTATTGATCTGCCGATTTCCAAAATTTTAGCGATAAAATCACGGATTAATCCAGTGGTTCCGCTTTGTGAGATTACGACACGGACGAAATTACTGTGAGTAATGGAGACTGTAAGGGAGTTTTTTACCACAGAAAACACTGAAGCCTCCTGCGGCGTACACTGAAGACATGAGATTACGATGCGGACGAAATGTTTTCAGTGTAGGTCGCTGCCCATCTCAGCGTATTCAGTGGTAGAAAATGTCAGCCGTCCCATTTTATGGGATTACGGTGCGGACGAAATCTAAGTCCAGCGAGATGGCGGTGAGGTGGAAGTGCTGATTTTGAGAAACCAATCGAGTGATTTTTGACGGCGGACGGACACCCCCCGAAAACGCCCTCTGTTGTCAAATGATAAATCGTGAAATAAGCGATGTATAGAGAAATTGCAGTTTGCATTTTTCGATGCCGTCCTTCAATCCGTCTGCCATCAAAAACGGTCATTTAATGTCAGAAC
>CAYTWE010000061.1:0-8520 GCA_964440985.1 uncultured Lentisphaeraceae bacterium | reverse complement strand
CGCAAGCGGATAGATGCGGCATTGGCCACGTTCGTAGGTCGCGGAATTACCCGGCTTTCCGCCTGGAGCTATGTCTGTCAACTGCGCGGCGTGTTTGCCAAATGGTGCAGACCATACTATGAGGATGCCGGGTGGAGGATGCCGTCCCTCGATTTGCCGAACTTCCGGGTGAAGGCCCCCCGCTATGTCCGCCCCTCGGCGGAAATGCTGTCCCGTGTAAAGGCGTGGTATCAGAAATTAACCGGTGAACATTGGTTCGTGGCGACGATGATGCTGGAATTCGCCATGCGCAACGGAGACGTGCTGCGCCTCAAAGAGGAGAACTTCATCGAAAGGGATTCGCGCCATTACCTCATGTACACGCCTCACAAGACGGAACTGACGTCCGGACGGCACGTCTTTTGGCCGATCCACGATGACATCTGGGTGAAGTTCGACGATTTAGGAGGACTTCGCGGACTGGATGTGACCGACGAGACGTTTGTCGACATCAACCGGTCGATGCGGTCTCTCGGATTCCGCGGCAACAAGGCCGCATATGAACTCCGCAAGATATGCATCGATCACGTCTACCAGAAATACGGAGCGGAAATCGCCGTTTCGCTCTCCGGCGACGACATCAAGACCATAACGAAATACTATGCCGATCCCGCCCAGCCGAACATCGGCGCAACACGGGTGCTGGATCTGCTGTGATTTTATCGACCTGGAGGCTGAATCATGTTCAGCCTTCTTTGTTTGGACATATTCGCGGGAATGACATATCCTTTGCGACGCTTCAAGATACCCCAAATGCAGTTTGACAGGTGATTCCGGATCATGAAGGGCTTCCGTCTGTTGCCACCAACGAAAAATTTTGGAATCAAAACATTTTCGCTTGCATTCAAATCCGCAATATGGTATCTTACACCCCTGTTTTGCACCCGTGGTGAAATTGGCATACACGCTAGATTCAGGTTCTAGTGCCGCAAGGTGTGTGGGTTCAAATCCCACCGGGTGCACCAAACAACTGACTGGCCCCATCGTCTATCGGCTAGGACACCTGGTTCTCATCCAGGTAAGAGGAGTTCGACTCTCCTTGGGGCTGCCATAGCGCAATGAAAAAGTTTTTTCAGATTCTCTTCACGCTGCTTGCGCTTGCAGTCCTGTCTGTTCTTCTGTTGTCCGGCATCGAAGTGCGGCTTCCCGACGGCATTTTGGAGCGCATATCGGAAATGGGCTCTTCGACGAACGCCGTTCTGCGCATCGAATCCGCAAGCTTTCGCTTCCCACACGAAATTCGCATGAACGGCATAAGACTGTTCTGCGACGGGAAATCGGAAGCGTCTCCATTTCTCTCCGCCGAACGCATCGATATCAGACTTTCGCTCTCCCGGTTGCCGTGGCGGCTGAAAAGAATAATCAAGTCAGCAACTGTGACAGGGCTTAAGATGCCACGTCTTCCGGCCGGTTACTACATTCCGGACTCCATCGAATTTCCGGGTTCCCATGATTTCAACGAGACTGATGAACCGCTTGAACTCGACCTGCCATCCTTCGCGCCGTTCGCTCTCACCCTGGTAAACCCGGACATCCTTGACCTCAAGGCGGAGCGCGTATCTGTCGCACACGTTTCATCGGCCAACGGCGTTTTGAGATTCGACGGCGTGTGCGTCAAGTTTCCTGACCGGGACGTGCCGATGGAGGTGACGGGGGACTGCGAACTGAACATTCCGGAGCAGCGCGTCATCGGAAGCGTTCATGGTCAGGCCCGTCAGGCGAACATACGCCCTATGCTTCAGGCGCTGGACATCGCGAACAGCTATCAGTTCATCGATGCGTTCACTGGCGTTACCGCGCCGGTGGATGCGGGATGCAGGTTTGAAGTCAATCTCAGGAACTCAGATCTCAGAATCTTCCTCGACCTACATCCTACTGGGGGCGCTTACCGCGAAGTTCCGCTGAGAACGGCTCAAGGGAACGTCGATATCCGCGTGTTTGTGCGCGGACACTGCCAGAACGCCCATATCACCGTGGGGCCGATCGATGCGCGCATCGCAGATGGCACGTACATGAGAGGCACTGTGTTCTACGAAAACACTAATGACGTCGGATTTGTCACATTCCGCAACATCCACTCAACGACATCGCTCTCAAATGCGCTCGCCATAGCCGATGTGCTGAATGACGGCACACTCGACTGTCTGCAGCCGGAGACAGATCCGGTCATGACGCTTGACGGAATCCTTGCCGTCGATCCGAAATACGCTTCCACAAACCGCATCGACGGAACGATCGCCTTTGAAAAAGGCTCGTTCTTCGGCATCCCGCTCCGTGACGCATATACGGAATTCAGGCTTCGCGGGGACAATATCTCTTTCCATGACGCAAAGTCCAAAACGCGCCGTGGCGGCGCAATCACCGGAGATGGCGCAATTTCATTCCCGGGCTTCGATGAAAGCCGTGCGACATTCAGAGTGGCGATCAATGGACGTGACATTCCCGTTGAAGATGCTGCAGAGATTCTCGGAATGCAGACTTCCGACATGAAGGGCAAGATATCGGGACGCATTGAATTTGACGCTCCACTTGCATCGACTGGTCTTGTTTCGCGCATCAACGGCAAGGCCTCCGTAAAGATACATGATGGACAGATCGCCCGACTGAAACTCTTTGCCGGCTTGACTGATTATCTTGCCAAAACAGTGCCGGGCATATCCTCGCTTGTCGACCAGTCAAACGCAGAGCTGGACTGCGTAATCACAGATGGCGTAATTCACACAAGGAAGGCCAGCGTGTACGGCGACATCTTCAAGATTGAATGTGCCGGATCATACTCGATGCCGGACGACAACCTCGACCTCACGGCGCGTGTACGGCTTTTCAGAAACGATTCGATAATCGGGAAGATAATAGCGAATCCCATCACATGGACGTTCTCCAAACTGCTGCTTGAGTTCAAGGTTTACGGTTCGCTCGAAAATCCGCAATGGAAGTACATAACCGTCGTTGACAGACTGCTCTGATGACGCTTGAACTTGAGAGGATGGCCGGCGACCCTGTGGCCGGCATAGACGAGGCTGGGCGCGGCCCGCTTGCGGGGCCGGTGTTTGCCGCCGCAGTGCATCTGCCGCTTGCCGCCGCCGAAAAGCTCCTCCACGGAGAATGGGCTGACGTCAACGATTCAAAGAAGCTAACCGAAAAAAAGCGCACAATCCTTGCGGCGACAATCAAGGCGACACCTGAATGCATCTGGGCGATAGCCTCCGCAACATCCGACGAGATAGATAGGCTGAACATCCTCCGGGCGACGCATCTTGCAATGAAACGTGCGCATGACATGGTGCTGTCCGCCATGAACATCGATGCGTCGTCGATGCTGCATGTGCTTGTGGACGGTCTTCCCGTGCGAACGCTTCCTCATGCGACAAGCGTGGTCAAAGGCGATTCCAGATCCATGCTGATTGCGGCGGCATCAATCCTCGCCAAGACCGCCCGTGACGCCTACTGCGTCGAAATGGAGGCGAAATATCCCGGATACGGCTTTGCCAAACACAAGGGGTATCCGACTGCGGCGCACATATCCGCCCTGCAGAGGCTCGGCCCGTGCAGTGAACACCGCCGGTCGTTTGGCCCAGTGTCGCAGCTTACGCTTTTTTGACGCACCGGCTACGACTCTCGACGCCTCGCGACTTCTGTAGGCATTTAAGATCAATCAGCGGCGGCACTGGCAAGGCTTATGACGAAACCGCGTCCACGTTTGGAGAAAAGTGCGCACACGTCATCAATGCCGAGCACCGCCGAACGTCCGGACTGTCCAGACGGCCTGATAAATGACCACTTCAACAAGAGTACGCTGCCAGGCGGAATCTCGGCATCATCCACTGCCGACGAGAGCGGGGCCTCGCCGCCATGTGGCGCATCATGGACGTCGCCATCGCTGAACGGCGCGTCGAACTGCAGATTTGAAAATTCAGACCAAGCGCCATCGCTGGCAATGTTCACGAGTTCGTTCGTGACAATGACGGACAAGCGTATGCATTGCGAGGTCGTGTTGCCGAAACCCCATTGCGCGGCGCGGAACGACAGGTTCGTGAGCGACACCTTGTATGGAGTGTCGTTCGAGAACGCAATGCCCCACACATATCCGTTCCCGGCTGCGGCACAGGCGCCGAATGCATATCCATTCGTGTAGGAATTGGATGCAAGCCTGTAGATTCCGCCTGCCTGCGCCTTCCCGTCCGTCTTGGACAGTTTTTCAACTGGCTCCGCTGTGTCGTCAGTCACCTTGAACGCCTGCCAAAACGGCAGTGTCGTTCCGTTGAGCCATTTTGTGTCGGCATCAGAGAACTCTTCAAAGTCCTGCGAATATGCGAAATCGGAAAGCGACGAGATCGGTACGGCGTTCAGCACGGCTCTTGGCGGCGGATTGGAGAGATCCGTCTCCGCGCCGGTCGACTGTACGCCCTGCAGGCCATCTGCGTCTATCGCCGATACGCCAACAAAGACGACTGCTCCATGAGGAAGATTCTGGATGATGCATGATCTGGCGGTGGCGGCCGCGGGGATTTCCGCAACTGTGACCGGCACTGATTCGCCAGCGGAGTATCCGGAGAGGAGGGAGATGCGGTCGATGACGACTCTTGGAGATCTGTTGGTGAAGGAACACAGCAGAAGCCTGTCGCCGTCATTCAATCTCGGCAGACGCAACGTCAGCTCCTCCGGCTCCGCAGCGTCGAGCGAGAACGAGGCGACGCATACGAGACTGGTTTCGCCTCCAGAGACCCGCAGCACCGGCATCAAGTTGCCGTCACTGGCACTGTAGCGCCAGGCACGCAGACGGAGATGCCAATCACCCGCAGCGAGGGGAGGCGTCAGGAGCGAGCCGGCACGAGATCTCTCCGAGCCCCCGATGCGCACTGCGCCTGCGTTCGTGGACGGATATACATACGTTCCGCATTCCCATCCTTCGATGTCTGCGTATGAGGAGTTGAACGCTTCGGTGTCGATTGCGGACGCACTTGTCGATCCGGCTTCAGCATTCGAGAAACCATCACACCATACTTCGTTTCCGCCGGATGCGCCAACCGTCGCATTCGTCCATACGGTGATGCGGTACGACTCCGCGTTGGCTATGGGATCCCATGAGACTTCCACAGTGTCTTCGGAGAATGCCACAGCGGAGATGTTCTGCGGTGCAGGCAGACGCGGATCCGTCCATGTGGCTGAGAACGACATCAGCTCCGCTTCAGATGGCGCAACGCGGAACGAGCGAAGCCCCGTCCCCTCAGAGAGACGCAGTGTAGCGCCTGTTGATGCGGCGCGCAGTGATGCAAGCGGAGTCCAGACATCGCCGCCGCTGCTTGCAGATACCTCGGTGAATCCACTGGATGACTGCGCAGAACAGGAGAATGAAATCTCAGAGACGGGATATGGATATTGAGGCGATGTCCACTCGCCGTTTGAAAGAGTCCAGCCGTCAGGGGACGTGTCGTTGACGAAGCAGACCGTCTCAGTCATCGGGATTCCCGATGCCGTCAGCACCGCAAAAGATGCCAAAAGCACACAGGACAGTCTTGATGGACCGCCGGTTTTGGTTTGGGTTGTTTCAGTATGTGCCGTCGAGATTTCGCCTGCCAACATGATGCACCTCCCTTTACCTGTTGCAGAGTATAGCACAAACTTTCAATCCGTGCGCAACACGGAAGAAAAAACCGGCTTCTTTTTCTTGTTTGCGGTTGCTTGTTGTTTCAGAGGCGATGATGTATACTACGGACATTCTTTTTGGAGGGATGTTTTGTCCATATGCGGGAGTTCGCTCCTGCGCCTGTTCGAAAAGATTTGGGACATCTCAATCATGACATTTACGGTAAAATACAGAATGCCTGACGGCACAACAGCAGAAAAGGTCATCGAGGCAAATGACCGAAGTGATTGTGTCGTCAAATGCAGGGGGCTGAACATCTCCCCCATTCACATCTCGCAAGGCTCCGGCACCAATGATGCAAGGCGAGACGTTCAAAACTGGCATAGGCATTCTCTTGTCTCGGCGGTTGCGATTGCAGCGATCATTGGTGTCGTGGCCTGGTTCTTTCTGTCTCAAAAGAAAGATTCTGTCGAAAGGGAAGTCCCCCGGAAAGCAAAGGCGGAAATAAAGACGGCAAGGCCGCGGACTAACGCCGTGCCGGTTGCTGCAGCCTCGCCCAAACCCGAAAAGAAACTTCCCAAATGGAAGTATCCGGTAGAGCGCACCAACGAACTCAATGAAGTCGAATTGAGAAAATGGCGGGCGATGCACCGTCCGCCACCAGGATACACCAATACCACATCACTTACGGAAGCGCCTCCCAGATATGCGATTTTCAAGCATCGGAGCGAAAATGAAATAGCCGCCCTGCTTACAATGACCCCTGGTGAAACGCTTGTCGGAACTCCTACCTACACGAAGCGATTCACGGACGATTTCATGAAGTCGCTTGAAACTCCAATTGTCGTTTCTGAAGAGGACTCTCCTGAGGATGCCGAACTGAAACGGGCGATGGTCGAGACGAAGATAGATCTCAAGGCTCGCCTTGACGCCGGCGAAGATCTCGGACAGATCCTTCTCGACACACGCCGGGAATACCAGGAGCTTGCGCGTTACAAGATGATGCTTCAGCATGAGATTGCGGAACTGAGAAAGAACCCCGATGCAACAATCCAGGATGTCGAGGATTTTGTCACGGCGGCAAACCAGCTTTTGGAGCAGAAAGGCATTGCACCACTGAAGCTGAGCCCCATTTCAAAGCGTATGCTTTTGAGGAAGAAAGGAAATAAATAAGATGAGAAAATTTCTGACCGCCTTTACCATGGCCACCGCATCGCTTTGCATGATTGGTGGAGTCTATGCGGAAAAACAGGCGACAGGCACAGGACCGGACGGCAAGAAGGTCGCAAAAAAGATTGACCGGGCAAAACTGCAATCCGTCATCTACAAGCGTACAGGCGGCAAGCTGAAAGTCCCCGGCACTCAGCAGGGAACCATCGTATATGTAAATGCGCAGAAGAAAGCGCCTGCCGAATGGCTGACGCAGAACGCTGAGGTGTTTGCAAAGAATGCGAAGATCGACATCCAGGTCAGGGAAGGCGCTTTTACCTTTCCGGCGCCAAAGATTGAAGGTGATGCCTCGCTCTTTGTTATCGATGACGAATCCATGCCATCCATCCTTCACGCTCCAGAGCAGAGATGGTGCATGGTGAATGTCGCGCCCCTTTCCAAAGGTGCAGGAGAGAAGCCGGCGTTTTTTGCTGCGCGTGTCCAAAAGGAACTGACGCGCGGCTTTTCGCTTCTCGCCGGTTCACAGGATTCCAATTATCCGGAGTCCCTCATGGGGTGCATTACTTCGCCAGAGGGCCTCGATAAGCATGTGGACTGCCGACTTCCCGTAGATGTCATGGCTCGCTTCGCCCCTTATCTTTCAGGCTATGGTGTGAAGCCGTATGTACTTTCTACATACAAGAAGGCTTGCGAAGAGGGGTGGGCGCCTGCCCCTACGAATGATGTCCAGAAGGCAATCTGGGAGAAGGTGCATGCGATGCCTACAGAACCGATCAAGATCAAGCCCGAGACCCGTAAGGTCAAGGAGTGATGAGGTATACATACGCATATAAGACCTCCGATGGGGTGCGTCATGAATCCACGATGGACGCCCCTTCGCGGGAGGAAGTATTCGCTGAGCTTCGCAAACGCGGCATTAAAGCCATAAAGGTAGTGGCAGCGGACGGATCGAAGGCCAACGGGGAGATTCGGGGAGTTCGCAAGCGCATTGTGGCGGTCATTGTGGCTCTTGCGGCTATTTTGGTTGGGGTTGTTGCATTTTTCAGTGGAACGCACTCGGCGACAATCGCAGCCGCAAATCCGGCGACTATTTCGCCACGTCACCAGATATACGGCGATCCCGCCGAGATGGAATCGCTTGAGCACGGCAACTTCGACAACATCCTGCCACGCGAAGGCGATCGGATGCTTGCCGTCTTTGCTCAACCTGGCAAGTTGATGTGCGTCAAAGGTGCAAACCCTCGTCGTTTGACATCATCACAGGAGACTGCGTTGACTGATTACGTAAAGGCGCATTTGTCCGTGGATGCCGACCTGAAGTTGACAGCCGCAGATTCACGGGAAGTGTGTGAACTCAAGCAGATTGTGAATGGTCTGCGGGATGAAATGCGCAGCTATCTGGAAAATGGGAATGGCACAATCCGATCATTTTGGAGACGTCTAAATGAACGCACGTATGAGGAGATGCGCATTTATGAACGCACGAGACGGGAATTGGAAAAAGAGACGTCACCTGAGGTCTGGGAACAAAAGAACGAAGCCCTGCGAAGATTAGGTCTTCGCACTATTCCCAATCCAAAGGATGAATGACAAAATCATAGCAATATGAAGTCTAATCAACACCGGTCAAAAGACCGGTGTTTTTGTTTGGAGATGTCATCTCCAATCTAATCCGCTGATATCACAGTTTTTCCCCTCACTGGGCCACAGTCGGCCTCTGCGCA
>CAYTWE010000060.1:0-10235 GCA_964440985.1 uncultured Lentisphaeraceae bacterium | reverse complement strand
GACATGACGGCGGAGACGCCGGCGCACTGCTACGTGATCGAGTTCAAGCTCGACAAGTCCGCCTCCGAGGCGATCAAGCAGATCAAGGCGAACCGCTACGGCGACCGGTTCGCGGGGAATGGCAAGACGCTGACCCTCGTCGGCTTCGCGTTCTCGAAGGAACACCGCACGATCGTCGATGAGGCGATTGAAGAGGCGTAAGCGGCGAGATGGAGAACGGGCATATCGACCTTAATTCTCCACCTCTCGCCTCCACTTTTTCTTATATCTTGATTTAAATATCATAAATCAAGTCAAGTAAGGGCAATTCGCCCGAAAGGATCGCCCTATACCGCCAAACCGCTTGAAGTGCAGCTTCATGCGACACCATTTTTGACACAATAGGCGCGATATGGTACAATTCGTACCACTTTTTTCGCTTGAAGAGTGATAGGCGAGGAGAAAGAGAAATGAAAGAGATAAGCGGGAATCTGAACGCAGGAGGGTTGAAGGTCGCACTTGTGGCGAGCCGCTTCAACTCCTTCCTTGTGGAGCAGCTCATCAAGGGGGCTGCCGATGCATTTGTGCGGCATGGCGGCGACGAGAACGACCTTGTGCTCGTGCGTGTGCCTGGTGCGTATGAACTGCCGATTGCGGCGAAGACGCTTGCCGTCTCGAAGAAGTACGATGCGATAGTAGCTTTGGGTGCGGTCGTTCAGGGGGCAACGCCCCATGCGTCGCTCATAAACGAGACGACGGCGCGGGCGTTCACGGAAATCGCGCTTGAGACGGGCGTCCCGGTTGCGGATGGCGTCGTGAGCGCGGAGAATCTTGAACAGGCGGTCGAGCGCTGCGGAACGAAACAGGGAAACAAGGGCTTTTCGGCGATGCAGGCTGCGATTGAAACAATAAATGTAATGAAAGGACTAAAATAAAATGGAAAAGAAAGTGAAGAAGGTTGCGTTCTTGACTGCAGGCGGACTTGCCCCCTGCCTTTCGAGTTCGATAGGGTTTCTGATTGACGAATATACGAAGAAGGCCCCGGAGGTCGAGCTGATTGGCTATCTCGATGGATATATGGGTCTTCTCAAGGGCAATTCCATCAAGGTGACGGACGAAGTCCGCAAGAATGCCCTCAAGCTCACGAAGCACGGCGGAAGCCCGATCGGGAACAGCCGCGTCAAACTCACGAACGTCAAGGATTGCGTGAAGCGCGGTCTCGTCAAGGAGGGCGAGGATCCCCTCAAGGTCGCGGCCGACCAGCTCGTCAAGGATGGTGTGGATGTGCTTCACACCATCGGCGGCGACGACACGAACACGACCGCTGCGGATCTTGCGGCGTACCTTTCCAAGAACGGATATGCTCTCACCGTCGTTGGCCTGCCCAAGACGGTCGACAACGACGTCTACCCCATCAAGCAGTCGCTTGGCGCGTACACCGCAGCCGAAGAGGGCGCCAGGTACTTCTGGAACGTCGTCAAGGAGGATAGTGCATCCCCCCGCTCCCTCGTGATCCATGAGGTGATGGGGCGCAACTGCGGCTGGCTGACGGCTTTCACCGGCATCTACTACCGCCGCATGTTCAAGTCCAAGAAGGCCAACCTCGTGCCGTCGTTCGGATGGTCGAAGGAGAACCTTGACATCAACGCCGTGTACGTCCCCGAGTCGAGGATCAACTTTGAGGCGGAGGGGCGTCGTCTCAAGGCGGTGATGGACAAGCTCGGCCACGTGAACATCTTCGTCTCCGAGGGTGCCTGCGTGAAGGAGATCATCAAGGAGATGGAGAAGCGTCACGAGGTCGTCCCTGTCGATGCGTTCGGGCATCCGCGCCTTGACAAGGTCAACGTCGGCCAGTACTTCGCGAAGCGTTTTGGCGAAATGCTCGGCGCAGAGAAGACGCAGGTCTTCAAGAGCGGCTACTTCGCCCGCTCCGCCGCTCCGTGCAAGAAGGATCTTGAACTTATCCAGCGCTGCTGCGCTCTCGCAGTGGACTGCGCACTTCAGGGCATCGGCGGCGTAATCGGCAAGGACGAGGACCAGTCCAACACGCTTCGCGCCTGCGAGTTCGAGCGTGTGAAGGGCGGCAAGCCGTTCAACGTGCGCAACAGCCGCTTCCGCAAGATGCTGCGCGAGATCGGTCAGCCCCGTGTGCGCAAGACGCGCACAGTGAAGAAGTAATATCGGCAAGGAGTTCTTCAGATGGCGAAAATATGCAAAGGTGCAATAATCGAGTTTGACTTCACTGCCCTGAACGGAGCGGACATCCTCTTCGATACGGCGAAATCGCTGTTGAAGGGTGTTGGCGTTGAGCTTGATGCGCATCTTGAGGCCGTGCATCTTGCCGGCGGCAACTATCATGGCGGGCTTATCGAACTGTTCGAGAAGATCGGCTGCAACGGAGATGCGGCTTCTCTATCCCGCGAACTGAGCGCGGCTTTCAACGCAAAAGTGGCCGAAATGGCTCCGGCGGCGGTCACTCCGGCGTTCAGGAACTTCGTCAAGACGCTTCTTGACAAGGGCATCAAGGTTGTGGTTGCGACACGCGGAGACGCTCCGGCGCTTGCCGCCGCAATCGACGACGAGAGGGTTGTGGTGTACGCAGAGACGTCGCCCACATACGGAAGCTGCAAGTGGGACGTGTGGAAGCGCGCCTGCCGCATGAACGGTCTCCATGAGATGCTTACGGCCGCCATATCCGGTTCGGGTTTTGGCGTGAAGGCCGCTCTCGTGGCCGGAATGAGTGCGCTCGGCGTGGTGAACGACCGTGTCGCATGGCAGGATTTCGGCGGTGCCGATGATGTCGTGGATACGCTCGACAAGAAGGCGGCAGAGGCCGTCCTGCGGATGCTGAAGGTATCCTGATGACAGGGATAGAGAGGCTTCACGACATAATGACCCGTCTCCGCAATCCGGAGACGGGTTGTCCATGGGATCGGGTGCAGACGCTTGAGACGCTCAAGCCGTGTGTGCTTGAGGAGGCGTACGAACTGCTCTCCGCCATGGATCGTCCCGATGACAGGGACAACCATGTGGAGGAGCTTGGCGATGTCCTGCTGCAGGTGATGTTCCAGTGCGTGATGGCGGAGGAGAAGGGAACGTTCTCCTTCGATGACGTCGCAAACGCCATATCGGACAAGCTTGTGCGCCGCCATCCCCACGTGTTCGGCGATGTCGTCGCGAAGGACCCCGCCGCCGTTCTCAGGAACTGGGAGCAGATCAAGCAGCAGGAGCACAAGAAGGAACTTCGCCATTCCGCGCTCGATGGAGTTCCGGCGACGCTGCCTGCGCTGCTCAAGGCGCAACGCACCCAGGAGAAGGCGGCTCGTGTGGGCTTTGACTGGAAGGACGCCAAGGGGCCGCTTGCGAAAATCCGCGAGGAGCTTGGCGAACTTGAGGAGGCCGTCGCGGCGGCGTCCGACACGTCGCTTGACGGACACGTCAAGGAGGAACTTGGCGATCTGCTGTTTGCGGTGACGAATCTTGCAAGGCATCTGAAATCCGATGCGGAGTCTGCGCTTGAGAATTCGACGGCGAAGTTCTCTCGCCGGTTCCGTGCCGTGGAGGCCGGGGCCAAGTCGCAGGGCAAGTCCCTTTCTGACATGACGCTTGAGGAAATGGATGCGCTTTGGGAAGAGGCGAAGCGCACCGGCCAATCCGGCTGACTGGGAGAATTACGCATGGGTACTCTTAAGCTTGGGGTTCTCGGTTCCGGATCGGGTTCGAACATGCAGTCGATCGTCGATGCGATCGAACGCGGCGAGCTTGACGCGGAGATCAGACTGGTGCTGTCCGACGTGCCGGACGCCAAGATACTCGACCGCGCACGGCGGCACGGGATTCCGTGCCGGCATCTCGACTGTGCGCCGTGGAAGACGAAGATGGAAGGCGCCGCCGAGGACGAGTGCATCCGTCTGCTGAAGGAGGCCGGATGCGACACAGTCGTGCTGGCCGGATTCATGCGGATAGTGAAACCTGCGCTTCTCGCTGCGTTTCCGATGCGCGTCCTGAACATACACCCTGCGCTGCTTCCGGCGTTCCCTGGAGTGCACAGCTGGACTCAGGCCCTCGATTACGGCTGCAAGGTGGCGGGCGTGACGGTTCATTTTGTGGATGCCGGAACAGATTCCGGTCCGATCATAGTGCAGAAGGCCGTACCCATCATGGAAGACGACACGCCGGAGACTCTGCACGCCCGCATCCAGGTGCAGGAGCATATTGCATATCCAGAGGCGTTGAGGCATCTTGCCGCCGGGCGTCTTTCCGTCAGCGGACGTCGCGTGACCATCGGGTAGCCCCGTGCTGCGGAAACCATGTTGACGCTTCGCATCGCATGAGGTTTGCCGTGGTTGCGGGACGTGGCGCATCTGCACCGCTTCTTGTGGTATAATGTCCGCCGAAATGGCAAAGTTTGACATCAACAGCAAAAAGGCGTTCGTATGCGATCTTGACGGTACGCTGTTCATGGGCGGCCGTCCGATAAAGCCGGCGGTGGATTTTGTAATCGAGAACACGAAAAGCGGAAGGTTCTGCTTCTTCTATCTCACGAACAACACGTCACGCACGCCGGCGGAGTACATGAAGAAGATATCTGGTGCGGACATACCGGTGGAGCCGGACCAGATACTTACGCCGTTGATAACGCTTGAGGAGTACATACGGGAAAAGGGCTACAGGAGCGTCTATCTCGTGGCGAGCGACGCCGTGGTCAAATACATGGACGAAAGGCTGAGCGATGTAGGCGTGACGTTCGGCTTCGACCCTGAACGCAACGAGCTTGCCGCCCTCGCGTACGACAGGGAGCTGACGTACGGGAAGCTTCAGAACCTCACTGCGCTCTGGAACATCCGCAACGGCGGCAACGCCGCAGCCGGGCTTACGGCAATCGGCGGCAGTCCGGTGGACTTTGTGGCGACGCATCCGGACAACTGCTGCCCGTCCGAATGCGGCCCCATCCCAGATGTCGGCGGCATCCTGAAGCTGCTTGAGACGACGAACGGGATGAAGCCTTCCCATGTCTTCGGGAAGCCCTCGCCGTCTCTTCTCACGCCGGTGCTGCTTCAGTTCTCGAAGGACGAGATAGCGGTCGTTGGCGACAGGCTCTACACCGACAAGGCGATTGCGGACAACGCGGGCGTCGATTTCGTGTGTGTGCTTTCCGGGGAGACGACCAAGGGCGATCTTGCGGCGTACGCAGGCACTCCGCCGTCGATCGTTGTGGATACGTTTGACATGGTTGCGCTTGAAACTCCAATCTGATATATTACCGCACAGCAATGACCTCTAACGACGAATACGTGTTGACGCTCCTGCAGGAGCAGGGCTTCCTTACGGCCGAGCAGATATCTGCTGCGGCAAATTCCATGCGCGAGGGAAGCGAGACCACGCTCGATGTGCTGGTTTCGTCCGGCGCGATTTCGCAGGACGATGTGCTTGGGATAATCGCAGAGCAGTTCGGCATAAAGTACTGCCATATAGATCCCGGCGCAATCGACCCTGAGATCACAAAGGTGCTGCCGGCGGAGATAGCCCGCAAGTACGGCGTTGTGCCTGTCGTCGGCGACATGGATTCGCTGACCGTCGCGCTCATGGATCCGATGGGCTACGATGCAGTTGACTCCCTGCGCTACGTGCTTCACGGCCGCGACGTCCAGGCGATACTTGCACCGATAGACGAACTGAAGGTCGCCATGGAGAAGCTGTATCCGAGCGGTGCGGACTCCGTGGAGACGCGCACGGATGACGAGTTCGGCAGTGAATCCGAGAATTCCGAGGACGGCGACGACGCACCTGTCATCAGGCTCTGTTCGATGATCATCTCAAACGCCATCAAGATGAAGTGCTCCGATATCCACCTTGAGCCGATGGAGAAGGAGTTTCGCGTACGCTACCGCATCGACGGTGCGCTGCGGAAGATGGATTCGCCTCCGAAGCGTCTGCAGGGCGCAATTCTTTCGCGCATCAAGATCATGTCCAAGATGAAGATTTCGGAGAAGCGGATTCCGCAGGACGGTCGAATCCAGGTGAAGGTCAACGGACGCGACCTCGACCTGCGCGTCAACTCCGTGCCGACGAACCATGGCGAATCGATAGTGATGCGTATTCTCGACAAGTCCAACCTGTCGCTCGGTCTGCCGCAGCTCGGATTCCTGTCGGACGACCAGAACAAGTTCGAGCGCCTTATCCACCTTTCGGACGGAGTGGTGCTCGTAACCGGACCGACCGGATCGGGAAAGACCACCACGCTGTACGCCTGCCTTGGGCAGATCAACCTGCCGGACCGCAAGATCATCACGGTTGAGGATCCTGTCGAATACCAGATGAGCGGCATCAACCAGGTGCAGGTCAACCGCGACGTGGGGCTTGACTTCTCCGCCGCCCTGAGATCCATCCTGCGTCAGGCTCCGAACATCGTGATGATCGGCGAAATCCGCGACTCCGAAACCGCCGACATAGCGATGGAGGCGGCGCTTACGGGCCACCTTGTGTTCTCCACTCTCCACACGAACGATGCACCGTCCGCAGTGACGCGTCTTACGGATATGGGGGTGAAGCCGTTTCTCGTGGCGTCGGCTCTCCGCGCCGCGATGGCGCAGCGTCTCGTCCGTGCGATATGTCCGAAGTGCAAGACGGAGTACACGCCGACGGATCGCGACCTCAAGATGCTCGGCGCGATTGCGAAGACGCGCCCCGAGCATATGTACATCGGCGCGGGATGCAGCGCCTGCAACGGCGGGTACAAGGGGCGCAAGGGCATCTTCGAGATCTTTGAGATCGACGACACGATCCAGAGGCTGATATTCGACCATGCGCCGGCCGGAGTTCTCCGCGAGCGGGCGAGGGAGATGGGGATGCGCACGCTGCGCGAGGACGGGATGCTCAAGGTCGCGTCCGGCATGACTTCGCTCAAGGAGGTCATCCAGGCGACCATGGGCGATGAGGATTGACGTGGCGGGGACAGCCCGCCCATGCGGAACTGAAAGGTTGTTGACATGACTGACATAACGGTTGAAGATTTGCTTGCGGCTACGATCGAATACGGAGCCTCCGACCTGCACGTGCGCGCGAACATGCCGCCGGAACTGCGCGTTCACGGCGAGCTGCAGCCGATATCCGAGGAGATCCTTACGCCGGAGGATTCGTACACGCTGTGCAGCCAGATGTGCAACGAGGCGCAGCTTGCCGAGGTCGAGAAGAACGGCGGAGCGGACTTCGCCCTTGCTCACTCCGACGGCACCCGCTTCCGCGTAAGCGTGTTCCGCGAGCGCAAGAACTGGGGTGCGGTGCTCCGCATGATTCCGTCCACTCTGCTTACGCTTGAGCAGATAGGCCTGCCGGACACCGTAAAGGAGCTGCTGTTCAAGCCGCGTGGACTCATCCTCGTGACGGGGCCGACAGGCTCCGGCAAGTCCACGACGCTCGCATCGATGCTCAATGTGATCAACCATGAGCGCGGCGTACACATCATCACGATCGAAGACCCGATCGAGTTCTACCACAAGTCGGACAAGTCGCTTGTGACGCAGCGCGAGGTCGGGGACGATGTGCCGAGCTTCGCGGAGGCGATACGCCGTGCGCTGCGTCAGGACCCTGACGTGATTCTCGTCGGCGAAATGCGCGACCTTGAGACGATCGGCGCCGCGATCACCGCCGCAGAGACGGGTCATCTGGTGTTTGGCACCCTGCACACGACCGGCGCAGCGGAGACCATCGACCGCATCGTCGATGCGTTCCCGACGAACCAGCAGCAGCAGATCCGCACCCAGCTGGCCTCCGGGCTTCAGGCGGTGATATCGCAGATACTGCTGCCGAAGATCGAGCCGAACGGCGAGGTGCACGGACGCATTGCCGCGTTCGAGATAATGATCTCCACTCCGGCGATCCAGAGCCGCATTCGCGACAACAAGACGAACATGATCAAGTCCGACATGCAGACAGGCGCAAAGTTCGGCATGGTCACGCTCGACAGCTGTCTGCTGGATCACTTCAAGAACGGGCTCATCTCCTATGACGACCTGATAACGAAGTCGCAGGATCCGGACAGCGTGGTGGCGAAGCTCAAAGAAGACATGGGGCGGTAGCACTCCGAAACCGAAGGGACACATTCACGATGGCAGACACACGCAAACCGCTCGATCCGCTTCTCGACCTGCTCGTGCAGAACGGCGTACTTGACGACGGACAGGTCGATACGATACTTGAGGAGGCCAAGAATCCAACCGGCAAGACGCTCCGTCAGATACTGATCGACGGCGAATACGTGACCGAGGACGACCTTCTCAGCATGATGGCCGCGTACCAGGGTTGCGACGTGGTGGATCTCTCGGAGATGACGCTCGATACGGACGTGGTTCAGTCCATACCGACGTCAGTCGCTCGCATGTACAACGTGCTTGCCGTCGCCGCAGACGAGACGAGCGTCACGCTCGCCACGAGCGATCTCATCGATCCTCGCGTCTCGGATGAACTCGCGTTCGTGCTCACCAAGGAGGTGCGCTTCGTCATGGCGCGGGCGGAGGATGTGCGCAGCCGCATATCGCAGTACTACGGCGACGACACCGAATCCGTGGCGGACATGCTCAAGAGCCTCGGTTCCGGCATGGACATGGATGAGAGCATCAAGAGCGACCCCAACGACGTTGCGGCGCTCGAAGGTGCTGCGAACAACAACGCAGTCGTCAAGTTCGTGAACCTGATCCTCTATCAGGGCGTTGTGGATCGCGCCGCCGACATCCACATAGAGCCGTTTGAGAAGGATTTCCAGATCCGCTACCGCGTGGACGGCGCTCTCTATGCGATGAAGGCGCCTGACGTGTCAATGGCTCCGGCGATCATCTCCCGCGTGAAGATCATGGCAGGGCTGAACATCGCCGAACGCCGCGTCCCGCAGGATGGCCGCATTGCAATCAACGTGGCCGGGCGACCTGTGGATCTTCGCGTGTCGTGTCTTCCGACCGTTCATGGCGAATCCGTCGTTATGCGTATTCTCGACCAGAGCGCGACGTCGCTCGACCTTGAGAACGTAGGACTTGCGGAGGACGTGTACGAGCAGATAACGATGGACATCGAGAAGCCGAACGGAATCATCGTCGTGACGGGGCCGACCGGATCCGGCAAGACGACCACGCTCTATTCGGTGCTTCGCCGCATCAACTCCATCGACACTAAGATACTCACCGCTGAGGAGCCGGTTGAATATGATGTGGACGGCATCGTGCAGGTGCCGGTCAACCATGAGGTCGGCAACACGTTCCCGAAGGTGCTTCGCGCCTTTTTGCGTCAGGACCCGGACATCATGCTCATTGGCGAAATCCGCGATCTTGAGACGGCGGAGGTCGCGATTCAGGCCGCACTCACGGGCCATCTTGTATTCTCCACGCTCCACACGAACGACGCCGCCGGCGCCGTCATGCGTTTCGTTGACATGAACGTGCCGCCGTACATGGTGGCGTCCACGCTTGAGGCCGTGCTTGGACAGCGACTTCTCCGCACCTGCTGCAAGGAGTGCAAGCAGCCGTATGAGCCTGATGACGAGACGCTTGACCGCATTTCTCTCACCCGCGACCAGATTGGCGGACGGCCGTTCTACTTTGGCAAGGGATGCAAGACCTGCAACGGGACGGGATACAAGGGGCGCAAGGCGATCTTCGAGTACCTGCGGATAACCAATCCGATACGCGAACTCATCAACAAGCGCTCCCCCACGCTCATAATCCGCGAAAAGGCGCGTGAGCTTGGAATGCGCACCATGCGCGAGGATGGCGTCCGCGCAATCCTTGACGGCTATACCACCGTGGACGAGGTGTTGCGCTACACATAATGGGGCTTTACCTTGGAAGCGTCTCAGATCTGCGAATTCTTCATGCTGTTTGCGTTCGGCTTCTCGTGGCCGTTCGCGATTGTGCGCACTTACCGGGCCAAGCGCGTGGACGGGAAAAGCCCCATGTTCATGATTATCGTGATGTGTGGCTACATAGGCGGCATCCTTGCGCGGCTCCTCGATTCGGTTCCGTCAAACGATTGGCTCGTAGCGGTGTACGTAGCCGACATGGCGCTCGTGTCGGTTGATCTTTCCCTGTATTTCCACTACCTGCGCAAGAACCGCCGCAGTCAGGGTGTCCAGTCCCGCTGAATCCGCTTTGAGATCCGGCTCCTTTCACCTTGCCTTTTTGTGCGTTTTTTGCACTACCATGCAACAGGGTTTCAAAACCATGCGAACGGATAGCGTCGAGAGGTCGACGAGTCCATTCAGGGAGAAG
>CAYTWE010000059.1:0-12282 GCA_964440985.1 uncultured Lentisphaeraceae bacterium | reverse complement strand
CAGGCGGATGCGCTTGAAGTCCTTGACGCCGTAGGGGATCTGTTCGGGTTTCATGTTCATGGCGGCATTATAGCACATCCGGCGAAAGACCGGCCGTGGCACAAAGAGATCGCCCACGACATCTGCGAACATTAGACTTTCATTTGAGTTGCAATTCGCTTCACTGGACGCTACGCAAGCCTGACACGCGGATCGAGCCACGCATACAGCAAATCGGTCACAAGATTCACGCCCTGATACAGAAGCGCTCCCAATACAACCACGGCTCGCACAACGGCCATGTCGCTGGAATGGATGGCGTTGATGGACACATTTCCCAATCCCGGTATCCCGAAAAAGCTTTCAAGCATCAGAGAACCGGTGAACAGATACGGAATCGCAAGCGACACGTACGTCACTATGGGGATGAGCGAGTTGCGGAGAACATGGACGAAAAGCACACGCGCAGAGGAAAGCCCCTTCATCCGCGCAGTGCGGACGTACGGCTTGTATATCTCGTCGAGAATCGCCGTGCGGAAGAACCTCACGTCAACGCCAAGTCCGGAAACGATGCCTATCAGCACCGGCAGAACAAGATAGAATGCGTTTTCATAGCCCCACACCGGAAACAGCCGCAGCTTGAACGCCAGCAGGAACTGCCCCGCAAGAACCCAGACAACATAGTTGACGCTCATTAGCACAGTCGAGCCGACGAGCACGGCGCGGTCAAACAAACCGCCGCGCCATGCAGCGCAGAGCATCGCCAGGGTCAACCCAAGCGCGGTACCGCCAAGCAGAATCGGAACCGTAAGCGAAAGCGATGGCCCCACACCGCGCTTCAGCACGTCAAGCACCGGCTCGTCCGCCTCCGTTGACACGCCGAAGTCACCGTGCGCCAAATCTGTGCAGAACCTCGCAAACTGCTTCGGCAGCGGAAGGTCGTATCCGTACTTGTGGTTGAACGCGGCTATCGACTCCTTCGTGGCGTTCTTGCCGAGTATCACCTGCGCGGGTGAACCACCCACCACGTTGAACAGAAGGAACGTCAGCACGATTATCCCGAAAGTCGTCGGAACAACCTCGACAAGCCGTTTCAACGCATACTTCAGCATGGCTTCCTGCTGTTGACGAAACGTATGAACAGGTTGCGGCACTCGTCAAGGTTCGCCGCCTGCCACATCAGCGCCCGCATCAGGAACTCCTTCTTCTCCGTGAACGAGAACCTGCCTGGAATAGGCGGAGAGAACCGTATCAACTCCTCCCTGTACCGCGTAAGCCGAAATGACATCGCACGGGTGCGGGATTCAAAGCCCGCAAGGAAGCGCTCGCACAGCATCGTCCGTCTGGCCGGCGTCACCTCACGGTCGCGCACGAACGCAAGGAACGCATCAGCATAGGCAAGCATGTAGAACTTCGCGGCGGCCTTGAAGTTCCTTTCGGTGCAGGAGATGTCCGGCCAGCCGCACGTGCCGCGAAGGGAGCACGTAGAGACTCTGCCCGGCATGAGCCTGTCCAGCTCCGCATCCCAAGTGAAGCGGTATATCTCCTTGCCGACGCCGAACAGCGCGGACTTCGATCCCTCGTCGAACTTCTTCATCACAAGGTTCTGCGCTGCAGCGTCCCCCATCAGGAAGACGCATCTATCCTGCGAAACGGAGTCCGAAATCAGGTTCGCCGGAATCCGGCTGAGCGGTTCACCGGCGCAGCGTGTACGGATGTAGTAGTCGTACACGCGCCCGCCGCCGAGCGACACGTGGCGCAGGATACGGTACTCCGGCAGACTTACGCCGACGGCCTTCAGGCACTCTATCCTCGCAAGCACGTACGCACCATATCCGTTGTTCAGGCTCGACAGCCGCTTCTCGACGAACGAAGACACCAGCGGACGGCAGTTCGTCTTGAACGATATCTCCCGCGTCTGCCCCTTGCCCAAGGCCACTCCATCTTCGCCATCCTCGTCCTCCGTCCGGAGTTCGTAGACGTTTGCGTACTCTATGAACTCGTCCTTGCTCAGGATCTGGCGGACATTCGAGAGAAGCACCTCCGTGCGGCTGTCCGCGCCGACATGGAACATCGGCGCACCGTTGACGAACGTCGCGCCAGGCAGCGCAGTGCGGCGGGCGTCAAACGCAAACGCCGCGCCTTCGCCGGAGGTGGCGTACACCTCGCCCGTAAGGTTCATGTAGAGCGACTGAAGGAACTCCTTCGACGTCTCATCGGCAAATTCAGGGCGTGTGAGCAGGGAACGGAACTGCGCGTCTATCTCCGCAATGCGCATCGACGCTCTTTCAGGATCGGCATCGGCGGCATCGAGAAGCTCCTCAAGTTCAGGGACGATCTTCTCAAGCGCACTTCCGCGAAGAAGACCAAAAAGCTCAATCTCGTGATGTCCATGGAACTTCGGCATACGCATGAACGACACCGCATTACCCTCGAACACTCCGACCATTTCTGAAAGTGCTGTGCGGAACGCCTGAAAATCGGTGCGGGCAAGTCCGGCGAACCTGTGGAACTCCGGCCATGAAAGGAAATGGACGCCCTTCACGGAATGGTAGTAGTTCAGCGTGGACGATATGCGCTTGCGGCTCTGCGCGACGGCGGCGCGGATCCCGGCCGTAGACCACGCAAGAGGCTTCACGCGCCACTCCTGACCAAGTTCGCGATAGTGCTGAAGAGTCTCGTCATTGCGTTCGGCCATCACCACATCCTCAAGCGAGAGACCGAGACCGTGAACAAGCCAGTCATCGAGCGTCACCACCTTGGCGCACGGAACGCTGCGCTGCGATATCTCCAACCTGCCGCCAACGACATTGGCGACAAGCACCGAATAAGTCATGGCATCCGAACGTCGCTCTGGCGGCAGATCGCACAGATCCCACAGCTTGCCGGAGAGCAGCGGCAACGCTGCGACGCTGTGGTTGCCGCCTGTCACCGTTATGAGATGCCCAAACGTCCCAGGCACAAGATCATTCTTCTCGACGAGAAGGACGGAAGCGTGCTCGTCCATGTGCTGCCACACGTCACGCTCGAACACTATCGTGTCGTTGCCGAGATCGAACGCATGGAAGCGCTTCGGAGCGCCCATGACCTTCGCGACAACGCAGCCGGGACGCTTCGTTGCGTCGCTTCGCAGCTTTCTGAAGAAACTCTTTATCCGTGACTTTCGCATTTCCGGGATTCCTCAGTGGCGTTTTTCGTCAATCTTTCACACCGAGCCGCAACGGCACGATGATGATGCATGGGCGTGTCCGCCCGACAGTTCGACAAGCCTGTGCGAAAACTCCGCCGTTGCGTTCAGTCCGGCTTCATGCGCGGCATGGTGCAGGTTCTCTGCAGCGCGAGACACGCACTTCGCGAACTGGGGCTGCCCGGCGGAGACGAGTCTGCAGTAGGCGCCAAGCGCCTGGCACAGCCTCTGCACGGCCGCGAGCGCGATGGATCTCTCTGATGGCGCATTCGGTGCATCCGCCACGATGCCGAGAAGAAGTCTGCGGTCCGAGGCGTCCATGACCACGTACGGATCGTACAGGAGCGATGCGACATCGTACGCCGCCGGACCGAGCCTCATGCCCTGATAGTCGATCAGATACGGATGCTTAAGATCCGATGTCCGATACAGGAGGTTCGCGCTCTGGAAATCGCGGTGCACAAGCGTCTGCGGCTCAGCGGCAAGCGCAGCGGCGACACTCTCCAGCTCACCGCGCACGTCATCAGGAATGCCATCCATTCCGTATCGGCCAATCAGGCATTCGCGCTCGAAAAGATCCCGCTCCCACGCAAAAAGCGCACCGTCGAACGGAGGCTCAAGCTCCGGAAGGGATTTTCCGGACGATACAACCTTCCACAGCGACTTCAGCATCTCCACCGCAGGGAGATAGAGCCTTACGACATCCGCCCCCTTCTCGTTCGCCAACGACTCCAACGTGCGTCCGTCAACATATTCCGTCGCATAGGCATTGCTGTCCGGGAGATCGGCAAGCAGCTTCGGGACGCGCACACCGCATCCGTCAAGGAAACGCGTGAGCGGGGCAAACCTCGTGTTTGCGTTTTCCCTGCGCACTGTCTCGTACACCACGGCAAGCGCGCCGTCCGGCGCCCCTTCACGATAGAGACGGTAGAGCATACGGTCAGATCCACGCGCATCGAGGAACTCTGCCAATGTGCCTTCGTCCTTCCATCCGAGCGCGGCGACAATGGCGTCGAGCCGCCTGTCTCCGAAAAGCGACGGCGCCATCGTGCCGGAGTTCAGCTCCCGGAATGCCGCCACCGTGCCTGCATCGCACCAGCACGCTTCCGGTTCCTGCACCCCGACGACAAACTTTGCGTCGTTCATCATCGCGTTCTCGTACGCATCAACGACAGAGCAGAAGCCCACGCCGTTGACTCCCTCCGCAGGACGCGGCGGCGGAAGATGCCGCAGGACGTCCGGAGAGAGCAGAGCCACGCCGCAGTACGTGTACGTGCCGGGGAATCCCGCATCATCCGACTTCCAGTTGCATATGCGCCCTTCTGGGTCAGCCTCGATCGTTCGCGGACCAAAATCCTCCGACATCCAGCAGGATGCGAAGCGTCCGCTCCTCTCGAACGCCTCCTCAATCGGCTCCGGATCAAGATCCTCCGCGACGATGTCTCCGTTCACGAGCCAGAAAGGCTCATCGCCGATCCAGTCCTTCAACGGACGCAGAGCGCCGCCTGTTCCGAGAATCGCATCCTCGCGGGACACGGTCACGCTTACGCCGTTGCGGATGCCGCCAGATCCACCATCACCGCAATATTCCGAGACGAAACTTTCAATCTGATCTGCATGGCAGTGTGCGTTGACCTTGATGTCCTCCACGCCCCACGACACAAGCATATCAAGAATCCTGGCAAGCATCGGTTCGCCCATGATCGGCAGGAGAGGCTTGGGACGCGCCACCGTCAGCGGTCTCAGGCGCGTTCCGAAACCGGCCGCGAGAACTATGGCCTTCCTTACCGCCATTGCATCCTCTGACGCTGCATCTTGACTTTCGGCTCCTCAAGCCCAAGCGCCCACCAGGTGTCGCCGATGCCAGAGTTGGAGAAATGGGCGACGCGGTTGTTCGCAAGCGCTTCGCGGTTCGCCTTGA
The DNA here is from genome assembly GCA_964440985.1 of uncultured Lentisphaeraceae bacterium. GTDB lineage: Bacteria > Verrucomicrobiota > Kiritimatiellia > RFP12 > UBA1067 > UBA1731. The sequence continues at coordinate 7,195 of CAYTWE010000059.1, read as the reverse complement.
GCGTGGCGTCATCGCTGCTCCTGAGGGCCTCGTTGAGCGCCTTGAACGCTGCGTCAACCTCGTTGCGCTTGACGAGCATCCACGTCCATGCGGCGGCGATCAGAACGTTCTGGTTGTAGCGGAGACGGCGTGTGCCCTTTGCATAGACCTTGCGAATCTCGTCGGTGGACTTGCCGAGCGTGTACATGCGAGCCATCTTCATGGCGTACATCGTGGGATCCACAAACAGAGCCTTGTCCATCAGGGCATCGCACTTCCGGTACTCCTTGACCATCCAGTAGAGCTGAAACTGCGCCGTTGCTATCTGTCGCTTCATCATCGGAATCCACTTGTCGAACCTGTGAAGCGGCTCGGTGAGCGCAAGCGCGGCATCGACAAACTTCCGCTGGTCTGCGGCGATCTCCTTCTGGGCGGCCTGCAACGAACTCGGCGGACGCATCTGCCAGCGTTGCATCTTTGCCTGAAGAGCCTTCTGCCCCTCAAGCAGCGTCTGCTCCACCGCCTTCATCGCAGCCTTCACCTTTCGCTGAAGAACCACGCCCAAGGCAATCTGAACGGCGCCGAACGCGAGGATTCCGAAGAATATGCTCCAGCCGCAGCCCATGGCTCCGGTCAGACCCAGCGCAAGGCCCGTCGCCGCACCGCACGTCAAGGCAATTATCAGAGAGAGCACGGATCCACCTCCACCGTTGCGTCGCCCTTTACGATGATTCCGCGTTCCGCGAGCTGACGGAGCCATTTGGCCTGCAGGTCAGCCTTGCACGTCGCCGGGGAGTCGCTGCCCTCCGCGTTCTTTACGGGAGAGAACTCGTCCTTTTGGTCGAACGCCAGAAACGCAGCCTTCTTCACGTCAGGGAGAATGTCGAAAATGAACTTCTCGAACTTGTAGCCATTCGGCGCGGACGGCTTCACCGTCCTGCCGCCGTCATCCACCATCGCAATCTTCTTGTGGGCAAGATGGAGAGGCATCGGCTTCGAGGCTTCGCGGTCGAGGAACGCCCTGTCGAACACATGGATGGCGGGCGATCCGTAGAGGAAGTAGAGACGCCCGTCTTTGCCCTTCCTGTTGCACTGCTCGTCGGTCATCTCCGTGTACTCGACCATCTTGAACGTCTTGCCGAACTTCATCGGCATTCCGACCTTCTCGTACGGGTCGCGCTTGGCGCAGAGCTTGAGCGTGTATTCGCTGCCCTGAAGCACGTGATAGCCGATGAACGCCTCGTCGGCCACATCCACGAGCGGATTGTCCACCTGGAAGAAAAACACCGAGCGGACGCCTCGCTTCTTCATGTCCGCAAGCGCACCAGATCTCTTGAGCGCGGCGAGAAGTCCGCCATGCCCGTCAGGCGACATGAACACGTGTCCAGGGGCGTCGAGGATTATCTTGCCGTCGGGCGTCATGCCCGGCCACATCCCCTGCTTGAACAGAAACACGTCCTTGCGATCCAGCCCGAACCAACCGTTGTCACGGAAGCAGGCGAGCGTAGCATCGTAGTTCGCCTCCGACGTCATCACATAGAACGGAACGCTTCTGCCGTACCTTCTCGCCTTGGCAAGCACCTTCCGTGCATGGAAGTAGAAGAGCGGACGATCAGTGGCAGGCCCGATCGGATACGCACCTTTGGGGCCTTCAAATCCCAGCCGCGAACCCTGTCCGCCAGCAACAAGCAGCACGCCTACACGGCCGGCGGCAAGCTCCTTCGCTCCGGCATCCACCGCCGCCTCCAGCGCCTTGCCCTTCAGCTCGGCCACCTTCGGCGCAGTCGGCGCCGCAGCGGATTTCTGTCCTTTGCAGGATTCTGCGTCCTTTGGGGACAGCATCTTCCCGCATCGCGAAAGTTCAGTGAAATCAATGGACGCAATCTGCGCGAGCAGCGACTTCCTGTCCTTCGCGCCCAAGTCGCCCCAGAAACGCAACACATGCTCCTGTCCGTTGTCGGCCAGCAGCCTCTTTGCCTGTGCGTAGTTCACCCTTTCAACCTCCTTGTCTCAACGTTGTCTATCCCTAACTTGTTGCGGAAATTATACCACAGCGGACGGATGCCTCGAACATCCATCAATTTTCGTTCGAATGCAGCCCGCCTGAGCCTGCGGAGAAGACGACATTTGACTTCTCCGTGCCTATCTGCAGCATTGCGCAGTTCCAGATGCACGCCCCGCAGTGCACACACTTCTCACGGTCGAACTTCGGCGGCTCCCCGTCTTCGTCTCCGGGCATGATTGCCTGCGCACTGCATATCTCCACGCACGTCTGCTTCGTGCAGCGGCGGCAGAGCGACGGGTCGGCGAACCGCACATGGTCGGCGAATCCCGGCGCGGCCTGCACCTTGCCGCCTATCAGCAATGCGTCCTGATGCGTGACAAGCAGCTTGCCGTCGAACGGAATCTGCGGCCACCCGCAGGCGTCCATCACCGCATCGTGCAGCGGCTTGCGGGCTTTCCGCGCCTCCGTGACGCCTTTTGCAAGCGCCTCCATGTCGCATTTGCGCCCCTTGACGGCCTCGGAAAGTTCTGGAATTCGCTTTGCGGGAGGCACCGACTTGAACAGCCATCCGAGATTCAGCAGACCGCCGGTCATGCCACAAAGCCCTTCGCCGGCCATTCCCCAGAAGAACGACTTGTTGAAACCTGCCCGCGCATGGGTCGCCTTCTTGAGGCGTTTGTCCAACGCAGACGACCTCCGTTCCGCAAGATATGTCGCCTCAAGGTTCGCCTTGGTGAAATCCTTGCCATCCGCGAGCAGCTTGAGGACGTTACGCGCAAGCATCACCCCTGAGGCCCATGCCTCGTCAACCCCGGCGTTCGCCAGGCAGTCCGTTGTGCCGGAGCCTTCACCGATGCGGGCAAATCCGTCGCCGCAGAGGAACGGTTCACCCTCCGTGCCGGATTCCTGTATCGACTTGGCACCCCATGAAACAAGCGTTCCGCCCTCGATGTGCCGCCAGATGTACGGATGCATCATCCAGTGCTGAAGATAGCGGTATGTGGTGCGCACAGGCGTATCCTGCCACGGTGCTACGAATATGCCCATGGATGCCGTACGGTTCGGATGCACATAGAAGAAGCCGAATATCTCAGGCTCAGGGAATCCGAGGGTGTGTATCACCGTGCCAGGCTCAAGCCGACAGCTTTCCGGCAGCTGCACGACGGCCTTCATTCCAACGCCCCAGTCGTTGCGTACGTGTCCGGAGGGAAGACCGAACCTGTCGTCCAAGGCGCGTCCGACTGCACCGACGGGGCCGTCGGCAACGACGGTCAGCCGCGCCTTCACGTCCATGCCCGGCATGTATGCGTCAGTCGGCGAGCCGTCCTTCTCGACCCCCTGATCAGCCATCCGAACACCGACAACGCGGTCGCCGTCGAAGAGCGGCGAAGCCACCGGTGATCCCGGCCATATCTGCGCCATTCCGGTCTCCATGACCTTGCCGGCCGCCCAGCCCATCAGGGAACCCATGTTGAGCACAAGACCGCCACGCTTGTCCATGAACGGCGGCGTGAACGGGAGTTCCCTCGCATGATGCTCGCCGCCCTTCATGATAACCTTTCCGAGACGGAAGCACCCATCGATAAACCGTGTGCCAAGCGAACGCTTCGAACATCCGAGATGGTCAAACAGATAGGCTGTCTCCTCCGCCGAGACGTCTGCGGCGTTCGGAATCTCCTTCGCGAGATCAACGCCAGGGAATGTGGCGCGAATCGCCTCCGCCTTCGTGACGATGCCTGACACGCCAAAACCCGTGTCATCGGCACGTTCGTAGCACATCACCTGCAGAGGCATCCCCGGCATTACCTTAGACTCGTACAGCGGGGAGCCGTCCTCCTTCACCTTGGCGAGCTCCGGTGCGAGCGTGAGCAGGAAGCCTGCGGACGCAGGGCCGAACCCCGTCACAACAATATCAGTCTCCATCGTCTGACGTTCCATGGCAGTCATTTTCCTCCTTGTCTACATACAACCGCCAAAGGCCGGCTATCCGCGTTGGACGCCAGCCTTGATGGCGGCATGTGCAAAAACCGACAGGCTCAACGCCTTATGTGCGGTAGTTCGGCGCTTCCTTCGTGATTGTGATGTCGTGCGGACGCGCCTCGCGCTGTCCTGCCGCCGTCACGCGGTAGAACTTGCCGCGCTCCTGAAGTTCGCGGATCGTCTTCGTGCCGCAGTAGCCGAGCGAAGCGCGAAGCCCTCCGCAGAACTGCGTCATTATGGACTTCACATGCCCTGAATACGGCACCATGCCCTCGATTCCCTGCGGAACGAGATCGTCTTCGGCCTCATTATCCTGGAAGTAGCGGGCGCGGGATCCCTTTCCGTTCTTGAGTGCGGCCATCGAACCCATGCCGCGATAGACGACATACTGCCGCCCGTTCGAATATATCTTCTCGCCGGGGCTTTCCTCTGTGCCGGCAAGCACTGATCCGAGCATGACGCAGTCCGCACCGGCGGCAATCGCCTTCGGGACATCGCCGGAGAGCTTGATGCCGCCATCCGCTATCACCGCGACATCAGTGCCGCGCAGGGCCTTGGCGGCGGAGTAGACCGCCGTGAGCTGCGGAATCCCTACGCCGCACACGACGCGCGTCGTGCAGATCGAACCTGGCCCGATGCCGACCTTGACGGCGTGGGCGCCGGCTTTCGCCAAAGCAAGCGCGGCCTCACCGGTCGCGATGTTTCCGGCGATAACGTCAACTTTCGGGAAATGCTTGACGATGTACTTGGTCATCTCGATGATGCCCTTGGAGTGTCCGTGGGCGGAATCGACCACAACCACATCCACACCCGCATCGGCGAGCTTCTCCATGCGTGAGAGATCGCCCTTCCCGCCGGAGACCGAGGCGGAGACCCTGAGGCGGAACTGCTCGTCGCAGTTGTACGTAGGCTTCTGGTTTTCGACGAGACGCTGCACGTCGGTGAACGAATAGAGGCCGACGACCCGCCCGTTCTTGTCAACGAGCGGGAGCTTGCCGATCTTGTTGGCGCGCATGATGTCATAGGCCTTCTTGAGCGATGTGCCGGGCTTCGCCGTCACCATGGCCTTCTGCATCACATCGGAAAGCTTGCGCGCCTCAAGAGGCGCAAAGCGCATGTCGGACGACGTAATCATCCCGACAAGACGCTCCTCATCGTCAAGCACCGGGAAGCCGTTGAACTTAAGCCCCATGCGCTTCTTCTCCGAACGGAGGAACGAGATGTCGTCGTTCGCATGAAAGCAGACCGGCTTTGATATGAGTCCGTTCAGATAGTTCTTGACCTTGGCGACCTCGCGGGCCTGCTCATCCTCTTCGAGGTTCTTGTGGATTACGCCAATTCCGCCGGCGAGCGCCATCGCAACGGCCATCGGCGCCTCCGTCACGGTGTCCATGGCCGCAGAGACGAACGGGATCTTCATCCTCTGGCGCGACGTGAGCTTCGTTTCAAGCGATGCGTCGTCCGGCAGGAAGTCCGCATACTGCGTGACGAGCGTCACATCATCGTACGTAAGTCCCTCGAAAGGGAATGTGGCCATGAATTTGTCCAGATATCTGTTCATATTTTTTCGCGTTTAGTTTTAAAGCCTTTGCGGAACCGGTCCAACCGACGCTCTCCGGAACCGTCTTTGCAAATCCCGGATCCGGAGCCGTCCGTCAATCGAAGAAGACCTCTATCACCGGCACTTCGACGTTCGGCTTGAGCATCGGAAGTGTGAGGCCGCCGGGATGCGGCACATCACCGGTCTGCACATGGCGGGCGGGCGGACGCCGTATCATTATCTCCGAGCCGTCGTGCAGGAACTGCGCATACTTTATCTTCTCCCAGAAGTCTATGGGGAGGAATCCCATCGGATAGTCGTAGAGGTGGATGTAGAGCGTATTGCGCTTGGGATTGTACGTGAACGCGGTGCCGTTCGGAACCGCAAGATCCTTCGGCGCCTCAGTGCACCCGTAGATGGCGCGTGAGTTGAAGTGCATCCACTTGGCAAAGCCCTCAAGCCTGTCCTTGGCGCGGTAGTCGAATTCACCGCGCGCAGTTGGGCCTACGTTCATGATGAGGTTGCCGCCCTTCGAAACTGTGTCGCAGAGAAGCCCGATGAGCTGTTGGGTGCTCTTCCATGTGTTCTCGTCGCGGTGGTAGCCCCAACTTCCGGAGAACGTCTGACACGTCTCCCACGGCACACGCTTGCCGCGAACCGTCGGCCATTCCGACGCCTTGAACTGCTCCGGCGTCACGAAATCCCATCCATCGTCGCTCTCCATGAGGTCGAGACGGCTGTCCACGAGGATGTGCGGCTGGAGCTTGCGCGTCATCTTCATCAACTCAACGGCGTTCCAGTCCTGCCATGTCTTCCCGAACTGACCCTTCGGGGTGTAGTCAAACCACATGATGTCAATGCGGCCATAGTCGGAAAGGAGTTCGCGCACCTGGTCGAACATGTACTTGCGGTAGCGGTTCATGTCGCGGTTGGCGTTGAGTTTCGCAACGCCCTCCGCCTTGTCGCCGCGTATGTTCTTGAAGAGCGGATGCGGGGCGTCCACAGTGTAATCCGGATGATGCCAGTCCATTATAGAGAAGTAGAATCCCACGCGAATCCCCTCGGCGCGAAACGCATCCACGAACTCGCGCACGACATCGCGGCCGAACTCGGTCTTCGTGATCTTGTAGTCCGTCGTGGCGGTATCCCACATGCAGAAGCCCTCGTGGTGCTTCGTGGTCAGCACCGCATACTTCATCCCTGCGGCCTTCGCCATCTTCGCCCACTCCTTCGCGTCGTAGAGATCCGGATTGAAGCGCGGAAGGTACTTGCTGTCGTAGACCTCATTCGGAATGCCCTCGTAGCTGCGCACCCATTCATGGCGGCCCGGGACAGCGTAAAGCCCGAAATGGATGAACATACCGAAGCGGGCCTCCGTCCACCACGCCATGCGCTGCGCCTTTGCGGCCTCACTCTCCCCAAATATGCTCTTGGGAGGATTTACCTCTCCATCCGCAAACGCGGCAAGACAAAATGCGGACAGCACAGCGGCTGAAATCAATTTCCCTCTCATTGGCACACATCCTTTCATGTTTGCGGTGAACTCTGCCCCAATCAAAGACAGACTGAAGCAAATTTCGTGCAATTATAGCACACCACGCATAAAAAACGCAATCGCCCCAATCCTCTTGGTGCAACGGGAAAGTTGTAATATCTCGTGGCGCAGTTTCAGACAAGGGGAAACAATGCCG
>CAYTWE010000058.1:0-12485 GCA_964440985.1 uncultured Lentisphaeraceae bacterium | reverse complement strand
TTGATGCAGGGGATTATTTCGCGGACGTCGTAAGGGACTTCTGCGTTTCCAGGAACGGGATCGGTCGCGCCGTCGCCGTTTATTCCGATGTCCTCACGGTGCGTTGCAAGAAGTGGCGACAGGTCGAACCTGTCCGTGTCTCCCATGAGAAGGTCGGAGCGTCCTCTCGCCTCGGCAAGCGAATGAAGTCCAAGGGCGGCGAGATGTTCACGCACCTCTTCGGCGAGAAAGCGGAAGTGCCTTTGAAGATGTTCCGGGCGTCCTGTGAACTTCTCCCTCAACTCTTTCCTTTGCGTCGCGATGCCGACCGGACAGCAGTTCTTGCCGCAGTTCCGGCACATTACGCAACCGAGTGAAACGAGCATGGAGGAGCCGAACGCAAATTCGTCGGCGCCAAGCATCGCCGCAATGACGATATCGCGTCCAGTGCGGAGCTGTCCGTCAACCTGCAGCCTGACACTGGAGCGCAGCCTGTTCCTGACGAGCGTCTGATGCGCCTCCGCAAGACCCAACTCCCAAGGAAGCCCTGCATGTTTCATTGATGAGAGCGGTGCGGCGCCGGTTCCTCCGTCGAACCCGGATATCACGATTGCGTCGGCGTGGGCCTTGGCAACGCCGGCGGCGATTGTGCCTACACCCGCTTCCGACACGAGCTTCACGGATACCCGTGCGTTCGGATTCGCGCATTTGAGGTCGTAGATGAGCTGGGCGAGATCTTCGATCGAATAGATGTCGTGGTGCGGTGGCGGGGATATCAGCGTGGTGCCGGGCTTTGCGTGGCGCAGTCTGGCGACGAATCCGTCAACCTTGCCAGAGGGGAGCTGTCCGCCTTCGCCGGGTTTTGCGCCCTGTGCGAGTTTGATCTGCAGATCCTTTGCGGAGCGCAGGTACTCTATCGTGACGCCGAAGCGTCCGGACGCCACTTGCTTGATTGCGCTGTTCGTGTTCGTGCCGAAGCGTTCCGGCGCCTCTCCGCCCTCGCCGGAATTGGACATCGTACCCAATCCGTTCAGCGCGGCGGCGATCGTTTCGTGAGCCTCCGGTGAGATGGAGCCGAGCGACATCGCGCCGCCGACAAAATGCCGTATCACAGATTCGACCGGCTCCACTTCAGAGATTGGGATGGCGGATGCGGGCGAAGTGGCCGCCGAACATTTCCTGAAAGCCAGCAGCGAGCGTATCGTCACGCGAGAATCGGCGTCTATGGAATCGGTGCATCGTCTGAACAGTCCATAGTCGTCCATGCGAACGGCACTGCGAAAATCAGCAACCCTTTGCGGAGTCCAAAGGTGTTCCTCTCCGTTCTTGAGATAGCGGTACTCCCCACCGGCATCCAGATTCTTTTTGTCTTCTGCAATCATCGCTTCTTCTCCTCCAGAGCACTGAAGCAACAAACATGCCAAGTGGCCATCTGTCGGGAGATTGCCGCCGTGGATTTACATTTTATGGAACTGCGGCGAAGCCGCATAGCCAAATTCCGTCAGTCGGAGCAGGTGGCGGCTTTACCAGAAGATCCTTACGCGCACGCGCGGACGCATCTCGAAGCGTCGTGTGTTTTTCAGGTGCGGGAACAGAGGCTGCACAAGGTGGCCTTCCTCCGCCGGAACTATCACTGCATCCGGTCTGCGCCCAAGGCCGGCAAGCGCTTCAAGCTCTCCGAACTGCGTCCAGTAGCCTATCCCCGCCTTGACCGACCGGAGATAGAAGGGCAGTGGCCAGGTGTCCTCCGGCGGCAGCGCGACGGCGATGAACGCCTTTCTGCGCTCTTCAGACCTGCACTTCGATGCGACATCGGCGACAGCGGCGGCAAGATCCTTCACCTGCGGAGATGCGGCGGCGTAGTTGTACGGGATGGCTTTCGAGTCCGGCTCCGAAGCAATCATGCGCAATCCTGGAATGTGGTCGCAGATGATGGCGGAAAGCGGAATCACCGCAAGGCATACGAGCGAAAACGCGATTTTGGGGATCGGAGAGATGCTTCCTCTCCTCCTTCTGCAAAATTCCATGCACACGTCGCGGCAGAGGGCGAAGCCAAACGCAACGGCAAGCATGAATCCGGCGAGCGGCTGAAGTGCACACCATGGCGTCTTGTACGGTATCGCCGAGTAGAATGCGAGCAGGATCGATGTGTACAGGGCGGCAAACGCAAATGCGTTGCGGGCCGGAGACGCATTTGCGATGTTCTTGACCGATGCGTAGATGCACATGGGCACGATGATGACGAGAAGATGCGCAAGCAGCGTGAGCTCCGAGAAGGAAGTGCGCCAGTGCATCGGCCCGTCCTTGACGAAACCACCGGCAAGAAACGTCCATTTCAGGTGTTGCCACCATGGATGGACGTGCGCGGAGGCGCCTTGCGAGACGGCATCGCCGGCGGCGCGGTTCAGATAGGAGAGAGGCGCAGAGACGAAAGCGCCGTACACTCCTTCCCAGTTGGAGCAGAACGAGGAGTAGAGAAGGGTGGCGGTGAGCGCAAAGCCCATGACCGCAAGCGCAATGTGCATTCCCGTAGATTGACGTCCCGTTTCGGCCGTCTGACATTCCGCCCCCGCCACAGTTGCGGTCCGTTTTCTCGACAGAAGAAACGGCAGCCCGGCAATCCCTGCCGCCGCGAACGTCAGAACGGCCGTCTCCTTGGTGGCGAACGCAAGCCCGGCGGAAATGCCGAAAACGAGCGCCCATGTGCCAGGCTTTATCCTGCCTTTTGGGTTGGCGTAGCCGACGCCTGCCCACAGCATCGCCATGGTGAAGCAGACGAGCAGCGTCTCCTGTATGAAATCGGTCGCAAAGAACACGAACGCCGGAGCTGTGCCGAGCAGTGCGATGAAGGTCAGTCCCGTCCATGTGCTGCGGGTTGCCTTTTTCACGGCAAGAAAGCCGAAGACGAGCGCAAGCGCGGCGAACAGGAGTGGAGTGCAGCGGAGAAGGGCGGCGTCCAGCGTTGCAGTGGACGTATGGCCTGCCGCCTTCTGCAGTGCGGCGGCCGCATAGTACAGGGTAGGCCCGTGGTGATCCTGCGGGTCGTATCTGTAAAGTCCCGTCTCAAGCAGGCGGCCGGTCGTGAACGCCTGGTTCGCCTCGTCCGGATGGAATGTGCGGTCAAGCGGCATTCCGTCCGGCCTATCTGGTGCGCCTGAACAGCGGCGCGGCTATGCGCTGCAGCTTTTCGTCGGCGCGGATGCGCTCCATCGTCAGGTTGGCGTCGCACTGGTACGCCTGTATGATGGACTTCTGCGCCTCCCTCGTCTGCGAAAGAGCATCCTTGGCGAGGGAGGACGCGAGCCACGCCTCTGCGTCCTTGGGGCTGTAGCGCAGGTATTCGTTCAGCAGTGCGTTCGCCTCAGCCGTCATGCCGCCGTTGAGGAGTATCACGGCAATATCCTTGCGGATCGGTGCGGGACCGCCCTGCGGCATGGCCGCCAATGCCTTTTTTGCGGCCTGTGCGGCGTCTCCGCGCTGACCGAGCTGCGACAGCAGCTGTGCGCCGTGGCACAGGCATTCGAAGTCGGTCGCCGCATCCTTGTTCTCCATCGCCTTCTTCACGAGGGCTGCTGCTGCTGCGGACTGCCCGATCTGCATGTAGCACTGTGCGAGTGCGATGCTCTCACGTGGCGTCAGCGGGGACTTCGAGGCCTTGGCCTGCAGCGCCGATATCTGTTCGGTGACGCCTTTCAGGCTCATCACGTAGTTGCGCATCGGCTTTGTGCGCGTGTTGTTCGGATCCACGCGATCCGTATAGTCGAGAATGTCCTCGATCGTGTTCCACTTCCGCATCGGCAGAAGCACTTCCTGTACGTAGCGGAAGCTCGCCTCCGGGGACGCGGGATAGAGAAGCACCGCTTCGAGGAACGCCTGCTCCGCTTCCCGGTAGCGTCCCGCATGGGAGTACAGTCCGGCGATCGCCGCACGGAGCTTGGAGAAGCTCTTCTGAGCTGCGAAGTCGCGGCGGAACGCTTTGTCCTTGAGCAGACGGCGCATGTACCAGTCCCAGAACTCCATGTCGTTCTTGACGATTTGCGGGGTGAGAGGGTTGGGATCCTTGTTGATCTTCATTATGAGGCCGTGCGGCGAGAGGTATCTGTACATCCACTGTATGACATACGACTCCTCGACGTAGAACGCTCGGCGCAGGCGTTCGTGGTCGAACATCATCTTCGTGAGGATTCCGTTTATCTCCATCACGCCGAGAGCGCCTGTCACCTGCACGCGTCCGTTCTCGATCTTCAGGTCGGCATTCGCATTGCGCTTGCCGCTCTGAACCTCCTCTACGTAAATCTGGAACGATTCGGCGGAATCCTCCTTCGACGGAATCCAGATCTCATCTCCGTAGAGATCGCGCTCCACGCTCATGTACGTGTCGTCCGCGAGGGCATTCTGCGTGATGAGGTAGACGTCCGGACGGAAGTTTGCCGAGTATATCATGTACGTGGGCACGAAGCGCCCCGGATCTGTGCCGCCGAAGAAGACCGAGTGCGGTTCCATCGATTCCGGCCACAGCGGGTTCGGCAGCGGCTCCTCGTCGGCAAGAAGCTCGTCGCGGATCTCCTCCGCGCCGTCCAGCTGCCATGCCCCGAACTGCCAGCCGAAGGTGTGTCCGTTCTGTTCGGCGGAGCCAAGCTCGAACACGAGGCGGTCGTTGGTGTAGTTTTCGTAGATTGGGATGAGCGATGTCGCGAGCATCAGTGCGCACAGGGTCACGACGAGCCAGCGCGGGACGAGCGCCGTGCGCTCCGCCGCCGTGCCGACGCGCCCGGCGGAGAACCTGCGCCAAAGCCCTGTCGCGAACCTTGCGCCGAAGACGAGGCCGTAGCCGATCCACAGCGCGAACATTCCGTGCGACGAGATGAACTTCACCTTCTGGATGAATCCGTCCTGCACGTCTCCCTTGGTGTTGGCCAGCGCGATGAGCAGCACGGACATCACGAGGAAGCAGCTTCCGATTGCGGCGAGCCAGCTGTACCACAGTCGGCGGTGTTCCTTCTTTATGAAGACGTGTCCGAGCGGGAAGGCCGCGATCGCCACGGCCATCAGCACGGCGGTGAACTGGGTGCGGAGATCCTTCACGTAGAAGCACAGCTCGTTCAGGAAGTGGAGAGAGAACACATCCCCCATCTTGATCGCCTCGTACTGGCCGCGTGTGATGGCGTGCTTGAATCCCTCCCACGTGCGCGGATAGCCCCAGTTCATCGGAGGGTTGCGCAGGTCGGAGACGATAGGCATGTATGCGTAGAACGACACGCCGAGTTCGGCGAGGAACGTCGCGATGGCCATTGATCTGCCGGTCGGAAGCGATATGAAAGCGAGGCCGAGAACGATGAAGTTCCAGATGATCGGCCAGAAGAACCACCAGCTGTGAGGGTTGGTAAGCCCGTTCATTGCGCCTTTCTGGAGAAGCAGGAACGTCGTAAGCTCGACTGCGGCGACGGGAACGGCGTACGCAAGGCCTCGAGGGGTCTTCCATGCGAGGGCGAAGAGCGTCGCAAGCCCGACGAGAAGCATGGTGTTCTCCATGGTGAAGGAGTGCGGCTTGCCGGCGTATCCGGCGGCATCTGCGGAAGGCCCGCTTCCGGCGATGGCGAGGGCTACTGCTCCGCAGACGGCTGCGGCGGCGATCCACCGCCATTCCTTTCGCTCCTTCGTCATCGCGAAGCCGATGGAGCAGACAACGCTTCCGAGGAGGAACGCGCCTATCCATGCGTACTTCGATGGCGTGAGCAGCGGGGCGATCAGCTGCTCGTTCGCGGTTGTCCACTCTGCGTGTCCGGGGAACAGCGCGGCGGCGAGGACGAGGCCGACGCCGGTGAACCCGACCGCCGCCCAGGCCTTTCGGGCGAACGGCGCAATCACCGCGAGGATGCATCCGGCCCATAGCAGGATTTCGTTCGGACACGATTCGGTCTTGAGCACAGGCTCGAACTTGTTGATCACGTCGGCGCTCATGTATGCGTTGGCCCGCAGCATGCAGCCGGTCTTGAGAAGAATGTACGTGAGGCCTATGGGTATCAGGATAAGCAGCGTGTCGCGGAACATCTTTGCGTCCCTGAGCGCTATGATGATCGCAATCGGGACGGCCGCGAGGAGAAGCACCTGGTAGTTTGTGAGGCCCAGGCCGAACACGAAGGACGTCAACCAAAGTATCTTGTCGGACGGGCTGCGCATCCACCGGTACGAGAGCAGGAACACCCACATGAGGAAGAGGGCGTTGAGCGAGTAGATCTCCACGATCGTGGACTGAGACCACATCACGGGCGAGAACGCGAACACGAGCGCGGCGGCAACTCCGCCCGAAAACGCAAACATCGTGTTCGTGGCGTTGCCGCAAGAGCCATCCGTGGTTTCGTCGGACGCCATCATGTCCATGCTTGAGCGGCACACGAGCATGGCGGTGCATCCTGCGGCAAACGCCCCCGTCACTGCGGAGAAGAGGGACATCGCCCATGCCGGAGTCGGGTGGCCCATGTACGTCACCCACGAGAACAGTCGGCAGAACACCCAGCCGCACATGCTCCAGAACGGATATCCCGGAGGGTGCGGCACACCGAGATGGTCGGCCGCCGTTGCAAGCTCTCCGGAATCCTCCAGGCCAACGGACGGGCCGAGGGTGAAGAAGTACACGGCGAACGCCGCGAGCGTCGCCGTCCAAAACGCGGCCCAGTCGACCTTGGTGAAAAACTTGCGTCCCCTGTCGGCGCTTATGATATCGTCGTTCATGTCCAAAACGATTCCTCCTGCATGAAAATAAAGGACTATTTTACCATAATATCGCCCGCTTGTGCGTGAATCCGCCGCGAAGAGGCGTGGTGGCGAAGCCTCGTTTTCATTATCGGCCGGGATTTGGTATAATCCTGCGCACGAACGGCGACAGGGCATAAGTTGTGGTGCCGTTCAGCGAGACATGAACGACACACCGAAATTTGCGCTTCGCGCCGCACGGCTTGGCGACGCCGCCAGGATATTCGCTATGATACGCGGCTATCCCGATGAGCTTATACCCAAGCCCATGGGGGACATAGTGTCCAACATAGACAGGTTTGTCGTCGCGGAATCTGATGATGGCGACCTCGTCGGGTGCGCGACGTACTCGATACTTCCAGAGATTGGCGTGGCGGAACGCGCCACGGTAGAGCTGCAGTCTGTCGCGGTGCTTGCGGAATATCGCCGTTTCGGAATCGGTCGGGCGCTGATAGACGCCCTGCTCAGGCGCATTGAGCCGTTCAGGCCGGCGGAGGCTCTTGTGCTTACGTTCGCCCCGGAATTCTTCAAGAAGCTCGGATTCTGCGAAATACCAAAGTCGAAGGTTATGCACAAGCTTTATTCCGGGTGCATACATTGCACGAAGCACGCTGATCCGTTCACCTGTCCGGAAATAGCGATGTCAAGAAAACTCTGAAATGGAAAGGGCGCAGGAACATGGATGACATCTTCAGGATCGCCGAAGGCGGCGAAGGACTCTCCAACGGGGAGATTGCGGCTCTGCTTGAGAAGTCGATAGAGGGGCGTAGCCTCAGGAATGTGCTGATAATTCCGCCGGATTTCACGCGCTTTCACTCCAATGCGGGGTTCATATCCTGCGCATACTACAGGATGCTCACGGCAAGAGGGGTGGCTGTGGACGTCATGCCGGCGCTCGGGACGCACGTGCCGGTCTCGGAATCGCAGTGGAACGTCATGTTCCCGGACATCCCGTACGACAGGATGATCGTGCACAACTGGCGCACGGACGTTGTTAAGCTCGGTGAGGTGCCGGCCGATGCCGTGAAGGAGATCTCCGATGGTCTTTGGACGGATCCGGTCAGCGTTGAGGTCAACCGCCGACTGATGGACGAAAAATACGATCTCATCATATCCCCTGGTCAGGTCGTCCCGCATGAGGTGATCGGCATGGCGAACCATGCCAAGAACGTGTTTGTCGGATGCGGCGGGGCGGACATGATAAACAAGTCCCACATGATCGGCGCGGTCTGCGGCATGGAGAAGGCGATGGGACGCGACCACACCCCGGTGCGCCGTCTGTTCGACTATGCGCTTGAGAGGTTCATGGCGGATCGCCCGATCCTCTGGGTGTTGACCGTGAACACCGCACCCGGCGGCAAGATCCACTCCCACGGAATATTCATCGGAGAGGGGAGAAACTGCCTTACCGAGGCGGTCAAGTTGGCGCAGGAGAAGAACATCGACTATGTGGAGCGCGGGATCAGGAAATGCGTCGTCTACCTCGATCCATCCGAATTCACGTCCACATGGCTCGGCAACAAGTCCGTGTACCGCACGCGCATGGCGATGGCGGATGGCGGCGAGCTGATCGTGCTTGCGCCCGGTGTGCACACCTTCGGTGAGGACAAGGCGGTTGATGCGCTGATCCGCAAGTACGGCTACAGGGGGCGTCTGCACACGCTTGAGGTGTTCAAGCGGCCGGATGCCGAAGACCTTCGCGCAAACATGGGCGCGGCGGCGCATCTCATACACGGATCCTCGGACGGACGCTTCACGATCACATACTGCGTGAAGAACATCTCCAAGGAAGAGGTCGAGGGCGTGGGATTCAAGTCGGCGGACTATGACGAAATGGTCAGGAAGTACAATCCGGAAACGCTCAAGTACGGCTACAACACTGTTGACGGCGAGGAGATATACTTCATACCCAACCCCGCGCTTGGCCTTTGGATAGACCGTGAACGGTTCAATGCGCAGCGGTCGGCACAATGACAAGGACATTCAAAACGATAAAGGAGAAAACAGATGAAAGCGACAATGGAAACAGATCTCGGCACGATAGAGCTTGAGCTGGACGAGAAGAAGGCCCCCGCCACGGTGAAGAACTTTGCGGACTACGCCAAAAGCGGACACTACAACGGCACGATATTCCACCGTGTGATCGACGGGTTCATGATCCAGGGTGGCGGATTCACGCCGGACATGACGGACAAGCCCACAAAGGAGCCTATCCGCAACGAGGCGATGAACGGCCTTAAGAACGCCCGCGGCACAATCGCGATGGCCCGCACCATGGTCGTGGACTCGGCGACAAGCCAGTTCTTCATCAATCTCGTGGACAACTCGTTCCTCGATTTCCGCAATCCCACGCCGCAGGGCTTCGGCTATGCCGTCTTCGGCAGCGTCACGAAGGGAATGGATGTCGTAGACAAGATCGCGAAGGTGCAGACCGGCAATCATGGTATGCATCAGGACGTGCCGGTGAAGCCGATCGTCATCAAGAGCGTGACGGTGGAAGAGAAGCGGTAAGGAGGATTGGCATGGCGTCGTTTTCCCGTGAAGAGGTGCTTGCATACCACAAGGGCGGCAAGGTCGCGGTGTCGCTGCCGAAGGGATTGAAGACAAAGGAGGATCTTTGCCTTGCGTACACGCCTGGCGTGGCGCAGGCGGTGAAGGCCATCGCCGAGAGGCCGGACGCGGTGTACAGCTGCACGGCCAAGCCGAATCTCGTCGCCGTCGTCTCCGACGGCACGGCGATACTCGGTCTCGGCGACCTTGGCGCTTCCGCTTCGATTCCCGTGATGGAGGGCAAGGCTGTTCTGTTCAAGTCGTTTGGCGACGTGGACGCATGGCCAGTCCCGCTTGCGCACTGCAGGCAGGATGGCAAGGACACCGGGAAGACAGATCCGCAGCGTGTGATCGCGGCCGTGAAGGCGATTGCGCCGCAGTACGGCGGCGTGAACCTTGAGGACATATCGGCGCCGGCGTGCTTCGAGATCGAGGATGCGCTTGATGCAGAGCTTGACATTCCGGTCTTCCACGACGATCAGTGGGGTACAGCCGTGATCGCGCTTTCGGGCGTGATGAACTATGCGGAGCTTGCCGGCAAGCCGCTGTCGGAACTTAAGGTGGTGATGAACGGCGCAGGCGCCGCCGGCATCCGCATCTGCGAGATGTGCAAGGCCGCAGGTGTAAAGGACATCACGATGTGCGACACGAAGGGCGTGATCCGCGTCGACCGCACCGACCTCAACCAGTACAAGCGCAGACACGCCGTGACGACCGGCTGCCGTACGCTTCAGGAAGCCCTCGTCGGCGCGGATGTCTTCATCGGCGTATCCGCCGCAAACGTGCTTTCCGGTGAGGACGTCCGGAAGATGGCGGAGTTCCCGGCGATATTCGCGATGGCGAACCCCGATCCTGAGATCGATCCTGCGGATGTCGCCGCTGCGCTCAAGGGGCGGCGCTACGTCATGGTCACTGGACGCAGCGACTATCCGAACCAGATCAACAACGTGCTTGGGTTCCCGTACCTTTTCCGAGGTGCGCTCGATGTCCGTGCGCGGACGATCAACAAGGAGATGAAGGTCGCGGCGGCAAATGCGCTTGCGATGCTCGCGAGGAAGCCTGTGACGCCGGAGGTGCAGGCGCTTTATCCCGACGAGACGCTGGTGTTCGGCGACGGCTACATCATCCCGAAGCCGTTCGACCGCCGCCTGTTCGTCGAGGTGTCGTATGCCGTCGCCGAGGCGGCGGTGAAGAGCGGCGTCGCGCAGATGGACGTAGACCTGTCCGCCTACCGGACGGCGCTTGAGGAGCGTAACCGCAGTCGGGCATGACGTATAGAGTGTCCGCTGTGGTATAATCCGCACCCATGGAAGACAACGTGATGAAAAGTGGCGGCGTTGTGCGCCGCCACTGGTTTTTTGACCTTGACGGTACGCTTGCGCGAACTGGCGAGGACATTGTCGTGGCGTGGAAGAAGTCGATAGCAGACCTCGGCCGGGAGTGTCCGCGCTTTGACGAGGTGTTCTCCATCGGCCCTACGCTCGACAAGATAGTCTACGAGCTGTTTGACGATGCGACTCCGGAGCTTGTCGCAAAGATGGTGGAACGGTTTCGCCCGAACTATGACGATTCCGGATTTCCGAACACGGTGCCGTATCCCGGAGTGCAGAAATGGATGGAGACGCTGAAGGCGTCAGGCGCGAAGATATACATCGTCACGAACAAGCGCCATTCGCCGACGCAAAAGATTGCGGCGAAGTTCGGCTGGGACGCGCTTTTCGATGGGATATGGAGCTTTGACAGCATTGACGGCAAAAAGTTCGCCAAGCCGGATCTGCTTGCGCTCCTTCTTTCGAGAATGGGGGTGTCCGCAGATGATGCCGTGATGGTTGGCGACACCCGTGGCGACATCGATGCCGGCAAGGCGAACGGAATGCGTACGATCGGTGTGACGTGGGGATATGGATCGAAGGAAGAGCTTGCCGGCGCTGACGAGATCAAGGACTGCCTTCCATGATTCGGTCGATCTGAATTGATGTCAATTGCAAAGTTCGTTTACGGTCTTGGAGGAACGGCCTTTCTGCCGTGCCTTGCGGCGAGTGCGTTGATGACGGCGGCCGGATGCGCGACGTTGCCGGAACGTGCAGACGCAGAAGATATCCGTGACTTCTACCTGAATGAAGTAGGCGATCCGGAGTGTGCCGTTGCGACTGAAAGCGGGTTCGCCGGCGATTCTCACCGCATATTCCGCATAGCATCGCTCGGAAAGCTTTATGTGCATCTTGCGCTGCTGCGCATGGAGCGGGCTGGTCGCCTCAATCTTGATGTGGACGTGAAATCGTCTTCCTCATTCCGCTTGCCGCAGGAATACGGTTCGGTCACGCTTCGTAACCTGATGGAGAATAGATCCGGTCTGCCGCGTGAATTCCTGAATCCGTGGAATCCGCTCGACTGGCATACGGCGTTCATGTGCGGGCTTTTCGGTACGCACATCTATGCGGCATTCGATTCGCGGAAAGATTTCGGGAAGGAATTGTCAAGCCGCCGTACGCTTTCGTTTGTGCGTGACGGAAAGCCGCAGTATTCCAACATGGGATTCGCCCTGCTCGTCATGTGCGTCGAAGACATGACAGGACGGAGCATCGACGACATCCTGAACGACGAACTCGTTGTTCCTCTTGGGCTTGAGGATACGTCGTTCTGTCCGTCCGGTGCGGCGGAATTGCGTGTTGCGCCGCTGTGTGCCGGAAAGCTGCCGTGGCTGAGCAGACGCGGAACGCGGATTCCGGAACACCACCTTGGCCCTGCGCTGCGCGGGATGGGCGAGATATATTCATCGGCGTCGGACTGCGCCAAGGTGTTCACGGAATATTGGCGCGTTGTGGACGGTCTGGTTGCGGAGAAGCCGCTGCGTGAGACGGCGGACGGGGAGATGCGCGGACTGCTGAATGTGCGGATGCTTGATGGTGGACTTCGTGTGCTGTACAGGTTCGGGATGATATACGGCGGCAGTTCGTTTGTGGCGTTTGATCCATCCTCGCGCAGATTTCTTGTGATTCTGCGCAATGTCACGTCATGGCCAGCCTCCGAGGACTTCGGGCTCGCATCGCTCCATTTCAGATGTGCAGGGCGTTGATGCATTTTCGATCCGTCGATTTCTCGTTAGTTCGATTGAAAATGCTCTGTGCGAAGCGCAGACAAGTTACGACCTGCAATGCTGTCGAGTAGCCCCGCCCCTGCAAGGCCATTTCATATGGTATAAT
>CAYTWE010000057.1:0-12634 GCA_964440985.1 uncultured Lentisphaeraceae bacterium | reverse complement strand
ACGGACGTCGACATCACCCTGGAACGGCGCATATCCAACTCAGACCGTTCCGTCGGCACTGCGCTTTCAGGACATCTTGCCGAAATGGATCTCGCATCCAAACCGCGCCGCGGCATCACCGTAAACTTCACCGGAGTTGCCGGACAGTCCTTCGGCGCATTCCTCGCAAGGGGCGTCACGTTCAACCTTCGCGGCGAAGCCAACGACTATGTCGGCAAGGGGCTCTCCGGCGGCACAATCACGATAGCGCCGCCCGCCGTAGCACCTGGAGCCAGGCCTCTGACTTTCGCGGAGAGGAACACAATCGCCGGCAACGTGATCGCATACGGCGCGACATCTGGCGGAATATTCATAAACGGCATTGCCGGAGAACGCTTCGGCATACGCAACTCCGGCGCAACGCTCGTGGCGGAGGGCGTAGGAGATCACGGATGCGAGTACATGACCGGCGGCATCGCCGTGATTCTCGGAGAGACCGGCGTCAATTTTGCCGCCGGCATGACAGGCGGAGTTGCGTACGTGCTTGACGAGACGGCAGGTCTCGACCTCAACTGCAACCTTGAGTCCGTAGACCTCTTCCCGGTAGAAAGCGGCTCAGACGACGAGCGGCTGCTGAAGTCGCTTCTCGAAGAGCATGCAGCCCGCACTGGCTCGCCGAAAGCGCAGCGAATGCTGAACAGGTGGCAGGACTACCGGCCCATGTTCGTCAAGGCCGCTCCATCAGCGTGACCGCCGGACTGCGATCTACACGCTGTCCGGCAGAAACATATCCTTGAAAGGTTCAAGCGGACGCCCCTGCAGGAAAACGCCGCCCGTCATCTCCTTTGCCCCTTCGGGCTTGAGCGACGTGACGAGAAGCGCCGTTGTGCCGGTGCGCACCACAGGTCCGCGTTTTGTCACCTCCAGAACCGTACCGGGCAGTTCGTTGCGATGTTCCGGCGCGACCTTCGCGAACTCAACCCCGGTTATGACAACGCGCCCGGTGGCGCCTTTCTTGCGAAGGCGCATTGGCATGAACGTGTGGCATCCCGGCCACGGCGTATACGCCCTGAGCTGGCGTTCGATGTAGTCGGACGGCTTTCGCCAGTCGATCATGCCGTCCGCCTTCGATATCTTGTGCGCAAACGTGGCCTTGTCGCTCTCCTGCTCCTCTGGCTGAGGCAGCTTCCCGGCGGCCATCTGCTTCAGGGTCTTTGCGAGCGTGACGCCGCCGCATATGGAAAGCTTCTCCATGAGGGAATCGCCGGTATCGTCCGCATATATCGGTTCAACCTGCTTCTGAAGCACCGGGCCGTCATCCATTCCCGTACCCATGCGTATCACCGACACGCCGGTTATCACGTCACCCGCGAGCAATGCCGCCGTGACCGGCGATGCACCCCTGTATTTCGGAAGCAGCGAGAAATGGCAGTTGACGCATCCGAGCGGCGGAAGGTTGAGAAGCTCCTCCTTGAGGAACTGTCCAAACGCAACCACAACGATAACATCCGGCTTCCACGCCCTTATCTGGGCGATCGCATCCGGCGAATTGACGTTTTCAGGCGTTATGCAGTTCTTTATGCCACGCTCTGCGGCGTAGGCACGGCAACGGCAAGGCGTAAGCACCTTGCCGCGACCAGCGGGACGGTCCGGCTGGGTGACAACGCCCACGACATTCAGTCCCGGCAAACGCAGAATCGCCCGCAGACACATTGCGGACGCAAACGATGAACCCATAAACACAATTCTCATAGATTCGCACAGTGTACCAAATTCCCCCTGAGACTTCAACATTGCCCGTCTCCTGACGCCCCTGAATTATGGTATAATCCGTGGAACTTTTCTAAAGGAAACATAACCATGGTCCGCATCAACGAAAACTACCTCAAAATCCAATCAAGCTACCTCTTCACGGAAATCGCACACCGCATAAAGGCATATCAGGAGAAGAACCCGTCCGCGAAGATAATACGCCTTGGCATCGGAGATGTGACCGAACCGTTGCCTCCGGCGGTGGTTGAAGCGATGCACAAGGCGGTGGATGACGAGGCCCGGCGCGAAACGTTCCGCGGCTACGGCCCGGAGCAGGGCTACGGATTTCTCCGTGAGGCGATTGCGGAAACTGATTTCAAGATGCGCGGGATAAATGTCGATGCCGACGAGATATTCGTATCCGACGGCGCAAAGTGCGACTGCGGAAACATCCAGGAGCTTTTCGGCATGGACGTTAAGATTGCCGTGCCAGACCCTGTATATCCGGTGTATGTGGATACGAACGTCATGGCGGGGCGCACCGGGGAAAACGCTGATGGACGCTACGCTGGGCTTACGTACCTTGAGGGCAACGCCGGAAACGGTTTCGTTCCGTCTCCGGAGGGAGTCGTCGCGGACGTCGTCTACCTTTGCTTCCCGAACAATCCGACAGGTGCCGTTGCCACCAAGGAGCAGCTTCAGGCCTGGGTGAACTGGGCCAAGGCCAACAAGGCCCTCCTTCTCTTCGACGCCGCCTACGAGGCGTTCATCCGTACGCCGGGCATCCCGCACTCAATCTATGAATGTGACGGCGCCCGCGACTGCGCAATCGAATTCCGCAGCTATTCCAAGACCGCAGGATTCACCGGTGTGCGGTGCGGCTACACCGTAGTCCCCAAAGGGCTTGTCGCATACGCGGCTGACGGAACGCCCGTCGAGCTGCGTCCGCTCTGGACGCGCCGCCAGACGACAAAGTTCAACGGATGCAGCTATGTCACGCAACGCGGCGCGGAAGCGGTGCACACGCCGGAGGGACAGGCGCAGACGAAGGCGACAATCGACTTCTACCTTGAGAACGCAAAGATCATGAAAGAGGCTCTGCTCAAGCTCGGCTATGACGTGATTGGCGGCACCGATTCCCCCTACCTTTGGACGAACGTCAAGGGCGACAGCTGGGAGTTCTTCGACCGGCTTCTGCACGAGGCCAATGTGGTCACGACACCCGGTGCAGGCTTCGGGCGCAACGGCCAGGGCTACATCCGCATCTCGGCGTTCAACTCTCGCGCCAACGTCGAAGAGGCAGTGTCCCGAATCGCTAAGGTTCTCGGCTGAGGCATCGCCTCAGCACCACCGCCGTGCGGGCAGGGAGGTACAGTTTAATCTGCTGCACTATCTCGTCACCCGATTCGACGTTCGCCGGACGGAAGCACTGTCCGGCGGCGATTCGTCCCTGTCCGCCAAAGCGCGTCTCGTCAGAATCGAACATCAGCCGGTATTCTCCGCCCGGCGGCACAAGCACGCCGTAACCGGAGTATGAACGCGTGGGATCGAAGTTGAACGCAAAGACGAACCCACCACGGTAGAACGCAAGCACATGATCCGGATCGTTGCGCACGAGCGGAATCGGCTCATCTGCGAAGCAGCGCGTTGCGGACATGGCGTTCAGCATCTCGGCGTCCCAGTCGCCAAGCGGCTTGAAGCGTAGCGTTGCGTCATCGCGCAGAGACCATTGCCGCCGCGCATGGCGGTAGCTGAAGCCGTTCCCTTCACGCGGAAAATCTATCCACTCCGGATGCCCGAACTCGTTGCCCATGAAGTTAAGGTACGCACCGCCGTTCAGGGCGAAAGTCGCGAGCCGCGCCATCTTGTGGAGTGCGAGTCCGCGATCGATGTCAAGATTCTGCTGATCGTTGCGCATCCCGAAATACACTGCGGAGTCGACAAGCTGGAAAAAGAACGTCTTTCCGCCGACAAGCGCCTGATCATGCGATTCCACGTACGAAACGACCTTCTCCTCACGCCGTCTGTCCGTGAGGGCATGGTACATTCCGTACATCGACCAGTTCTCATCAGGCACCTTTTCGGCGACACGGAACCAGTAGTCGGGTTCTCCCATCGCCATGCGGTAGTCAAAGCCAAGACCGCCCGAATCCACCGGAGATGCGCACCCCGGCATTCCTGAGACATCCTCCGCGATTGTGATTGCGCACGGATGCGCCTCATGTATCACTCTGTTCGCGACTGCAAGATACGCATAGGCATCCTCGTCCACGGAACCGTCAAAGTACATGGAATAGTCTGTGAACGCGACGCCAAGTCCGTGATGCCGGTACAGCATCGACGTAATGCCGTCGAAACGGAATCCGTCAAAGCGGTATTCGTCAAGCCAGAACCGGCAGTTGGACAGCAGAAAATGCAGCACCTCGATCTTGCCGTAGTCGAAGCATCTGGAATCCCATGCGGAATGCCAGCCTCTCGGGCCTGAATGGAAATACTGGCAGTCCGTGCCGTCGAACCGCGATAGACCGTCCCGCTCGTTCTTCACGGCATGTGAATGGACGAGGTCCATTATCACCCTAAGCCCCATCCCATGCGCCGCATCCACAAGCGACTTCAGGTCTTCAGGAGTTCCAAAGCGGGATGACGCCGCGAAGAAGCTCGACACATGATAGCCGAACGATCCGTAGTACGGATGCTCCATCACGGCCATCAGCTGAACCGTATTGTAGCCGGCGGCCTTGATTCTCGGCAGCATCAAGTCCCGAAATTCAGCATACGTCGAGACCCGCTCCTCCTCGCCAGCCATCCCGACGTGAGCCTCGTAGATGAGGGGAATCGCCGCCGCAGTTCCGGCATTGGAGACAGTCGCGGGATTTCTCCACCTGTACGGCTTCGGGTTCCAGACCTGCGCGGCATAGAGATTTGTCGACGGATCCTGCACAACTCTCCGTGCGTATGCCGGTATGCGCTCTCCCCGTCCGCCGTCCCAACGCATCTCAAGCCGAAAGAACTGTCCATGGACAATCGACTTCGCCGGGAAACGTCCCACCCAATCGCCTGTGCCAGGCTTCCGCTTAAGCTCGAACTGAGGAATCGTCTTCCATCCGGAGAAGTCGCCGACCAGCCACATTGCCGTCGCGTTGGGCGCCCACTCCCGGAACACCCATCCTCCGCGTACGCGATGCAGCCCATAGTACTCATGGGCGGACGCCCAATCCGATATCCGCACATCACCTGAAAGACGCTTCATCAGCGCGCATACGCGCTCCGTCCTACGTTCGATTGCGGCGCGGAACGGTTCAAGCATTGGATCGCAATGTATGATGTCCGCCATCGGCTATGCGTCCTTTCCGCCTTGGATGTCTGTCAGGAGCAGAACCTCTCGGCCGCCGCACGGAGACGCGCAACCGTGCGCTCCCGGCCAAGCAGCTCAAGCATCTCGAAGAGACCGGGGCCTTCCATGCGTCCGGAGACCGCAACGCGCACTGGATGCACCCACGGCCCCATGCCGCCGCCCTGTGAAAGCTCCTTGACCATCTCCTCGCATGATGGTGCGGAAAACCTCTCGATCTTCTCGAAACGGTTCGCGAGATCGAGCAGGATTTCCTTTACGCCGTCCTTCTTTAGACGCTTCTCCACCGCCTTCTCGTCGAACGGATAGTCGTCCGTGAAGAAATACGCGCAGTTCCCTGGGATGTCTCCGAGAAACTTCGTCCGCACCTGCAGCTGATCCACGAGAAGATCCCAGTTGAACGACGGCGACCGGAATTTCGAAAGGTCATACCCGCCGGCTTCAAGGCGGCGTTTAAGCTCCTCTTCGAAATCCTTTTTCGGGATCCGCTTGATGTACTCGGCGTTCATCCACTGAAGCTTCTTGATGTCGAACTTCGCCGCCGTCACGTGCACCGATTCAAGCGTGAACAGTTTCACCATCTCGTCACGCGAAAGGACTTCACGGTCGTCGCCGGGATTCCAGCCGAGAAGCAGGAGGTAGTTGAACAGCGCCTCCGGAAGATATCCCTGTTCGCGGAACTCGCCGACGAATGCAGCGCCGTCACGCTTTGAATACGGCTTTCCCTGCGCATTGACGATCATGGAGAGATGCCCGTACTTGGGCGGCGTTGCGCCAAGCGCCTTGAAAAGCTCAATGTGCTTGAACGTGTTCTCGACGTGATCGTCACCTCGTATGATGTGCGTGACGCGCTGGTCGATGTCATCCACGACATTTGCGATGTGGAATATCGGCGAGCCGTCTGAACGCACGATCGCGAAGTCGTTGATGTCCTCGGCCTTCTTGGCCATATGACCCTTTACGATGTCGTCGTACTCGATCACACCCTCCTTGGGCATGCGGAACATCACAACCGTGCCGGTCTTGCCGTCCCTCGACGTCTTCTCGCACCTGTAGGCGCGGCCTTCGGCGATCAGCCTTTCCACGCACTCAAGGTGACGCTTCACGTTCTTCGTCTGGTAGAACACCGGCTCGTCATAGTCAAGGCCAAGCCACTCCATGCACTCAAGGAGCGTCTGTATTGCCTCAGGGGTGGATCGTTCAAGATCCGTATCTTCAACACGGAGCAGGAACTTGCCGCCGACATGCCTGGCGTACAGCCAGTTGTATATCGCGGCGCGTATGTTGCCTATGTGGACTTTTCCCGTCGGCGACGGGGCGAACCGAACTCTTGTCTCTTCCATGCTGCGTATTATATCATGTTCATTCGATGAATTTGCGGCGAATGACGGATCATGCCGCCATCGCAAACGGCAACATCAAATGGATAAGCAAAGAATCGCCGCAGACCCTGAGGTGCATGACAGACTGCGTATGCCCGCAATTCAAGTCCATACAAAACGACTTAAGGGGTCTTGCCAATCAATCCGCCTTACGAATCACCCTATTTCGCACCGGTCTGCGACAGCGGGACTTTTGCGGTGAACACGGAGTTGCCGCCGGTGCCCGCCCAGATGCGGGACGGATCGTGCGGATCTTCGCAAAGCGTCGCGGCACCGCCGTTCTGCGCCTCCCACCCCTTGCCTTCAAGCGAACTCCACGAATGCCCTTCATCACGGGAGATCAGCAGCTCTCCGTGCAGACCCGCCGCATCGCGCCAACCCGGAACCGAACTTGCGGCAATGAGCGCACCGTCACTTCTCACGAGCACGGACGCCACCCGGAATGCGTCAAGCACCTTGCGCCATGTCTTGCCGTTGTCGCCGGAGTACCACGCTCCCGGAGGGCAGCGAGGAATTGACGAATGTCCGCATCCCACAAGAATCTTTCCGTCACGCGCCGATATGTCCAGAACAGAACCCATCCTCAAGTCGTTGCTGCCGAGCCGCTCCCATGTGACGCCGGAATCGCCGCTTCTCCATACGGCTCCAGGACGGTTCTTGTCGGGGAATGAACCGGCATAAAGCGCTTTGCCGTCGGAGGTGAGAGCCTCCGTCACTCCAAGAGCCGCCGGAAGCGCGTTGGTCGAGACCGTCCGCCATGTGTCGCCGGAATCGGTGCTTACGAGGATTCCGGAACGGTTTGAAAGACAGGCGAATGTGTGAGGACTGGACTTCGTGAGGCATACGAGCTTTCTTGCCGTCGCATCGGATATCCATCCGTTTCCGTCTTTCGGCCCGACTGTCCATGAATTGCCTCCATCGCGACTTTTCGCGAAAAGCGCACATCCCTTACCGCCCCATCCGCCAAAGGTGGCGTACAAAGTCTCGTCGTCATCTGGCGCAGGGATTATTGAGAAGCACGTGTTGCTGTATTCCGTCGGAACGCCCTTCATGCTGCGTCGCATAGTCCTTCCGCCGTCATCGCTCCGGAAGAACCCTACATCCCAGAATCCGAAATACACGCGCCCGCTGTGGCGCGGATCTGGCGCGACATCGCGCACGCACAGCACCGCAAGGCCGCTGTTTGCAATCAAGCCGTTGTCTCCGTAGGTGCAGTAGCGCTGATTCCATGTACGACCGCCGTCATCAGTGCGGTATATCTTCCCCGACGTCCCGAACGAGAAGATGTCGGGGTTGGCGGCGGAGAGCGAAATCGACCCGGCGCCCGCTCCCCAGAAATCGATCCATCCTGGACTCTGTCCGTGCTCAGAGAATACGCGGTTCCACGACTTTCCGCCGTCCGTGGACTTCCACACGTCGCCTCGGCTCGCAAGCCAGCACCCGTTTCCGGCCCATACTACATCGGGGTTGCGCGGATCCACGGCCATTCCGCCGTCCTGCGTATACGTCCACGAATACTTCCCGGCTGAGGAGAGCTCTGACTTCGGCAACGTCGCACACTCGCGCCATGTACGACCGCCGTCATCCGACCTGCATATGCCTGCGCGAAGCGGTCCCGTCCACTTCTCCTGTCCCGGTGTGCGAAAGCCCGCATACACCACATCAGGGTGCGAAGCGGAACGCGCAATCCGACGAGCAGGAAGATCCGGGAAGCCATCAGACGACCGCACCCAGTTCACTCCGCCATCCTCGCTGCGGTACACGCCCTGCGCAACGGTGACAAGAATGGCATCCGCATTTCTCGGATCAACGGACACCCCCTCAATAGGCGACTTGGTCTCAAGCAGAGGATCGCCCTCCTTCACGACCATGCGCCACGTAAGTCCGGCGTCGTCGCTGCGGTATACGCATCCGTACCTGGCCGTGCGGTAATTGAGGTGGGACGGCTCACCATACCGGATTCCGACTGCGGCATACACCCTGTTGTGATCCGATTCACTCCATGCGATGCACTGGATAGGCGCAGAATGCCCCCACATGTACTCCGGCGGAAATCCGTCGCGCATCGAACGCCATGTCAATCCTCTGTCATCCGTGCGGTACACGCCGCTCATCGTGCTGAGAAGTATTATGTCCGGATTGGACGGATGCTCAGTGATGGATGCAACGAACGCGGGCCCCATCCCACGGTTTCTTATCGAATAATGCCGCCCGCCATCCTCAGAGACAAAGAACCCCGCGACATCGCTTCCCGCATACAGGCGACCTGGCTTGTGTCTGCTTTCGCAGACGGCGGTGATCCATCCGCCGCCGCCCGGCCCTACGTTCGACCATTCGATCTTTCCCTCCGCCGCAACCGATGCGCACGAAAGAAGCATCATTGGGACAAAAGACAGTACCGCTGCCGATTTCATCGGTGTCGCCTCCATGTTTTCGCCGCGTCAGCGGACAGATATGACCAACCCACGCAGCGCGGCATGAACCCAAAGGCCCTTCTCGCCGTTCCTCTCGAAAAGGTAAAGCCCCCTTTCGTACAAATCGCGAGTCTCATCCGTGACGATGAACTCCGGCGCGGGGACGTCTCCCGAAAAGCTGCCGACGGACATGAGCTTCCGCCACCCGCGAGAGCTGTTTGCGTTCAGCCGCGTCGCATCCACCACCAGCTCTGCGCCGGGTGAAAACGTCAGGCGATTCTCCACCGCGAGCGTGGCGGTGCCGAGGTCAGAGAGGTCGAACTTCAGTACGGACGCCGTCTGGTTCGAAAGCACCATTTCGCTTACGACAAGCCTGCCGGTGACGATGTTTCCGGCGTCATCCTGCCACGCCGGAGCAAACTCGACCATACCGGCGCCGTCAGACCCGACGAAAAGCCCGTTATTCAGCTTCGTCGTGCCGCCGGCGACGACCATCGTGCCGACAGCGCCGCCGCTGAACGCAAGCGGCGGGGCCGTGAAGAATGCCTTGCCGCCCTCACACCGCTCGAACTCGTTCGTGACCGCACCGCCGACAAAGAACCGGTTCTTCACCGTGGCCGTTCCGTTGGAGATGACCCATGTCCCCGCTCCGCCGAACACGCCAACCCCGACACACGAACGGTAAGCCTTCCCGTCATAGGTAGATCCGCAATCCCACGAGATCTCGCCACCGGTCTGGACAAGCCGGCCTTCAGCTCCGCGTCCAAATCCGAGCAGGAAATAGGCGGGGCCGGCTCCCTTCACCAGTCCGCCGCTCACGTTCATGACGCCGAAGTAGCGGTTGTAGCCATCCACGTCAGACTCATACTGCTGGGCATCGCCAAGTATGATGCCAGCGCACACCCCTGTGTAGCTAAAGCTCCATCCCGACGCTTCCAGTGTGCCTGCCGCCACATTGACGGTCCCGGTAACAGCGTACGGTGCAGAGAACAGCGACTTGACATTTTCAATGTGCCTGCCGGTACCGACAGCAAGACCATAGTTTCTCGAACTGAAATATCCGTTGCTGACGTTCAGTTCGGCGCATCCCGACTGGTATCCGACCGCAAAGAGTTCGGGTGCTCCCCCCTGCTCCACGGGAAAATACCTCAACCCGCTCGCCTCGTAGGATATGAAATCCATCACGGCCTTCCCGCCCGGATAGGTGGAATACAGGCAGGCGCTGTTGGCGAACTTTCGGTTCGCAGCATTTGAATCATCCATGACGGAGATTGACATCCTTGCTGTCTCGCCTGCGCCGTCGGGCGCCAAAGCCATGTACGACGCCCAGTCGTAATACATATCAATTCCAGCATTGTCCGTGAGACGCCAGTCGCCCGTTCCGAACGTATAGCTTGCGGGGACCTTCATCGTCGCATTGGAACCGGCGACCTCGACAACGCCGCCGTTCGGCATGAAGACTCCTTTTGCAGACGGCAACGTGAGCGAACCTGACGTTACGCGAAGCGTACCGCCCTCTGCGGACACATACCGACCGAGGTCTGTCTCCGTATGCGTGAAATCAGCCCCCTTCTCGGCTACGACGCATCCGCCGGAGCCAACATTCACAACTTTATCCGCAAACGAAACCGCATCCTCAAACTTGACAGTCGCAGTCTCGCCACTCTGTCCGTTCAAAACCTCAAGGTAGGAAGGAGCGACAGAGACGCCAGTGGGAACGGTGACTTCGTAGCTGGCGCCGGAGACGGACACCGAAACCTTGGCGCCGGCAGCAGGAATGCCATTCGGACTCCACTTTCCGCCATCGTTCCAGTTTCCGTCGACCGCTGCAGACCAGTTCACTGTTTCTGCGACAACAATGTTGCCCTCTGAATCGAATGCTGCAAGTCTGCCGTTTACGGTGAGATTGTCCGGAGAGCCCCCGGTGAAGTCAGTCACCTTGGCGCTTGCGCCATTGCCGAGCCGGATGTCAAGAGATCCGGAAACGCCAGACGCTTTTGCCACGGAATCGATGACGAACGCAACACCGTCGGGAACGGTGATCACACTCCGGCCTTCGGCGATGGTGACGGACGGCAGAGAAGAAACGGAATCATCGAGCGTGACGTTCGCGCCGGACATTCTGACGGCGATGAACTTTTCGGGAAGCGTGTTCAGCGTCACTGTTCTGGCGAGTTCAAGGGTCATGCCGTTGTCGCCGCCTGCCGTTCCGGCGAACGTAATTCCGCTTGCGCCGCCGTCGAGCATAAAGGTATCGCCCTCTCCCTCGGCTGACACGTCGCCCGTGAGGACAAGCGCTCCCGTGCCATCATTACGCACGACACCGAGCGTTCCTACGGTTGCCACCGTCCCGATTGTCATGAGATAGTGCGGCATCAGCACGAAGTCGCGGTTGCACGTCTCCCCGACACCGGTGTTGACGAGCGTTCCGCCCGTGCCGATGAACGCAATCCATGTGCCTGTACCAAGGTTGGATTCCGTCGCGGCGCAGTTCTTTGCACCGAACTTCGCGGCCTTGACGGTGATGCGCCCCTGAGAAGCATCGGCTCCCACAAGCATTGTTGCACCGGAATACGTATTGGATGAAGTCAGCTCCACAACGCCGGCCCCAAGTTTGCGCCAATCGATCGGCTGTCCGAAGCCGACAGCATCGGAGAACCGGGCGTCAGACTTCACACATCCGCCGATCGGGACATCTATCCTCAGTGTTTTGTTGGTGGCGACCTTGAATACGTAAGGACTGTTTACGGAGTCAATTCGCGCAACCTGCGGCAATGCGCCCGCACCTTCTATCACAGTGTTGACTCTCGCCTCAAGGAGTATCTTGTTTGCGTCGCCACCGCCATCGCCGAGACCGAAGCCGCAACTTCCGGCGGGGATGACAATCCGCAGGAAACTGTCCGAACCATTACGCTCCGTACCCCACGCCTTCGGTCTCCAGCGCCAGGTCGCCGACTGCGATTCAACATACACAGCTCCCTCCTGACAGAAGGTCATTCCATTGATGTGGTACTCATTGCCGCCGCCGGTAAGACGGAATGCCCCTTTGCCGCGAAAAGCAAGCGGCGGCATATAATAGTGGTCGTTTGCGACCGCATCATGACGGCTCTTGTTGATGGCATAGCCGTTCAGAACCATCTCGGCGGATACCGAATCATTCCTAAGAGTCACTTCCCTGTAGCCGTTCAACCCAAAATCGATCGGACACATGAACGTCTCGTTGTTGGCGACATCCGCCGTCATCGACACCGACGCCCCGTTCTCAAGAAACAGCACATTGCCTGCCTCTTCCGTCTCGAATGTATAGGCTGGCGTTCCCGCACCAGAGAACAGAATCGTCTTTATGCCCGCCACACCGTCTATGAAGATAGTTGTGTGTGCACCTGCGGCGACAGGACCGAACACCGCAGTATCGGAATTACCCTCCGTTGCGCCAGGATAGGACGAGTTCTCCGTCCAATTGCCAGGAGTTGTCCAATTGGCGTCTCCGCCAAGTCCAGACCAGTGCCAAACATCGGCGTACGCGATATGCACCGCCAACGGCGATAACGCAACCACTAACACAAACGACCTCAACAAGCTTCCATACATGGCATTCTCCTTGTTTGACCTGAATTGCCGTCGCGCAAAGTCGACTAACGACATGAACGCGCCAAATTATAGCAGATGCCTTTATTGCCCACAACTACAAATAGTTGCTTTTTTTTTTATCTGAAAAGTGCAATATACCGTAGTGCAGTTTCATGCAGGGGGGG
>CAYTWE010000056.1:10529-12671 GCA_964440985.1 uncultured Lentisphaeraceae bacterium | reverse complement strand
AGTAGTTCTCCGCATCCGGATAGATATCCGTGTAGTTGTCGTGCGGGCAGAACAGGATGCCGCCCTCGGCGCAGGCCCTGCGCATGTCGCCGAACGCGGCCGCGTCGCCGCGCGGCGGGTAGATCTCCGGCAGGCGGTAGTCGTAGCCCCAGGCCTGCCAAATGTGCTTCACGAAGATCGCGTCGTCGAGTCCGTACTTCGCGGCCTTGCGCAGGCCTTCCGCCGCCCGCGCGTAGTCGCCGCCCCACTGGTCGAGGCACATCCGCGCGCCGAGCGCGTCGCGTCCGGGGCTCTTGCGGTAGCCGGAGACGGCGCGGAAGCGGCGGGCCGCCTCGAACGCGCCCTTCGACGACGGCACGAACGTGAACGTGGCGTCGTGGTGCGCGTGGAGCGAGAAGAGGTTCCTGTCGCCGTCGCAGACGACGGCGTCCGGCGGCAGGTCGACCGCCTGGACGACCGAGAGGCCGTTCGCGTAGTCCGCGCCCACGTGGCGCGTCGAGAGCGTAAAGCCGCCCGCGCCGAGCGAAAACGCCCTGGGGTTCTGGATCACGTTGCCGAAGCCCGCGTAGACGCGGACGGGCCTTTCGGACGCGGGGCCGACGGCAATGTCGCCCAGGCGCGGAAAGCCCTGCGGGTCGCGCGCGACGCCGGGAATCGACCACGCGATGCGCAGCGTCCCCTTCTCCACGCGGACGTCCGCGCGCGGCCGGGGGGCCGCGCCGCCGTCCGCCGTGTCCACCCGCACCGTGAAGCCCCGGTAGGCGACGGCGCGCGTCCCGTCCGTGAACGCCAGCACGCCGTCCACGAGGCCGCGCTCGCCCGGCACGATCGCCGCGCCGTAGCGGACGCCGTTCGCGTCCAGCACGTAGCGGTTCTCGCCCGCGCCGTCCGTCCGCGCCCGCTGCGCCGCCGCGACGGCGGCCGCCTCGCGCGCCGCCCAGTCGGCCTCCGTCAGGGCTTTCGGCTGCGGGCCGATCTCAAGACGGACGTCGCCCCAGCCGCCGCCGTCGCAACAGGTGTTCATCTTCGGGCCGGGCCCCGTCCAGAGGCGGAGCGTGACCCTCTTCCCCGCATAGGCGGAGAGGTCGGCGGAGAGATTCTGCCAGACGAGCGGCTTCGTCACGAGATGCGAGGCGAGCTCCTTCGGTGCCTGGCCGTCCGCGACGACGAGGATCTTGTACTCCACGCCGTCGGACGGCGGCCGATTGCCGCTCGACGAGAGGTAGTTCGAGACGCGCACGGCGATCGGGCGGACATTCGGGAGTTCCAGCGGGAAGTCGCTCCAGATGGAACCTGCGCCTTTCTTGTAGGGCGGATGGGAAAAGTAGCCGCGCTTCCTCTCCACGCCGACGCACGTCTCGCCCCTGTAGATGAATCCACCCCATTCGCCTCCGTCGCCGGTGTCCGCAAGGCGCACCGTCTTCCCGCCGACTTCGAGGCTGACCGTCCGCGCGAATCCCCGATCCAGCGCGAACACGCCCGGGCCGAGCGTCGGCGGCTTCCGCTTCGGCAGCGCGCGCGGCGCGTCCGGGTTCCGGAACTGGAAGATGGCGATCGGGTGCGGCACGGCGGCCTTCGCGTCCGCGCCGTCCGGCGTGAACGTCGCGTGGACGGGATAGAGCGCGTCCAGCGCGCGGGCCTTGGCCGTGCCCGTGAAGGACAGCGTCCTCTTCTCGCCCGGCGCGAGCGTCAGCGCGCCCTGCGGGCCGGCGACGTCCCAGTCGTCGTTCATCCAGACGGCAAGGCGGCCCGTCACGGGCCTGGCCGTCCTGTTCTCCACCGTGACCGGGAACGCGCGCGGCGCGCCGGCGGCGACCTCCGTCACGCCGAGCGGCCAGCTGAACGGACTTCCGGCGTTCCGTTCGAGCTTCTGGGGGAACGTTTCGATCTCGACCCTGATTCCGTTCCGCTCCTCGACGGGCGGCAGGTAGGCCAGGGCCGTCGCGGCGGCCACCGCCAGGGCGAACGCCAGCAGACACCTCCTGCGGCGCGGCTGTTGCGCATCCGTCCTCTCTTTTCGCGAGACACTCGACATGGCGAAACGTCCTTTCTTCTTAACGCATTGAAAATTCTATCGGTCTGTCGAAGTGTGTAGTATAGGGGGGGGGGGGGGGGGGGGGCGCGGCGGGGGGGGGGGGGGGG
>CAYTWE010000056.1:0-10519 GCA_964440985.1 uncultured Lentisphaeraceae bacterium | reverse complement strand
TTGGGTTCAAAACGCAAATGGGTAAAGGCCTTTTTTTTTTAACTTTTTTAAATTTTTTTCGTTTTTTTTTTTTTTGCATTTTACCCCCCCCCCCCCCCCCCATGTCAAGTGGGAAAATGCAAAAAACAGAAAAAAATCACACTACCATGCAACAGGGTTTCAAAACCATGCGAACGGATAGCGTGAGAGAACGTCGTGAGCTTCATAACCTCGATGCCGCGTATGCGGCGGTGCTCCCCAGAGGATGTCGTCGAGAGGTCGACGAGTTCATTCAAGGAGAAGATGTGCGCAAGCTGGCCGGGCATCAACAGGTACGCCAGCGCGGAGTAGGAAAACTCCCTGGCCTTGATTTTCTCTTCGGCCGCGAGTTCCCCGATTTTGCATCCTGGCAGGCAGCGTTGGACTGTCCGCGCCAGAATTGGCATCATTCTCTTCGTCGTTGTCCTAAGGGTTTCTTTCATGACACCGTGTATGGCACACGGGAAAGTGGCCTGAAGACAACGACTTTTTTGCTCACATCACACCATCGCTATTGCATGGTAGTGGAATAATTCTTTCTCCGCACGGCGATCGACTTCCTCTGATGGCGTAAATTCCGTCAGCGTTCGGACAGAACGACATTCACGGTGACGGATGCCGAGACGCCCTCCGCTGTGGAACACGCGATCTCGTGCGTCCCCACCGTCATGTCTGCCACAAACGGAGCCGTTCCGACGGTCTCACCCGTTGGCGTACCATCCACAAACCACCACAGCCGCCCCCCCGCCGGATTCCCCGCCACCTTGCATACGATCCTCTGTCTCATGGAACTGTTCACAAGGACGAATTTGGCGCCGTTCTTCGGTTTCAATATCGAAAGCGCCTCCGCCCGCCTGGCAAGACCCGCAAACGCACCGAGAAACGAATCAATCCTCTCCACGACATTTCCGTCGAAATCCCTGCAATGGACAGAGCACAGCGTTGCCGCTCCGCCCCCCGTCACCGCCCACCCCATCTTTGTTGACGGACAGTCGCCGTTGGCCGGCATCCCGCTGAGCGAACATACTTTCCGACGAACGACATCATCCGGAGCAGAATACCACGGGCCGCTGTTCTGCGGATACAGCATCCGCGCTATCCGCCACGCCACTGGGGCGGCGGCCTTCGCCCCGACGAGAGACGTGTCCCCAAATCCGCCGCGCTTGTGTCCGCACCATACGCCTATCACGTACTCCGGATTCCACAGCACAGTCCAGGCATCGCGGTACGCCGCGCTCGTACCGGTCTTCCACGCAAACCTCGGCACATCGACGTCAGCGACATGGCCCAACGCGGCGGCGGTGCGTTCGCGCCCGGAAAGCATATCCGAGACAAGATAGCATACCCCAGGAGTGAACACTTTCACGGAAGGACGCCCTTGTGACGCCTCCACCTCGCACCTGAACGCGCACGGCGCACGGCACTCCCCGCCCCGTGCAATGACGCCGTATGCAGCGACAAGCTCCAAAAGCGAGACCTCCACGTTTCCGATCGCCATTCCAAGCCCAAACGCCCCGCCGGGGCCGACCATGCTGCGAAAGCCAAGGCCGCGAAGCGTTTCCATGAAACTGTCTATGCCAATGCGCTGAAGCATCTGCACGAACGGAAGGTTCAACGAAAGGACGAGCGCGTCGCGCAGAGGAACAAGACCTCGATATTTTGCATCAAAATTCGCCGGACTGTAGCCCTGATACGACTTCGGGATGTCAAACAGCCGCTCATCAGGCGAGACGAATCCCCGATCCATCGCCAGCGCGGCGAGAAACGGCTTCAACGTCGAACCGGCAGGACGTGCGCACAGCGCGGTGTTCACCTTCGCGTCGGACGATGCGGCGTCAAAGTAGTCGCCGCTGCACGACAGCGCAACCACCTCCCCGGTGCCTGTGCGCATCACAACGGCCGCCGCCGAATATCCGCCGCGCTCCGCCGCAGAGTTGACGGCATTGTCGCACAGCATCTGCACGTCCGGATCAAGCGTTGTGACAAGATCTCCGCCAATGCGCTGCCGTCCGCCAAGCGAATCAAGATGACGCAGCGCGAAATTGCAGAAGTGCGGATTGAGGAACGGACGCTTTGCGCGGCGTATGACGGGGCGGACGCCGTTCGCACCTTCGCGCTGCTCCTCGTCTATCATGCCGAGGGCGAGCATTCTGTCCAGCACATACTCGCGTCGCTTGAGTGCGCGATCCATGTTGCGGTCCGGACGGAACCGCGACGGCGCCTGCACCATGCCCGCAAGCATGGCCGCTTCGCCAAGTCCAAGATCCTTGACGCCCTTCCCGAACCATCCGTTCGCCGCCGCCTCCACTCCGATGAAGTTCGCACCGAACGGCGCCCGGTTCAGGTACTGCGTCATGATCCATCGCTTGTCCTTCACGCGCTCCATCTTGAGAGCCAGCACAGCCTCCCTGAACTTCCACCACAGCGACTTGGGATGCGGACGCATGAGACGCACCGTCTGCATGGAGATGGTCGATGCGCCAGACACCCGGCGACGGTAGATGACATTCTGGAATGCGGCGCGGACAATGCTAAGCGGACGCACCCCGCGATGCTCCCAGAACGTGCCGTCCTCCACGGCGACAATCGCCTTCACCATCCAGTCGTCAGGATCCGCAGCATATCCGGGGCGGCAATCCATGTCGCCGTCACCGAGAGTGATGCGCATGACATTTCCTGCGGAATCCCGCAGAACGACTCCACCGGGAAAGTCCGCCGCCCCGGCGTCGGTCCACTCAATGGCGAACCACGATACGGCCAGCAGCGCGACGAGACCTGAGAGCAGGATGATACATCCCCTCAACAGATGTGCCCGGCAGAACGAAATCGCCCGCCGACACCGCGCGTACAGGATATCTGAACACAGCTTCATGATCCTTCTCTATCGTGAACCTCCTGCCGAACACAAGCATCCTGTCGTCACGCGCATCATTGCGCATCATCCACTGAACAGCACGGTGCACGGGCAGCGTCGAACGGCCATCCGCCTCCCTGCACATGAACGCACCTCGCGAGCATCCATACCAGCTTGTGAATTCCGAATGCACAGGCTCAAACGCCCCGGGGAAAAGATCCTCAACAACAAGGTCGGAGACCGCCCGTGTCACTGCGGACGTGATCGATATCTCTATCTGCAGCAGATCGCCGCACTTCACATCGTCCAATGACATCGGCTCCCCGCTCGCATCGAGGAATCTGCGGGACACGAATATTCCGTTCGACTCGTCCTTCACGCTCTCCACCGGCGGCAGATCGAATGTCCTCCAGCTCACGAACGCGGTCGCATCGCCGCAGTTCTCCACTGCGACCGACCTGTTTGTGAACGTCTCATAGCTACGGTCTCCAAGAGTTTTTCCGCTCCCGTCAAGCGGCTTCGCCGACACCGCAACCTTTCCGGCCTTTACTGGATTGCGCCTGTAGTACTCACCGAGGGCAAGCAGGGCGTGGGCATTGGACTCCGTCGTCCCCCAGCTGAACCTTGCAGGGTCGCGGTTCGCGACGAGATATTCCACAAGGGCGGCAATGCGTCCGTCGTCCGGCTTCACCTCAAGAAGCGCAAGCACCGCGAATGCGGCCTCCTTCACGGATCCCGGTGAGGACACGTTTGTGAGAAGCGTCTCTGCCCGCGTCGCGTCATGCGTCGCCGCAAACGCTCTCGCCAATCTTGCGCGGGACATGAGGGTGAGGCTGTCCCTCGCGTCGTACAGACGCAGCATCCTGTCGCGGTTCGGCTTTCCGCAGAGCGCAAGCGTATGGCAGGCGTACGCGGAGACGTTGGTATCCGCAGACACTGCCCACTTCTCAAGGAATCCGGTCACCTGCGTCTTTGCCGACTTTCCAAGTTCAATTCCGGCCCTTTCAGCCTCCATGAGGAAATGTGCGGCATATAGCGAAACCTCCTTGTCCCACGGCGCATAGTCGCAGTCCGGCCACATCACAAAATCGTTCTGTCGCACCATCGACTCTACACGCCTGACGCCTGCGGAGACGTAGTCGCTCCTGTTCTTGGCAACCTTCGAGCCGACGGAATTGAGTATGCCGCCAGCCGTTATCAGCGGAAATATGCGCGACGCCGTCTGCTCCAGGCATCCATGCGGATAGTCGGCAAGCCATTCAAGTGCGGTGGAAAGTTCACCGATCCGCGAACCCGATACGGATATCGCCTGACGCGCAAACTCCCCGTCTGCGGCAAACGTCCTGCTTTCACCCGGCTCAAGCCGCACCGTCCCTGCACGTTCGCGCCACGCTACGGCCGGACGCACAGGGATCTCCATTGTCGACGAATGCCGTTCGCCATAGCCCTGTGCCGAGAACCGCACCCTGCACTGCCCCGGCCTTTCGCCCGCCTTCGCCCTGACGAAGATCAAGGCCCGCCCGCCATCGGCGACATTCACAGAACCCTTGGAGCTGTCGATGAACTGAAATGCGGCATCCATCCCGTCAGGCTCAATCTGCCAGTGCACGTCGCCATCCGCTCCGCTTCTGTTGAACAGCGGAAGTGTAAGCTCAAACGCGTCTCCCGGCGCCACGAACCGAGGTGCGTCAGGCTGCATCACAAGCTTCGGCGTCACCTTGCGCTGCACAGACGCCGCGCCGACGGCGCAGTCCGAATATGCGACGGCCGTGACGCGAACCTCGCCGACGAACTCCGGCAGCCTTATCTCCACGCGACCGCACCCATTCGTTAGCGGTATCGCATCCTGCCATATTGACAGCGGCTTGAACCTGCGCGTCGGCACCGGACTTACGCGGCCAAACAGCTCCGCCCCGAATCCGCCGCCCGTCTTGACTCCGGACTTCATGACGTCGTCTCCAAACACCGGAAGCACACGTCTGTATATGTCATAGAGCGGATGCTCCGCCGTGCGCTGGTACGACAGGTAGCCCACCGGGTCTGGCGTCGGTTCTCCCGAAATGATGTTTATGGCCTCATCCACTACAGTGACTACCGCAACCGTGCCGGTGGCGGCATTCCACCGCGCATCGACATCCACGGCAACAACCGAGCCTGAGGTGTCTCCCACGCTGACCTTCGCATCCACCTTCACGGGAATTTCGTTCTCGACCGGTCGCACCGAGAGCGTCGTCTGCCCATGCGCGCGCACCGCAAGATGATGAGCATTCTCCATCACGCTCTGCACCACGGAGAACGTCACGTCAACGCTCGGCGCCCACGACCTGTCCACTGGACGCAACTCCACCACGCTCGTCGCATTTGTCAGTTCAAGCACCTCCGTGTAGATCATGCCGTCGCGCAGCACGGACATCAGCGCAGCACCTGCGAACGGCGACTTCACGATAAGGCGCGGCACGTCGCCCGTGCGGTAGTGCGCCTTGTCCGCCTGTACGGACACCTTTGTGGAATCGCCAAGCGGCGTCCGCACCACATTGTCACCCCAGCTGCTCGCGTAGAACGTACGCCCGTACGTCACATCCGTATCAGGATCGGAGAGTGTAAGCGCGTAGTCGCCGCAATCGGGAAGCGAAAGCGCAAGCATAGCATCCTTGTCCGCAAATGTGTCGAGACATCCCTCGTAGATCGTGTTGCGAACCTGTTCGCTGTCCCATTTGCCGAACCCGTTTTTGTCCTCACGGTATGCGAACACGGAATCAATGCTTTCAACCTTGACGGAAAGCCTTTTCGGCTCGGCAAGTCGCCGTCCGTCCGACGCAACGCAGGCAACCGGCACAACGATCTTGCCGTTGTCCGGACGCTTGATCCACCCGGTAAGCGTGGTGCCGATGTAGTATGGATAGTAGTGGCACAGAGCGCTTTTCCGCGCCGTTGCGGGGCGTCCGCCATCCTCGAACACGATGCCCTGCGCAATTGCGCGGACTGCAGCCTTGGGCTGCCCCACCGATTCCCACAGCGGCGCGCGCAACCGTCCCTTTCCGTCCGCGTCAAGCGCCTGTTTTCCGAGTTCCCTGAAGTTCGGCGAAAGGCCCAGACTGTCATTGCCGAAACGGTACCCCTTCCATCCCGCAGGCGCAAATTCGACGTCCTCAAACATTATCGCGCCACTGCATTTCAGGAATCTGGCCGGCCCGCCGAACAGATGTTCGGCCGAGACGTCAAACATGAACTCCCCCGGCTTCTGGTTTTCTGCAACCGACACGTCAACCCGTATCTGCGGCGGGGCAAACTCCTCAATCTTTATCGTCCTCCTTCCGATCACCCTGCCGTTCTTGCTGGGCAGCTTGGCAAGCAGCGTCCATACACCGCTCGGCTGTTCAGGCGGGACGCTGAAGCCGGAATGGGAAATCGCACCGTTCGCATCGGACATGACAGTGCAGCGCGAATATGACGATTCGTTCGGATTGAGCAGTTCCACCTCCACCGGGAACGGTTTTGGCGCCTTCATCGAACTGTCGCGGATAATGCCGTGCAGGAACAGCTTCTCGCCATGTCGATATATTCCCCTGTCCGTCC
The DNA here is from genome assembly GCA_964440985.1 of uncultured Lentisphaeraceae bacterium. Classification (GTDB taxonomy): domain Bacteria; phylum Verrucomicrobiota; class Kiritimatiellia; order RFP12; family UBA1067; genus UBA1731. The sequence goes on along the minus strand of CAYTWE010000056.1, from coordinate 4,071 downwards.
AGAGAAACGCATTGCACTCTCCCTTTTTGAGATATTTCTCCCGCTCGCCGTCAGCGTATGTCTCATCAACCTTCATCGAATCCCTCAACGCGATGAACGACATGTCGCCGCCGTCCGCCGAAGACGCAACAACCGCAAACGGAACGCCATTCGCAACATGTTCAGGAACGCACCAACCATATGCATCTGCAACGCCCTTTGCGACAAGTATGTTCGCCACCGAATAGACCTCCACCTTCGCCCCGGCGACAGGACGTCCGGAACTGAGGGATGTCACCCATACGCCCACACCGTCCGCAAAGGAGCGTACGCTTATTCCGAAATCACTTACGCAAACAACCCGGTGGGCATTGTTGACGTCAGTCCTTCCCCTGCAGTCCTTCCGACTTGTTCCGTTCAACCCCACCCAAAATATGCCGTTGCTGCTTCCGCCATCATTCATGACGACAGGTATGGAGATTGTGCACACCTCATTTGCGGCTCCTTCGCATTTGTTCGTGAACCTTTCCGGTTCGCCGGACAGCTCCCACGTATTCTCATCCGGGCTCCAGTTCCCGTAGTAGCATTGATAGACATCCTCCTCTCGCGCAAGCATCTGCACGATGTTTCTTGGCTCCACCCTGCGCAGTTCAACGTTGATTTCATCCAAATTCATCACCTCAACGGTGAGCCTGCGCCTTCCCAACGGCGGGAGATATCGTCCTTTGACGGGAATCGTGATCTCCGGCCTCATGTCATCACGCACAAACGTGTATGTGAAATCCTCCCGAAGCGGCTCTATTCCCTGATTGGACTCCCGTGCCGGCAACCCCTTGCGAATCCGCACCGTCACGTTCGTCCTGTATGCATAATCACCGGTGATGACAACAGCTCTATGACCATATTCACCTTCAGGAGATCTGACTTTTCCGCAATAACACCATGTCATGCCGACACTGACCGCGGTGCCGTCTTCATTCATCGGAGAGACTTCAATGTAGTTGCGGAGCACTTCCATATCAGGGGTTTCTGAAAAATGACATTTCAGCTGCTCATCTCTGCAGTACGAAACATCCGTCACCAGCAGTTCCTTAGCCTCCTGCAGACCTGCCTTGGCCGGCACGACATTTGCCGTTGACGCATTTGCAGATACGGCATTGGTCGACGATGCATTCACAGATGATGACGATGCCGCCGACGAAACGATGGATACGTTGTGTTCCCTCTCATAAGCCCTCACCTTGGCGTATATCCAGCCCAACGCCGAACCGCTCCCGATGGCAACAATGACGCTAACCACCAAAACCGAGAAAAATAGTTTGTTTTTCATTGTAATCCCTTGAAATCCTTTCACTCACCAAGCGGAATCGTCATCCACTCCATGTGGCTTTCATCCGTGGGTTGTGCGGATTGTAGCAAAAACGGCAGTTGCGGCAGCGATACACTTATCAAAAGATATTGACAATGCGGCCTGAAAAGTCCACGAGGCTCAATCCTTCGCGTCCTTGTCCTTCTCGGCGTGGCTGATTGACGTCACCTGTCCGTCCATCGGCAGATCGGCCCGCGTAAAGCCACATGCGGAAAGCACCTTGTCAGTCGTTTGAAAATGCACCTTGCAGTGATCCATCACCCAGGCCGGACCGTTGCTTTTCACGCACTTCTCGGCCAGCTCACGGATGCGCGGGTCGCTTGAACCCTTCGGGATTGCGCCTACCTGATTCTCTTCAGTCGCGGCGGCAAGCCCATAGTCCGGCAGCGATGCCACAAGGCTTCTCAGGAAAAGCTCTCTCGCAACGACGGACGCCGCCGCAACGGCGATGTCGCTCTCCGCCTTGTGCCGCTGCTCGACGGTGATTTTGCGTCCGCGCTCCTTCAAAGCCCGCTGGATTACGGTCTCCGTAGGCGCAAACTGATCTACCACCACCCTTGGACATCTCGGCTGCTTTTCAAGCAGAGACTCTATGCACACGCCATGCGCCCATGCGAGCAGACGGTTTATGTTCCTGATCTTTGCGTAGAGCCGGTTGTACGTCGCAGGACCGATCTTCACGAACGCCCATCTGTCTGGCCCAAGCAGACGGCGTATCCCCGATCCGACGGCAAGCACCGACTTGTCCGACATCTGCTTGCAGTCCTTCACGCCCATCTTGCGCAGTTCTTCAGCAAGAGTCTCATCCACATAGCAGGAGGCCACGACAAGCGGACCGAAATAGTCGCCCTTCCCGGATTCGTCGCTTCCGCCGTGCGGCTTGTCGCGATCAGGATCGAGCACATTCTCGTAGCCGAGCGTCGCCGCCCCAAGCACCTGCGGCTCCAGCACGAACAGCACAAAGTCTTCGGCCTTTCCGCCCTGGATGCAGCATTTGCGGCGGCCGTGCTTGACCTTGGCGTACAACGTACAGTTGAACCCGTCACCTTCAATCGACATCAGGGAATACGGCACTTCGCGTCTGCGGTAGTTGCCTTGCTCCATTATCATCAGGAGCAGATTCTGCTGCGTCTCGTCGAGTTCGTACGTATATGTGCTCTGCGCCATCGCCCTTTCATCCTTTTGCGGCACATTATATCATGTATCGCGAAAATCTTCCCCAAGGTCTTCATCCATGAGTGCCTTCGCGAGCGCAAACTGCACCACGCGGTACGCCCCCGCCGCGAAGAGGGCGTCGGCACATTCCTCAAGTGTGCTTCCGGTCGTCATTACGTCATCGATCAGCACTATTGTGCGTCCGCGCACAAAGCACGGCGACGCTACGCGGAACGCACCCTTCAGGTTCCTGCGCCGCTCGTCGCCGCTCGAACGGCTTTGATGCTCAGTGTCTGCTGCTCGGACGAGGGATGTTGCATCGCACAGGCGTCCGATGCGGGCGGCGAATGCGGCGGCAAGAAGTTCGGACTGGTTGTAGCCGCGCTCCCTCATGCGGTTCGGATGGAGAGGAACCGGCATAACGACGTCCACGGCAGACGCATCGTGCTTTCGCCTGAACGAATCAACCATCGCATCGGCGAAATCGTCGGTGAGATATGTCGCGCCGCCGAACTTGTATGCGTTTATGAGTTCCGTAATCGGCGAAAGATACGCGAATGCGCTCTTGGCGAACTCGTCGTACCACGGCAATGATGCATGACAGCGCGAGCATATGTACCGACCGGGCCTGTCCGAAACGCATCCGCAGTCGCGCACGGCGCAAGTGCGCGGCCACAGCACATCCTTTATCTTCTCGACAACCCGAACCATCACGTTCTCCGTCGGTGTATTATACACCACCTTCGGCCGATTCTCGCCCACACCCCAAATGCTAATATCTAATGGGTCAGCAAAAAGAAAGGAAGGCCATGGGGATCGACGAAGAGGAAGGCCAAGTCTCACCATCACCATAGAAGTTCTTGTTGCCCCCTCCCTTGCAAGTCCCCCAACAAACCCGCCATCATGCTCAAAAATTTTTAGCGGGGTTGCCCACCGCTCTCAATTTGCGCTCACGAACCGCACCGGGCCGAGCAGTCCGGACGGGCGCGGCGAACGACACCGCGCCGTCGAATTCAGCAGACGCATCGTTGAGCACGAAATAGAAATCGCGCCCGTCGATCACGCGCCGGCTCGCGACGAGCGTTCCGACCGCCGCCTCCATCGGTGCGCGGACGCCAAACGCCTGCAACGCCTTGTACGCCGAATCCGCCGCCTTCACGTTCGCGTAGCGGCCGCCCCAAAGCGCCTCGACCTCCGCCTGCCACGCGGCCGCGTCGTCACCGAACATCGTGAAACATTGCCAGCACCGCTCCTGCATGAGTTCATCGAACCACATCGCTCGATCTCACACGGAGAAACATTGCCAAAGCAACTACCCAAAAGCCCTCATGTAGAGTCGCAGAAGTCCGGTAGGGCGGAGCGTCCCGCCCCGCCGCCGTCCCAACACCCCTTGATCCTGATTGCTATTGCAGTGAAGGATCTGGGCGGAGAGCAGCGCAGGGCGGCAAGTGAGTTCCTTGCGGGCGCGGGGATAGACGGGGTGAAGCACCCTGTGGATTCCTACGGCGGCAAGGGCGTGAAGGACGGCGAAAAAGCAGGATGGAACTACAGCGGCGAGAAATGCGCGA
>CAYTWE010000055.1:0-12745 GCA_964440985.1 uncultured Lentisphaeraceae bacterium | reverse complement strand
CGGTTTTTTTTTTGCATAAAGGCATTTATATCAAATCGCGCATCAGAAGTCAAAAAGAAACGCGCATTTGCGCCAATCTGGCCGACAAATGCGCCGTTGAATCTGAAACTCAAAATGTGTATGTATGCAAATGGCTCGTCAGATCATGCCCCTGAACTCATCGAAGAGATACCGCGAATCATGCGGTCCGGGACACGCTTCAGGATGGTACTGCACCGAAAAGGCGGGGAGAGACTTGTGCCGCACCCCCTCTATCGTTCCATCGTTGAGATTCAGGTGCGTCACCTTCAGGCAATCCGGCAGTGAATCCGGAACGACGGCGAAGTTGTGGTTCTGGCTTGTGATCTCAATCCTGCCGGTCGCAAGGTTCTTCACCGGATGGTTGCAGCCATGATGCCCAAACTTCAGACGCGCCGTCCTTGCGCCGCAGGCAAGCGCAAGGAGCTGATGTCCAAGACATATGCCCATTACGGGAATCGGACATCTGCAGTGCTGTGCAGCAGATGTCTCGAGGTGCGATATGCCAAGCAGCTTCCTTACGTTCTCAACCGCATATGTGACGGCGGAGGGATCGGCTGGGCCGTTGGAAAGGAATACGCCGTCCGGATTCATGGACAGCACCTCCTCTGCCGACGTTTTCGCCGGAACCACCGTCACATTCGCCCATGACGAAAGCGAACGAAGTATGTTCGTCTTTACGCCAAAGTCGTAGCACACGATGCGGGGCTTCGCCGAACCGGTACAGTCTGACGACGGAATCGCATACGGCTTTTCGCAAGACACCCTCGATGCGTAGTCCTGTCCATCAAGCCCTTCCCACTCTGCGGCTTTCGCGACTGCGGCGGTCTCCGGAATGTCATTGTTGACTACATGCAGATATGCCTTGCGGTTTCCGTGATCGCGCAGGTGCACGGCGAGCCGCCGGGTGTCCACACCATATATTCCGGGAACGCCATTCTCCTTCAGATACGAATCAAGGCTCTTCTCGCTCCTCCAGCTGCTTGGCGGCGTCAGGTCGCCTACGACAAGCCCAGACAGAAAAAGAGCGCGGCTCTCCGTGTCTGCGCCGTTGATTCCATAGCAACCAACCTCAGCTGTCGTCAAGGCGACGATCTGACCGGCGTACGATGGATCAGTCAGTATCTCCTGATAGCCGCACATTCCGGTATTGAACACGACTTCACCAAAGCGATCCACGACTGCGCCGAACGCAACACCATGAAACACCGTTCCGTCATCCAAAGCGAGAAACGCCTTGCGTTCCCGCTCTGCCTTCCATTTCGCAAGATAGTCCATACGCAAGTCATCAGCACATCATGTGCCAAGACTGCATTGAGCCGTTTCAACGCAATGGTTTACAGCGGATGTAATCGCTGCCGCAATATGTTTACAAATGATTTTACTCCGTACGGGAGACACCGCAACCGAGAGTGCGCAGAAAACCATTGGACAGAACGCAAACCGCATCGCCAAAACGGAAGGATTCAAACGGAACGGTCGACAGGGGAAACAAACCCGCAAAACTGGGGCAAGAGACGGGGCACGATCCCGCAACCCTCAGATCCACAATCTGATGCTCTACCGATTGAGCTACTCTCGCCAACTGGGGTCAAAAAAACGAGCGTAGTATATCAAAACCGGCACATCCATACAACCACCCTTTTTCACTTTTTTCGTCTCGGCGATTCCCGCTGAACACTGAGCCGATGAAACGAACAGGACACCGCAAAACACGGGTGCAGACAGGAGAAGGTTGAAATATTTGGTGGACCCGGCGGGACTTGAACCCACGACCCGGAGATTATGAGTCACCTGCTCTGACCGACTGAGCTACGGGTCCACACTATTGGCGCCCCTGAGAGGACTCGAACCTCCTACCCACTGCTTAGAAGGCAGTTGCTCTGTCCAGATGAGCTACAGGGGCTCAATCAATGAGTGCGCATTATACCATATCTGACCAAGATTGTGGGGACAGAAAGCGATGTCATGCAAAATTGTGAAACCCTCCCCCGGCCTGCCACATCATTGCGCAGAATCTGACGCAAAACAGATCGATTTACATACCATGTCCATTCGAACGTGAAAACCACTCATCGGCAACATTGGCACACTATGTGCTTCTTTGTTTTTGGAAGGAAACGATATGGAACGTTCAAACGACACATACAGTTCGGGCGATAAAATCAGATGCCGCCTTTGCGCCGTCGAACGCGCACCCGGCTTGGTCGGAGAGGAGAATTGCCTTGGACTGTACAGAAACGCATATGAACATGACGCCTGCGGCGTAGGGCTTGTTGCAGACCTCAACAACCGGGCAAGCCACAGAATCGTCGAAAGCGGCATGACAGTTCTCAAACGTCTCATGCATCGCGGAGCGACCGGGAACGATCCGGAAACAGGAGATGGCGCCGGCCTTCTGCTCAAGATACCGGATGCGTTTTTCAGAAGAATGATGCCTACGCTCGGCGACAGACCGGAAGAGCCGTTCGGCATCGCCATGATGTTTGGCGGCGAAGGCGAGGAGGACGCAATCGAGGCGGCAATCGGCTCGGAAGGCGCAGAGACCGCTGGATGGCGGAACGTGCCGACCGATCCGTCCGCCATAGGACACGACGCCCGCAGCGTAATGCCGCGCATCAGGCAGGTGTTCATACGCATGGATCCCTCCAACGCCACCGGCGGCGATGCGTTCGAGCGCAAACTGTACGTGATAAGGAAACAGATCGAAAAGGCGACGAAGACGGCGTACGTCTGCTCCTGCTCGTCGCGCACAATCGTGTACAAGGGACTGCTCCTCGCAACGCAGATTGAAAGATTCTATCCAGATCTCTCAGATCCGGAGTTCATCTCGCCGTTCGCGATTGTGCATCAGCGATATTCCACAAACACATTCCCTTCATGGGAACTCGCGCACCCGTTCCGCGCCACGGCGCACAACGGCGAGATAAACGCACTGAAAGGCAACCTGAGCGCACTTGCGGCGCGTGAATCCTCACTCCGGTCAGATCTGCTGGGAAACGACATCTCAAAGCTTCTGCCGATTGTGCATTCGGGGCAAAGCGATTCGGCCTCGCTCGACAACATGTTTGAACTGCTCGTCGCCGCCGGACGCGATGCACCACACGCAATGATGATGCTCATTCCGCAGGCATGGGGCGCAAAGTACCACATGGGACACGATGTGCGGGCATTCTACGAATACCACTCGTCGCTGATGGAACCATGGGACGGGCCTGCCGCCGTGGCATTCACCGACGGCAAGGGCCTTGGCGCAGCTCTCGACCGAAACGGACTCAGGCCGGCCCGCTGGACGCTTGCCAAAGACGGCATTTTCGTGCTTGCGTCCGAAACAGGAGTTCTTGACATTGCTCCCGAAGATGTTGTCCGGCACGGGCGACTGAAGCCCGGCTCTCTCATCTGGCTCGACCTTGATGCACACAGGCTGATGGAGGATTCGGAACTCAAGACATACTACGCCCGCCGCAGACCGTACCGCCGCTGGATAAAAGAAAACCACATACCTGTGACCGGCCTGTTCAACGAGATTGTGCCCTCGAAGGTTCCGTCCGCACTCACCGAGGAGCAGTCGAGATTTGGATATACGGTTGAGGACGTGGAGCTGATCCTCCGAACGATGGCGGAAAGCGGACGCGAACCTGTCGGAGCCATGGGCAACGACGCCGCCCTTGCGTGTCTCTCGAAAAGGCGGCGCACGCTCTTTGATTATTTCCATCAGCTGTTTGCGCAGGTCACAAACCCTCCGATCGACCCGATCCGAGAAGAGCTTGTGATGTCGATAATGACCTACATCGGAAACGTCGGGAACATTCTTGAGGAGACGCCGCAGCACGCAAGGCTCGTGAAGCTCACACGCCCAGTGCTGACCGACGACGAGCTTGAACGCCTCCGCAACATCAAGGACTTCCCGGCGATGACGCTGACGATGAATTTCACCGGCAACCTGAAATCAGCCCTTGACGCGCTTGCCGCATCAGCCGTGGAGGCCGCCAAATCAGGAACGAAGATTGTCATACTCTCCGACAGACCATGCGTCAATGCTGAAACTGACGCTGATTCCGCGCATTCGCCTCGAAACGCACCGAAAAGAATCCCCTCCGTGCTGGCGGTCGCCGCCGTGAACAAGGCACTCACGGAAGCGGGGGTGCGCCCTTCCGTCGGCATAGTGGCAGAATCCGGCGAAGTGCTGGAGGTGCACCATTTCGCAGTGCTTCTTGGGTTTGGAGCAACTGCGATAAATCCATATCTCGCACTTGCGACAGTCGCCTCGATAGGCGGGGATGACGCCGTAAGGTCCTCCGCAAACTATGTGTCAGCGGTGTGCAGGGGACTGATGAAAATCATGTCGAAGATGGGCATCTCGACACTTCGATCCTACCGTTCAGCCCACATATTCGAAGCGGTTGGGCTTGGCCCGAAGATCGTGCGCGAATACTTCTGCGGCATCACGTCGCCCATCGGCGGACTGGAGCTTGACGACATCGAGAAGCTGCTGTAGGAACCGTCAATCTCCGTCCACGAGATCGGCATCCGCCGACCGTCCGCAGATTGCGTCCATCACCTTGATCGCCTGAAACGTCTCGCGGACGTCATGTACGCGCACGACTGATGCGCCACTGAATGCGCACCATGCGGCGATTCCGATGTTTCCGCCGAGGTTCTTGCCTGTCACCTTTTCGCCGGTTAGCTTCTTGACTATGCGCTTCCTGCTTGCGCCAACCAGCACACGGGCCTTTTTCGCAAGCGCCGGAACAGACCTGAGAAGTTCCAGATCTTCCTCTCGCGTTGTCCCGAACCCGATCATCGGATCGATGTACGTGCGCGATTTCATTCCGTCGTCATGCTCCACAAGACCAAAGCTGCCGACAGGCACCACCATCTCCGTGCCAGGGAACTCCTTGAGAATCCCGATCATCGCCGGAACAGGTTCGTCATATACGCAATTGATGATTTTTGCGCCTGCCTCAACGGCAAGACGGGCGGTCTCCGGATGGTACGTGTCCACAGACACCGCTACACCGGAGGCGTCCGTCCTCCGGCTCAGCCGCGAACGAACCTCGCGTTCGGGTGCAGATCCGAAAAACGCCCTCAACACAGGCTCAAGCCGCGCCCACTCATCTGTCCACGACAGAGGAGTGTAGCCGGGGCGCGTCGATTCTGCGCCGAAATCTATGATCGCCGCACCTTCGGCAATCAGGTTCCACGCCCGCCTGACGGCCTCCTCAGGACGGAAATACATGCCGCCATCAGAAAACGAATCTGGCGTCACGTTCACTATGCCCATCACCTTAGTCATTTCTGCTCAACTCCTTGAGGTTTAGCGTCCACCCTCTTCCGGATGGCAACAAATCTGTCCGGGTCTTTGGCGCGAGAGACGATGTGCTCGGCGTACACCTCACTGTATGCCTTGCCGCCTACCGTGTCCGCATTGCGTCCGTTGTACCGTTTGAGAGCCGTCTGCCAGCCGTCGAACGTGCCGGACGGACGCTTTGCCGCGCACTGTCCGCTCACGCCGAACCCCTTGCGAACAAGAAACTTGATTGCGGCCTTGATGTTCTGCTCCGCAGTGCCTTCGTTTCGCTTCTTCGGCTTCACAAGGCCGACATCGGTCTTGGCGTCGCTCCAGTCTCCGGGGACGTTGACCTGAATCGGATCGGCGTCCCATGCCGCAAGCGACCGGTCGTCGCGGCCTCCCGTCTCCTCAATCATGTGCGATTTCACCAGTGCGGTCGTGAGCATTGGTATCTTACGCCCCTGACTCTGCGTGGCTCCGGCCCATGCCGTGCGGTTGCGGTTGAATTCGTCTACACATCGTACGATGAGCGCATCATGCTCCTGATAGCGGTCATCCTCAAAACCACGGAACACCGGAACGCGCCGTACGCGCCATTCCTTCATGCGGTCCGCAATGTCCAGGCCGTCGTCATGACTATCCCTTACGGTCTTTCCGTCCCGTGCTGCACCCGCCTTTCCGGAGACGCCGCGCTGCACTTCAGTCACCCACCGCCGGTGAAACCTTCTGTACAGCGATTCAACCTTCCGCAATGCCGGACGCTCCTCATCGTTAACGAAACGGTCGTCGAAATGCAGGCACCCATACCTGTCGAACGCGAAGCGGTTGTTCATCACGTCTATCTCAAACGCAACGCCCGCCTCCGACATCGGCTCCTCCTCCATGCCCAGCTCCTTCAGCCGTGCAATATGGGCTGCCCGCCTCGCACCGGACTTGCCCATCACGTCAAGCGCTTCAGTGAACGCCTGCGCAATCTCGATCCATTCCGACGGCTTTATCCGCAATTTCGCCAAGGGTTGTCTTCCGTCTGCGACAGCGCCATGCACCTGTCTGACATCCACCGACAGGCTTCCAGCCAATGCATCCAGTATGCCCTGCGCCGCCCCGGATGTGCCGGAGGCAGATGCGCCGCCGCACATCAAGAGCGCAAAGGCGGCGACGACGCCAACCATCCATCTATGCGGAAACGCCTTCGACACTGCAACCCCGCCGGTTCATACCGACGAACCCTTTGCAACCGGGCTGACAAGAAACACCTTGTCGCCCACCCTGCATCGCGGTGACGGGAACGTCACCCACGTCCCCTTCTCTGCAACCTCCGGAACTTCACCGTCCCTGCGCAGCGACTCGATGCGAAACTCCTTCACGCCTGTAGTCGATCCATGCACCTGCACGAGATCACCCACCTTCACGGCGGCATCCTGAATCTTCACCTGCGCAATCCCGGCCTTGAGAAAGTAATCCAGCACTACGCCAACGTGCCTCTTGACCTCCCTTGCGGACGAGTTGGGCGTATCGGTGAACTGATCCTCCCCTGGACGCCCAAAATACAGTCCGCATGAATACTCTCTGTGGAAGAACCTTTTAGTGCGTTCGACCAGACTCTCCGCAAGCGACTTGGAATACGCACCCGCGGCAACGGCATCCACAGCCTCACGATATGCACCTACGACCGTCATGACGTATTCGGCGTTTCGTGCGCGTCCTTCAATCTTGAACGATGCGATTCCGGCGTCCATCAACCTGTCCACGAACGGCAGCGAGCACAGATCCTTTGCCGACATCACGGTGTGCGGCCCGACCGCAAACTGCGTATCGGAGTCATGGACCGGCTTTCCGTCTCCATCCGAATAGAGATCCACCGCCTTGACGAGAAACATCCGCCTGCACGGCTGCCGGCACTCACCTCGGTTTGCGCTGCATCCGTAGGCGTAATGGCTCATCATGCATCTTCCGCTTTCCGCGACGCATTGTGCGCCGTGGACGAAGCACTCCACCTCAAGACCGCACTCGGCAACGATGCGTTTGACTTCCGGAAGCGTACATTCGCGGGCAAGCACCACCCGCGATGCGCCCTGCTCTCGCACGAAACGGGCCGCGGCCGAATTGGAGACGCTCATCTGCGTTGATATGTGGAACTTTACTCCGTGTCTGCGGCACAGCGAGACCACACCCCAGTCCGCCACGATGAATGCATCGACATACGGCTTTGCGGCGCATATCAGCCGCTCGACCTCATCCGCCTCGTCCTCAAACATTATCGCGTTCAGCGCAAGGTAGCGCCGCACTGGAACATGGCGATGACCCATCCCCCGGCGGCAGACCGCCTCGCAACGGCGCTTTATCTCCGGCAGATCCTCCATCCGGAAATTGACGCCGGCCCGTCGGCGCATGTTAAATTCGCCAAGGCCGAAATACACGGCGTCCGCACCGGCATCAAGCGCGGCCTGCAGACAGGTCATGTCCCCCGCCGGTGCAAGTATCTCCGGAACCGTCAAAACGCTATCTCCCCGCCGTTGCGTCCTTTGCATTTCCCTGATGACGTCTTTTCCGGCAGCAGTCGGGCGATCGTTTCGGAAATCCACCACGGAAGCACCGCCATGAACCACACCCCGAAACGCATCGGCCACGGAAACGCAATCAGCCCGACATTGCGGTCCACACGGTCGAGTATGATTCGTGCGGCACGATCCGCCTCCATGAAGAACGGCATTGGGCAGGTGTTGCGCTCAGTTATGCGCGAACGCACGAATCCCGGACACAGCACGTTCACCCGTATGCCTTCGCGCTTCAGCATCCCGCGCAGAGAAAGCCCCCAGCTCTTCATCGCCGCCTTTGTCGCCGCATATGACGGACATGTGGATAGCGGCGCATAGCCAGCAATGCTCGCCGTGATGACGATCTGCCGACGACGCGGACGCCCATCCGCCCATGTCGCGTTCCTGCGGAACAGATCTATCGCAGGCAGCACTGTGTTGAGTCCGCCGCCCACGTTCGTCGCAAACGTGCGCCGCACGTTCTCCGCGCTTTCCGCGCCCGTCCCTATCCCGGCGTTGGAGAACACTACCTCAAGGGGCGAGATCCCGTCGCATTCCTCAATCCAGTCGCGCATCGCCCGCTCATCGGTCACATCGACGGCTTTGCCGGAGACGCGCACCTTCCCCGATGCCGCCGCCGCTTCGCACCTGCCGACGACCGCCGAAAGACGCTCCGCGTTCCGTCCGCAGATGAAGATGTTGCGTACGCCTCGCTGCGCACAGGCGACCGCCAACGCCTCGCCGATTCCGCTTGATGCGCCGGTAATCAGCACCGAACCCGGTATGTTGCGTGATTTGGCCATGATCCGGTCAGGAGGCAAGTGCGCCAGTCAGTTCGCGCACGGATGAGAAACCGTTCTCTTCGCAGTACGCCGCGATACCGTCCGCAACCGCCGCAGCGGCGCCGGGATCTGTGAACGTCGCAGTGCCGACAGCCACGGCCGTCGCACCGGCAAGCATCAGCTCAACGGCATCCTGCCAGCCGTACACGCCGCCCATCGCCAGTATCGGAATCGACGAGAAGCGATGCGCATCGTACACGCACTTCACCGCAACCGGGTGGACGCAGCGTCCGGAAAGTCCGCCTGTGACGTTTGCGAGGACGGGACGGCGCGTCTTGATGTCTATCACCATCGCCGGAATGGTGTTGATGAGCGCAATCGCATTTGCGCCGTTCTCCTCACACGCTGCGACATATGGTCTGATGTCCGGCACGTTCGGCGCAAGCTTCACGATGAGAGGAAGCGCGGTTGCCGCCCTCACCGCCTTCACAAGTCCGGCAAGCACTGCGGGATCCTGTCCGAACGTGTGTCCGCCCTGCTTCACGTTCGGACAGCTCACATTGCACTCTATCGCCCCTATGAGGGGGTTGCGCGGCTCCGCCGAAAGGCGCGCAGCGACCTCCGCGTACTCCTCGACCGAACCGCCCCAGATGTTGACGATAAGCGGCGGCACGACACTCTGCTGCGATCCGGATGCGGACAAGGCTTTAGACACCGCGTTTTCGTAATGCGGAATGTAGTCTTTGACAAACGCCTCTACGCCAGGCCCCTGCAGCCCTATGGCGTTGACAAGTCCGCCCGGAACCTCGCAATGGCGGGGCATCGCATTGCCAGGCCATGGATCGCGCCGCACACCCTTCACGGTGACAGCGCCAAGGCGCGTGTAGTCGAGAAGCCCTACGTACTCCATGCCGTACCCGAACGTGCCGCTTGCCGTCGTGACGGGAGTCGCCATCTGAAGCCCGCCAAGATCTGTCCTCATGTCAATCATGTCTGCACCCCCCATGTAGCTGCGTTGAATATCTCTCTGTGGACGTCACCCGCACACGATCCGTCCGGCGACCGGAATCTTCCGGATTGCGGTCGCGACAACGGCCGACGCAAGAAACGCAGCCGACGCTGCGAAAATGATCGTCAGCGGCGTGGCGAAATGCGGACGCAACGCCTCAAACGCCGCCGGCAGAATGAACATATGCACAAGGTACATTCCGTAGCTTGCCTCCGAAAGCGGACGCACCACCCTTTCGTACACCGCACCCCTGAAGTCGAACCTGCGGAAAAGCATGAACACCGCAATCGTGGCGAGCGCAACGCCGAGAGAGTTGTACTCAATGCTCATCTCAAGCGTGACCGCAGCGGAATAGGATGCTGAATACGGGAACGACGGAATGCGGAAATAGAACGGCAACCCTATCATTGCGACACCGGCGAGCCAAAGAGGCGTTGCGATGCAAAGCGTCCGCCGCCATCCCATGTCAGGAGCGAATCTGCGGAACCAAAGACCTATCAGCACATAGCCTACGAAACCGCTCACGTAATGGAACATTCCAAAGGCGTTCCACGGGCATTCACCCCACAGGTACGGCACCGCACCGAACGGCGGCTCGCCAAAGAGTCCGCTCCACGCAAAACGGATAAACGGGAAAAGTGTCGTGAACAGCCATGCGGCGATCCATCCGCAAAGTTCATTGCGTCCTACGCGCTCCGCCCATGGAGACAGCAGCGGCATCACGACATACAGGCCAAGAATCATCGGCACAAACCACAGATGTCCGCCCTCATCCGGGAAATTGAAGCACAGCCGCCCCCAGCTTCCGCCTGCATACGCCACGTACGCCGCAGCCCAGATGGCGAACGGAACGGCGATGCGGACAAGGCGTCTCCTGAAGAATTCACCGGTCGAACAGCGCACCGGGAACAGCAGATATGACGACGTTATCACGAACAGCGGAACGCACACCCGGCAGATGCACTCGGTCAAGGTTATCCACAGTGCATCCCACCTGTCTGCGATGAAAGTCACGTCCGGCGCCTTGCCGCCAAGGTAGAACGGTTCGCAGGCATGGATCGCCATCACCATGAAACAGGCGGCAACCCGCAACCAATCAAGGAATGCAACACGCTTCATAACGCTCCCGTCCGGACGTCCTGGCTGGGACGACCTGTCAGCATCAGCAACACAAACACCGCAAGCCCGGCGATTACGACAATCGCACCGAGAAGCGAATCGCCGACGCTGACATCAAGCAGAGCATCCCCCGCCATTGCATCGGCCACGCAATCAACTCCCCACATGATCGCTGCACCCCAGAACATCAAGGCGGTGGTAAACGACGCCGACCTGACCTTTCCGCCGCGCCGCGAACGGAAATGGACTGCGGTGAACGCAAGCGCCGCCGCAATCGCCATGATTTCGCACATCGTCACACCCCCTGCGGAACGGAAACGACCGATGGAGAACGTTCAAGCCATGCTGACACCGCAACCATCACAACCCACACGGCAATGACGGCAACGGCCATCGTCACGCCTCTCGTCGCCATTTCACGAAGCATTTCGGACACTGTACCGTCTTTAATCGCCGTGAGAAACGGCGGCGTGAACATCACTTCGCCGTGGTAGACGTGTTCAATCGCCAGCAGGAAGCTCCCGCCGAACATCATTTTGCAGAGCCAACCGAACCTTGCGGCAAACGGATTTCTGCGAGCCGTCTCCGGCAATGTGGACTTCACGGCCGTGGCCACGGCCGCCGCAGTAAGCGGAACGGTAAAACATGCCATAGGTTGTATCTCCTTGCATCGGTTCAAACACACTGAAAATGTGGTTCATTATACCACAAAACCGCCTTGTAAATCGGGTGCGGTCATGCCGTGGGCATTCTCCGGTAGAACACCTTCCAGAGAAACAGGCCTCTGCCGGTGGCGGTCGGGACGCGCGCCGTACGCGGATTACGTCCGTCAAGAATCTCCGTCACTGCGGACGGCGGCTCATCGCCAAGTCCGACGCGAATCAGAAACCCCACCATGCTGCGCACCTGCTTGTACAGGAATCCGTCACCACGAACGGTGAAGACGATTCGCGGACCGGCCTTAGCCACATCAAACGAAAACACGGTGCGCACCGTAGTCTCGAGCGTACGGTGCGGATTGGCGGCGAACGGCGCAAAATCGCGTTTGCCGACAAAACGCGCCGCCGCATCACGCATGGCCTCCACGTCAAGCGGCTTGTGCATGAACGCCCAGTACGGAGCGAGGCAGGGAGGCATGATGTCCGCATTGTACAGAAAGTAGCGGTACTCCTTCCCGACGGCATCCTTGCGGGCGTCGAAATCAGGCTTGGCGCGGGAGGCATTCATCACACGGATATCTTCCGGAAGCCGGGAGTTCATCGCCCGCGGAAGGTTCTGCGGAGGTATCGGCTTGTCGAGATCAAAGTGGGCGACAAAACCCTTGGCATGGACACCGGCATCTGTCCTCGACGAGCCAAACACACGCACGGGAGAACGGTTCAGATACTCCAGCACCTCCTCAAGCATCTGCTGCACGGAGATGCCGTTCGACTGCAGCTGGTATCCCGAATATCTCGTGCCGTCGTATGCGACGGTTATCTTGTATCTCTGTGCCATCAACGACACGTCATCCTTTCCTGTTTGGACCCGCACTGCAGATTTAGACATGCACCGCAGAAGTCACATGAAAATGCGGCGCGGATTATATCAAATCATGCATATGTCCGTATCGGCGCCTCATAGCGGGCGTTATGCGGATATGGCATCATTTGTCCTCGCTCCCTGCGCCGTTCTCGCCGCCCTTCCCCTTCTTGATTTCATCCTCCAGCTCCAAAAGTACTTGTCGGTGATCGGAGAGCCGTCCTTGAGACGCGGCACGTCCATGACCCAGCCCTTGATCGTGTACTCCGAAACGATCTGATTCGCCCACTTGCGAAAGGCGATTGCCCGTTCGTTGTCGATCTTGAAGCCAAGTGCGATAATGACTTGAAGATTGTAATGGTTGACGTTGTACCGCTTTCCATCTTCGGCAGCTATTAAAATTTCTTTAATAACTGCCGCCTTGTCCAGTTCCGCGTCAGAGAAAAGTCTGCGCAGATGATAGGCG
>CAYTWE010000054.1:0-12999 GCA_964440985.1 uncultured Lentisphaeraceae bacterium | reverse complement strand
GATATAAACTGCGTACGCTCATCTTGATTCAAGAGTGGCTTAAGCCGCTTGAATCATCATACTCATGGCCGTTTGATCTGCAATAAGCCCCCCCCCCCTGTCTGAAACTGTGCCACGAGATATTACAATTTTCTATGGCGATCCTTTAGTCGGCATTGAATGTCGGCTTTTCGGTTGTGTGCTATAATACGCCGCCAATGCAGCACTCCATATCCGCTGTTCAATTCGTTGTCTGCGCAGGATATGGCTGCGACAATCGGCACATGAAATGAAAACGGTATATTTCGACAACAATGCAACTACACGCACCGCCGATGAGGTGCGTGAGGCAATGCTGCCGTTCTTCTGCGAACTGTACGGCAACCCTTCATCCATGCACGCTTTCGGCGGAAACGTGTCAAAATACCTTTCCGATGCACGGGAGCAGGTGGCGCAGTTTCTCAACTGCTCGCCGGAGGAGGTGCTGTTCACGTCCTGCGCGACGGAATCGGACAACACGGCGATACGCGGCACGGCGGACTGGTTCGGCAAGGGAATGAAAGTGATAACTACGGCGGTGGAGCATCCCGCCGTGCTTCAGCCTGCCCGGCGGCTCAAGGCCATGGGATTCGAGGAGGTTGAACTTCCCGTGGACGGCGTGGGGCAGATCGATCTCGACCGCCTTCGCGCAGAGCTTGAGGGCACGAAGAATGCGCTCGTCTCCGCCATGTGGGCAAACAACGAAACTGGCACCGTCTTCCCGATACGGGAAATCGCCGAAATCGCCAAGGAGTACGGCGCGACGATGCACACCGATGCAGTGCAGGTCGCCGGCAAAATCCCAATCGATGTGCAGAAGATGCCTGTTGATATGCTATCCATTTCCGGACACAAGTTCCACGCCCCCAAAGGCGTAGGGATCCTCTATGTCCGCAAGGGGACGAAGTTCAAGCCGTTCATGCTTGGCGGACACCAGGAGGGTGGGCGGCGCGCCGGAACGGAGAACGTTCCGTACATCGTCGGTCTCGCGAAAGCCTGCGAACTTGCCTCCGCAAACGCTGAGCGCGAAGCGAACGAGGTCGGCAGGATGCGCGACAGGCTTGAGGCCGGCATACTCGCCTCCTGCCCGAACGTCCGCGTAAACGGCGACGTGAACCACCGGCTTCCCAACACGCTTAACGTCTCGTTCGAGTACATCGAGGGCGAGGCCATTGCCTATCGTCTGTCCGATGTCGGCATCTGCATCTCCACCGGAAGCGCCTGCGCCTCCGGCTCCCTCGACCCAAGCCACGTGATACGCGCAATGGGCGTTCCGTTCATAGCAGTGCACGGCAGCGTGAGGTTCTCGCTTTCGCGCTACAACACGATGGACGAAGTGGATTACGTTCTGGAGAAGCTGCCGCCCATAATCAAGGGGCTGCGCGACATGTCGCCTTTCGGGCCGGATTCAGACCCGACGACGTTCAAGTGACAATGGACGCTTGACTGAATCAAACGCCTCATGCGCCATATGCGCATGAGGCGTTTTGGCATTAGCTCGGCAATGTGCTTGCGTCACTTCGCCGCCAGAACAGACGGCAGGAGACGCAGGTTCGCCCATCCGCCGCCATCTCCATAGGTGTTGCCGCCCGGATCGGTCAGCAGATAGAGATGAATCCTTCTGCCGGCATATGGCGACAGGTCTGCCGACAACTCCTTCCACTCGTGTCCGGCGACACGGCATTCGGACAGCACCTGCAACGGGGAGTTTCCGGCCTTTACCGCCACCTTGAACAGAATGCCATCGCCAGGCGTAGTTCCGTCGGCTTTGCCGACGTCTGCGCGGAACAGCCTGAAAGAGGCGTCTGGCGTAAGCACATAGCTCACGAATGCGGCTCCGGTCGCACCATCCTTGTATGGCGGATGCACGGCAAGCCCATCCTTGCGTTCGCCGCCGCAGATGACGTCGCGCGCTTGGACATGGCCGCCGCTTGATGCCGTCAATTCGGCCTCTGAGCCATCCGGACGCAGAACGCCTCTCCGATAGCGCCTCGGCAGTTCCTTTTGTGTACATACGCGACGCGGCTGAACGGTGGCCTTGAAGCTGTTCGGCTTTAACGCCCATCTTTCATAGACGTCAACCGACGGCTCTGAAAAGCCTTTCGGAAGGATTGCACGGTAGGAATAGCAGTCCGGGGAACGCACAAAGCGCGTCCAGCCATTCGCATCGATGCGAAACGGGATTTCTCGGACTTCCTCAGCGTTCGATGCGGCTCGCAAACCGACAAGCCGCGTCGCGGCATACGGCAATCCGATTTCGGACACCCCCTCCTTTCTCTCAGGGATCACCTCCTCCGCGCCGCCATCCTCGGTCAGCCTCACGAGCCATCCATCCGTCGCCCCGCCGGGAAACTCCGTCAGCGTACCGCGTCCGTGCATGAAGACATAGCCGGCCTCACGTCCGCCACGGCAGAAGTCCACACGGTTCGTTCCGCCTTTCGCCTGACCTGAAAACGCGATGGTGTCGCCGCCTCTGCAGAAGAATCCCCATTGAGGCAGGGCAAGCCGCCCCTTGCCGCGGCGTACGGAGAGCCATCCTCCGTCCGGATCACCGTTCACCGCAACGAATGTTCCGCCATCATAGGCGACAATGACACGATTGTGGGCTATCTCCCCGCTGACAACCGCCTCGGATGTCGTGAGAAGCCTGCCGTTCGCATCGGCATATCGGATCTTCCGCGCGTTCTCCTGCGAATAGCGAGATGCCGGCGCAACAATCATGTAGTAGGAATACACCTGATCCTGCGGAAGTATGAACGCAGAATGACCGAACGCAAGCGTGACGGCTGTCCATGGCTCGACCACTCGCCACGGCGATCCCTTCGGAACGTTCGCGTCGCCGAAGAGCATTCCGGCGTAGCATCCGAAATCGCTCGTCAACGGGTGCATCCTCAGCAGGTTGAAGTCGACGATCCACGGATGCTCCATCAGCCGGTATGTGCGATCCTGCCCATAGTTGTGGTCTGTCAATCCTGAATACAGCCACTGGTGTCCGCCCTCCGAAGAGACAGGGCCGTTCCATGTCCGCTTCTGAATCCCCATTATTTCGCCATACGCATAGAATGTCTGCGCAAACGTGCCGGCGCCGGGAACCCGCGCATCGTAGTCTGTGCGGCCCCATGGCGACACTGCGGTATGCACATCGCAGTACGCCGTGTTGAAATGGAATTTTCGCTGGATGGCGGGGGCAAGCCTTTCGCACATCTCAACGGAGTACAGCGGTTTCGGCGCCGTGCAGCGCGCCCACGCCAGTTTCCAGTTCCCGTCCTCCAGACGGCTCACGAAGTCTGAACGCCAGTTTCCGTTCACGGGCGCATAATCCGTGTAGTTGTTGTACGGGCCGTAGCGGAAACCGAAGTCGTCTATCAACTTCCGCGCATAGACGTATTGCCCTTTGTCACCACCGCGTCCCGGTGCGGGATCTGTGCGGAACGTGAAGCTTTCGTCTCCATCGCGCCATCCGGTTTCATGGTCTGTCACGATGAGACGACGCACCCCCTTGCGCCTGAGCCAAAACAGCGCCTCGCGGTTGGGCGTCCGGTCGCCGCTCGCGCCAGACGACATCCATGCCGCCCGCCCCGTAACCGGACGCCATGGCGAAACGGGGTTTGGAATGAACGGCAACGCATCCTCGAATCTCGGAGAGACGGTCCACACAAACCTCTCGAACACGTCATTGCGCGTTCCGTCGGTCTTTGGACGATATCTGGCGCCGCCGTTGGCCTGGACGTAATCCACACTGGTTGGCGGAAACGGAAGCGAGGCGTTTGACTGCGTCCAGTCCAGCGTGGCGGAGATGAAGCGCGTCGCAGCGCCGCAGTCGGCCACCACCACCTGCGGACGCTCATCCCATTGCTCACTGCCGTAGGTGCAGAACGGAATCGGCATGGCCTTTGCGTCAAGGTCAATTCCGATTCCGCCAAATCGTACCTCCTCAACGTTGCCGCCCTTGACTGTGATGTCCGCGACAAGAGAATCTCCAATCCGTTTCCAGCGCACCTTCGCATTGTCCGCAGACGCACGCGGCCACACGCCACCGCCTATGGCGAGCGGAATCCACGGCCCTTTGCCGATGCGGAACGCGAGGTCGTCCCATATGCCGGGATTCTTCGGCGTACGGAACTCAAGCGCCGCATCCGGCGATGCCACAGGCGGCACGACCGTCGTCTCCACGGTCGGAAACGGCAGACGTCCCTCACCGACGTTTGCGCCCTGCGGCTGATCGGGAAACACCTGCACTCCGCGCTTCGCCCTTGGCCTGAAGGAAAGCGGCTTCAGCTTTTCCACGAAAGCGCATACGCTTGTCAAATCGATCCGGCGATAGTCCACATTCGTACCGCCCGTCAGCGTAAAGCCGATGAACTTGCATCCGCCCGTCATAGCCCGCCGGCGAACATCCTTCGGAACCTTGACCTGGAATCTGCACCATTCGCGATGCAATATCGTCGCAACGTTGAGCGTGAACGGATTGCCGTCCGCATCCGCAAAATCCGCCATGAGCCGCGTCATTGGAGTGCCGGCCGGCGAGCGGCCATAGAAGTTGTTGCCGTAGATCCACACGCTGAATGTGTCAAACGGCGGAAGCGCAAGCGGCGTTTTGCGACGCAACCGCACCTTTGGCCCGCTCCCTGTTGCGCGATGGTCAAGGCGCAGCGTTCCGTCTCCGAAGAGCAGCCTGTCATTTGCGCTGGAGACCTTCGCCTCCACATTCTCCCCCTCGACCATCCAGCCCTCGCCTGATTCAAGGCGGTCGACAGGTGTCGTCTCGTCCGCCCTCCGGTTGGCCCATACCATCTCGTATGGCCGCCTGGCGTCCTTCGTCCCCTTCGGCGGAAGAAGTTTCTCCTCTGAAACGACCCTTTCCGGGTCGCCGTCGAACGAATTGCCCTCAACAGTCGCATTTGCGCAGTTTCGCAGACGCACGGGGAAGCGCATCTCCGGCGTCGGATCCGGATTCTGTGCGCACCGCGTAAACTTGTTGTTGAGTATCTCCAGACCATCCGTGGCTTCTACGTAGATTGCCGACGGCCCGATGTCCTCGAAGGTGTTGCCGATGATGCGCAGATTGCGATGTACGCCAGCCGGGTATTCCGCAGGCCCGCCGTCATGGCGCGTTCGAACCGTCAGCGCTCCGAGCATCCGGTCGGCGGTAAGCCTCTTCGCGCATTTCTCGAATGTGCAGTTCCTGACAACTGCATCGTCGAAAGGCCCCATCTCGTTCCAGAACACCATGTCGCACGCAAGCAGCACTGCGGCGGACTTAAGACCGCGGAACCGGCAATTCTCTATCGTGAACTTCCGCGTCTGCAGCAGAAACGCCCTGGCGCGTGTGTTCTCGACCGAGCAGTTCATGATGCGCACTTCCGGATAGTTCCGTGCGTTTGCGACAAGATCGCCAATGCGAGGAACCACTCCGCCATCTGCTGCGGCGATTCCCCTGCCTTCCTTCCCAAACGACTTGAGCGCCATCTCGCCACGCAGGATCAACGTCTCAGGGTCGTAGACGGCAATCCTGTCCCCCGCCGCCGCCCAGCCCTCAGAAAGGGCGCATTCCCTGCGGTCTGTCAAGCGGCGGATGAATTCAAATGCGCCCGTCTCTGCGTCGAACGCCTTGACTTCGCCGCCGAGGGAATGAATGTTCAGTGCATCATCGCCCAGTCCCTTGAAGTGACAGTCGTCAAGCGTCACCGATCCGGCGCATCCTACGAAATGGATGCCATCCGAATTCGAGGCGCAGACGTGTGGGTCATCCTTGCGCGGACGGATGGAGAATCTGCG
The DNA here is from genome assembly GCA_964440985.1 of uncultured Lentisphaeraceae bacterium. GTDB lineage: Bacteria > Verrucomicrobiota > Kiritimatiellia > RFP12 > UBA1067 > UBA1731. The sequence goes on along the minus strand of CAYTWE010000054.1, from coordinate 7,203 downwards.
GAACACTAGATCCTCGGATGGCGGCACCACCACACAGCCTGTTGAAGGGGTGCGCTCTATCTCCACATCTTCGATGCGGACGCGACGCACCCCGTTGAGGACAAATGGGGCCTCGCCGTTGCGGAAATACCGCACAAGCATCCTGTGTCCATTTGTGACTGCCGCAAGCGAAATCCATTTCGGAACTGTTATCCTGGCAAGGCGTTCGCCAATCATCCGGTACGGATGTCCGACAAATATCTCACGTCCGTCAGGAAGTGTCTGCCGCTCGATGTTGCGGTGCGTCTCAAGCGCGGCATCCGGCATCCCCTCACCGTCGCACGTGTTGAGCTGAAAGAAGTGCTCTTCGCCGGACGCGGGAAACGGCGCATCAATCCTAAAGTCGATCGTCTTTGCGTCCTTGTCCACCGACACCACGCTTCCAACGCAGCCTATCGGATTGTCAGTCGTTATCGTGAAGCGCTCAATCGCGACATCCTCACATCTGTACAGGTAGAATGCGCCTGAAGAATCCTGCTCGGCACGACGCGGGTCGCAGTGCATCCTGATCACCGTGCCACTCTCTCCGCGCAGCGTTATGTTTTTCTTCTCTCCTACCCATATGCGCTTGCCAAGGCTGTATGTCCCCTTCGGAAAGAACACCACGTCGCCTGGCTTTGCGGCAAGCACCGCCTTGAATATTTCCGCCTGCGATTGACGCGAACCCGTCGGATCCGCACCGTAGGCGGTGACGTCCAGCACCGCCGCCCTCACGGAAACCAGTGGAAAGGCAACGCAGACAAGCAGCGCAAGCGCACAGGTCATGGAGGGAGACTTCGCCGTAAAGTCCGATTTCATGCTCATTCCTGCAGCTGTCATGGCATCACCTCAGAATCAGTCGGAATCCGTTCTCGAGGCTCATGCGCCCTATGTCAGCGAACCCGTCCCCGGAATACGCGAATGTGATATCCTCCGAACCTGTCCCGGACAGCGGCATCCGCACAACGGAATCGCCGGCGGTGAGCGTATGCTCCGTTTCTCCGTTTACGCATATTACAAGTGAACCTCCGCCTGAGACCGCAATCCTGACAAGTGCAGCCCTTCCCGCATTCGGTGTGCGAAGAGTGGCAGATAGAGATGCGGAATCGACAAGACGCACAAGACCGGATTCGGTTTCCACCACGTTCGGGGAGGCTGACAACACCACAAGCCGGCCACTGATGTCTTTCGCGTAGACTGGACGCCAATCCGATTCCAGCGCACCGACGTCACGCACTCCGTTGTAGACGCGCTGCCCGCCAAGAAGATCCGTCTCTCCGCCAAAGTAGGAAAGCGAAGCGTCCGCCTTGTCGATGGCGACGTTCCCGGCGAGAGGCCGGCCATCCTCGTCGATCGGCATATCGGCGATGGACACGAGAATGTTGCCCGTTCCCGCCGCGATGGACGGACGATATGAGTCATGCGTCACAAGACCGCCCACATTCGTCGCGAAGCAGCAGTTTGCGAAGTTCGTTGTGCCGACCCTTCCTTCATCCCACGGACCGAGCTGCCCACGTATCAGCGAATTCACCACCGAATGGGCTTTGCGACTTGCCGATCCGCCTATCGAGTCCAGCACGGTGCATGAATCTACGCCCCTGTAGTAGAAGAAGCCGCCCCACCCACTCATCTCCATGCACACGTTGTTCCGGGTAAGGCATCCGTACTGCTCAGCGTCCGTCGTCGCTCCGCCGCCGTAGAGCGCAACGTTGCCGTCGAACACGCAGTCTACGGAAGTGGCCAGAAACACGCCGCCACCGCGAAATGCCGTATTGCAGGTAAATACGCAGTTGCTCACGCGGCTGGACGCACTCGACGATGCCACTCCAGCACCGCATCCATCTGTGTCATGATGCAGGCCCCCGCCGTTGTCATTCGCACCGCGCGTGAAGCAGTTTGTGAACGTAAAGCCGCAGACAGATGCATTGTCCCTCAGAAACAGTCCGCGAACCGCATCCCGTCCCATGCCTGTTTGCACCACGGAACGGTAGATTTCGGCTGATGTGCTGTCAACCGCCGTCGCAGGTGCGCCCTCGATGTACGTCACTGATGCACCGTCGCGTGAAGCAAGCATGACGCCCTGCGGAACGACACCGCGCGCGTGTACGCTCTTTGCGGGATCCTGTATCATCGTCCCTTCACGGTAGATGCCTGGCAACACCATAACCGTCTGCCCTTCCGCAAGGTTCCTGTTCGACAGCGCCGCAGCAAGCGTCTTGAACGCCATGGACGCATTGTATCCGAACTTCTCGGTGTCACTGCCGTTCACGGCATCGACGTACCATGTCGAGGAATAGAGCGGCATCACGGCCACATCTGTCCCGGATACGGTCAGGGTCGGAATTTCCGCTGTCGATTCCGTGAACAGGTTGGTGACGCCATTGACGACGAAGCCGGACACCGGAAGCGTTGAGCCTGGCGCAAAGCCAATCGTCAACGCTTCGCCGGGAGACAGTTCATTGTAGCCCGAAGCGCCGCCGGCGACGACCTTCACACCCTCTCCCTTCGATACATATATGCCGCCAGAGCGCGTCTCCTGCACCGCACCCGCCACGAACCGTCCATCAGCATCAAATCTCCATGGATTGCCGTTGAAGTCCGTGGGGCACACATACCACCATGATTCGCCGATTTCGCCATCCTGCGGGACGGTGGCGGCGGTCAGTGCCGGGGACTGCGAGAAGAGCCGCCCGTCAGGCGGATCTGCATCGCATATCATCGGATCCGCCGATACACACCCTGCCACTTCGGATGAGAACCCGTTCAGGACGCATCCGTTCACCCCGCCCTGTGAGAAGGTTGCCGACCACTTGCCGCGATCGATGACGCAATTTACGGCAAAATCGGCAAGTCCGCTATTGCCCCAGATCGCACGCGCACCATCGCCAACGAACGTCGTGCTGTAGAGTTTCGTGACATAGGCATTCCAACTGCCGAGAAATGGATATGCGTTCGCCGACGCTGCAACAAAGTTGTCGCCTATGACGCACGAAATGAAAATCGGATCTATGGCCAGTCCGGTTCCGCCCTTGTTGCCGCTGATCAGACATCTCACGAAGCGGGCTGTGCCGATTGCATAGTTCTGGCCCACGTTGTTCGTGATAACGCAATCCGCAATCTCGAGATCGCGTCCGTACGAATAGATCGCCCCGCGTCCTTCTGCGCCTTGCCATTCTACGCTGTTGCCGGAATATCCGCCCGTAATGGTCACGCCCTGCACCTGTGCTGATGAATTTAGCGCCACGACAAGCGTTGCGCCTGGCCCTAACGTGCCGTTGTCGGGATCGGGGGCGCCGACCACGACAGTCCGCTCCGCTCCCATAAGCCCGCGCACCGTGATGTTCTTGCTCCCGAACATCAGACGCGCCTTCATTATGTTGTTCACGATGCCATAGCCCTCGGAATATGAGCCTGGCCGCAACAGAATCAGCCCGGTGCTCGCAATCGAATCCACTGCAGCCTGGATTGTCCTGTATGGCTTCTCCGCCGATCCATCCGCCACAGAGGCGTCCGCCTCCGGGTCGCACCAACGCACATTGTCGGATTCGTAGTTTGCTGAAACCGTCAGCGCTGCGTCTTTCGAGCGTGGCGGTATGAGCCAGGTTGAGTTCCAGCCGTTCCCTTCGCCGCGCACCGGCAGGCGGGTCGAACGGATGGGGGACAAGACTCCGTTGACGACATCCACATACCCGGAATCTGACAGATTGAAGCGGCGGAACACATAGCCATCCCGCGATACGGCGCACAGACGAAGACTGGATGGATATGACGGCAGGTAGGCCCATGCCGCCGCAATGTGCGGACGGTCTACTCCGTCAAAGCTTATGTTGCCGTCCTGGGCGCAGATCGCCCCGCATAGCGGCTCTACCACTGTCTGCGATGCTCCGGCACAGATTGTCGTGGCGTTGGACGCTATCACGTTCCCGTAGATGTCCTTGAACCTGTCGACCCCGGACGGAAGCGGGAAGAGGGATTCGTCTGCAAGTGCATCAACCCTTCCCGCCGTCTCGGCGACTGAACACTTGCGTATGCGGATGTCGCCGGCGGCTGGGGCTATCAACGAACGCGACGAGACTGCATCAACCACATGGTTGCTGCTGCATCCGCCGTTCCTTTCCGCACATCCGTCATTTTGGCTGAAATCAGATATCGAATGTATGCAGGAATGGTATTTTGTTCCATTGAAGGAATTGTTCTTGTGGCGGTTGTTGACGAACGTCGTGTTGACGAACTGCCCAAGGATGTTGACCGAACTGCTGTCGGGCTTTGTGCGGTCGTCGCGGCTTACGGCGCTGTTGCCGGAATAGAGCGAATTCATCACGTTGCTCCGGTAGAACGAACTCGGCATTTCGCCCCCCGCATTCTTGTAGAACACGTTGCCCTCCATCCTGCACCGCACGATCGACCCGCCGCTCACGATTGAGTGGGCGCCGTAGCAGTTCGTGATCACGCAATCAACCAAGGCAAACGACTTCGGGAAATCTGCGTCGCCGTTGGTGCAGAGCACAGCGGCGCCGCCACCCTGAAACAGATGGTTCATGTCACGCGTCGCCCCATCGCGCAATGTGAATCCCTCAACTACGATCTCAGTCCCGCTTGCCGTCGTCATCTCAACATCGATGCACCGCACGGCGGACTCGTAGTCGTCAGCGAGACCGCACCCTCCGGACGGCCCCAGTTTGCCGACTATGTGCGTCGCAGCGGCGCCGTCTTTCGAGACTATGCGCATACTCTTTGTTCCGAGGTGAAGACGGCTGCGTCCCCACCAGTGCGTCGATTCAAGACCCCGCCCGACATCATTGCTGTATACGCCAGGATAGACAATGATCGTCGAATCCGCCCGCGCCTTGTTGTACATGGCCTGAATTGTGGCCATCGCCCTTTCGGGCGTAGAGCCGTCATTGCTGTCGCTGCCGCCAACTGCGTCGACATAGTAGGTGGCGGTGGTGAATGCCGCCGATGCGGAAAGCGCAACGAAAACGGGCGCTGCGACTAAAATCTTCCTCAAGTCCATGCAAGACCTCCTGTCTCGTTAAAACACGGACGCAATTATACCGCAATCGGCTTTTTTTTTTCAAACCGCAAATAATGCAGATTATAGACGACATCGCCCGACACAACAGCCATGCATATGCTGCCATGCCGGGCGACGTCAGGCACCGGGTGTTGCAGATCGCATCACGGCGCCGGTGCGCCCTTCAACTGGCGGATGACCTTCTCGTGTGCGGCCTTGAGAACGGCAGGATTGTACTTTACGACACGGCGGTCGTACGTCATCAATCCGTTGATTTCGATCTCTACGTCTGTCGTCTGTGTGTACACGCTTCCGGCAAGACCTTTACCGACGAGTTCGCCGAGGCGATCCATCAGTCCGAGATACGTCTTCTCAAGCCCTTCGCGGGTGGCGGTGTCCTTGATTCCGCCGTACCCCCAGTTTCCCTGTCCATCCTTGTTCACCTTCCACAGATGCCCCTCGACCGGATGTCCCAGTCCGCCGAACTCTCCAAGAAAAGAAATCCGGCGACCGTTGACCGGCAGCATCTCAGGGCCGCGATAGATATGTGCGTCAACCGTATCTGCCGCCTCGCACACGCCAGTCGGTTTGTGGGACGTCTCAACGCGCTCATCCCACTTCAGCCAGCCGGTCGGGAGCAGGTGTCCACCCTCCCAGTCCCAGCAGCCTGAAGGCCCGTTCACAAGACGAGTAGGATCGTACCTGCGCGTGAAGTCGAGCATCGAGTGCGTAAGGAACTCGCCTGGCTGAGACCATCCCTCGTTGTACGGGTTCCACATGACGATTGACGGTACGGACTGCAGCGCATCCATCATCTCCTTCTGCTCCTGTCTCTGAAGCCAATAGCGGGCCGTCGTCTCCGCGAGCATCGGCGATCTCCAGTTGCCGTTTCCGCTCGGCAGATCCTGTATGACGAGAAGCCCCATCTTGTCGCAGAGATAATAGTACCGCAGGGGTTCAACCTTGATGTGCTTGCGCATGGTGTTGAACCCGCAGTCCTTGAGCGTCTGTATGTCAAATGCCATCGCCTCGTCGGACGGCGGCGTGAGCAGTCCATCCGGCCACCAGCCCTGATCAAGCGTAGCCATCACATAGTATGGACGGTTGTTGAGGAAGAAGCGCAGATGCCCGTCCGTGTCCTTGCCCTTTGCGAACTTGCGCATTCCGAAATATCCTCTGACGCTATCCGCTCCGCACCGCGCAGTGAAATCGTAGAGGTTCGGCTCTTCCGGACTCCAGAGTTTGAAATCGGAGGGCATCTTGACTGTGGCAACACCGTCCACGCTCGTCGCCTTGACCCCGGCCACCGAAACCTCGACCTCAGGAACTCTGAACTTTGGACTGTGTACGTTGAACTTCAGGCTGACTGTTCCGGCATCGATGTCCGCAACGACCGTATAGCCTTTGATGTATGTCTCCGGCACATATTCCATCCACACCGTCTGCCAAATGCCGGACATTCGCGTGTAGAAGCACCCCGCCGGGGCGAACGACTGCTTGCCGCGCGAATTGACGAACGCCTCGGTGGGGTCCCACACGCACACGGTGAGTTCGTTCGGGCCGTCCTTCACGTAGTCCGTGATGTCAAGCGTGAACGGATTGTTTCCGCCTTCGTGCGGAGCATCCGTCACTTCGTTGTGTCCGATGTACACCATCGTGCGGAAATCGACCGCGCCGAAGTGCAGGAGGATGCGCTCGCCCTGCCGCTTCACGCAGTCGATCGTGCGCGTATACCACAGGAATTCGTTGCTTTCGAGCAGACGGCCAACGCCGGAAAGCTTTGATTCAATCGCGAACGGCACGACGATCTTTCCGTCCCACCGCTCCGGCCGTCCGGGCGTGTTTGTGACGGATGTCACTGCGTAGTCCCACGATCCGTTGAGGCAAGTCCAGTTCGAGCGCACCATCTGCGGACGCGGATATTCACGCCACGCATTTTCTGCCGTCACCTTGTCGCCGAACGGCGTCGTCATCGGGTTCGAGCATAAAGCAACAGCCAACAACGGCATCATCGTCAATGTCATGTCATTTCCTTTTTTGCTTGCGTTTCAATGGTTACTGATCGGCACATTATATCACACCAAGGACGCAGAGCCCGACGAAGTGGGCTTCATGGATAGAGATGGAAAGTTGTAATATCTCGTGGCGCAGTTTCAGACAAGGGGAAACAA
>CAYTWE010000053.1:0-13274 GCA_964440985.1 uncultured Lentisphaeraceae bacterium | reverse complement strand
GCCTACAACCCCGTGCAGATGGATTTCTTCGATGTGATCGACGAGGATTTTTCGCGACCGAATCTTATGAACAAGAAACTCGCCGATGGCATCAAGTACACAATGATTGACCTGTTCTCAGGCGCAGGCGGTTTGTCTGAAGGCCTTGAAGAAGCGGGATTCCATGGCGTCTTCGCTTCAGAGATCGTTTCACAATACGCCGATACGTATAGGCGCAATCATCCGGGTACAACGATGGTGACGCAGGACATCCGTAAACTAGATGCGGATGATATTCGTCGTCGGCTTGGCATGAAGAAGGGGCAGCTGGCCTTGATTGCCGGCGGCCCTCCATGTCAGGGTTTTTCAATCAATGCCCCCATTCGCAGCATCTTAGACCAACGTAATCACCTGTTCAAAGAGTATTTGCGTTTTGTTGACGCATTTCAACCTCGTGCGGTTTTGATTGAAAATGTGCCGGGGCTTGTTTCATTTGAAGACGGTGATACGCTTCATGCCATTCTGAATGCATTGGGGGAGCTTGGGTACGGTGCTGATGTCCGTATTCTCGGTGCGGCGTATTATGGCGTTCCCCAGATGCGTTGGCGTACGATCATCCTTGGTTTGCGAGGCAAAGAACTGCCGTCAAATGCGTTCCCTGAACCAGTTTGCCATGCGCCAATTCGTCCGAACTTCACCGCAACTTTTGACGGATGTTCTCTCTTGAAAATTCCATCGGCGGATATCCCCGGCAATTTTGTTTCTGTCGAAGACGCGATTGGAGATTTGCCGCCGGTAGAAGCGGGAGTTAAGGGCGCGGAATGCAAGAATTATCTATTTGACCCAAAATGCGATTTTCAGCGAGCCGTGCGGCGTGGCAGCGCAGGTGTATACAATCACGAAGCTCCGCGGTTGTCTCCCATCAACCTCCAGAGACTTCGCCATATCAAGCCTGGTGGAAACTGGACGGACATTCCTCACGATCTCCTGCCAAGTGGCATGAAACTTGCCAGAAAATCTGATCACACGAAACGGTATGGACGGCTTTCGCCCGATGGTCTTGCATCAACGATATTGACGAAATGCGATCCGCACTGGGGGGCGTACTTCCACTATTCCCAAGACCGATCCTTGACTGTGCGTGAAGCGGCGCGTTGCCAGTCCTTTCCAGACCACTACATTTTCTACGGATCACAGCAGGAGCAATTTGCGCAAGTCGGGAATGCCGTCCCGCCCTTGTTGGCAAAGGCAATCGGCGTGTCGCTCAAGGCGGTTCTTGACGAGGAGGATGCGTAATGGCAGGAACAATCTCGGAGTTTTTCGGCTATCGTGCTGAAGATGGGTCTGATGAAGCACTTAAGGCTGTCGCCGACAGGAAATGCCCATTCCTTGGGTTGTCCTGTACGAAGTTGCTTGGACGAGATCGTTCAATTTCTGGGGTTTGTGCGATTCGTCAGAAAACGGCGGGATCTCCGTCGGTCATCTGCTGTCCGAATCGTATTTATGCCGAAGACTACAAGATGCTCAGGACGATTGCCAAAGAGGCCTTTGAAGTAAAACTCAACCTCTACGCAGGACGTGCGGCGGTGGAAAGGGCAAAAAAGGAAGATGGAGCGATTGCCGTGTTTGGACATGGGTGGGGCGGTGAATTGCGTCTGCCTCAACGTCAGGGAACCGGTTCATATTTCGTCAACTGGGTTTTGGCGCGTCTTGACGGTAACGGTGAACTCAAGGAGTTCACGGCAATAGAAGTGCAGACAATTGATACTACGGGAAAGTACAGTGACGCACAAAAGGCGTTGAAGAGCAATCGTTCAGTCGTAGTTGATACCGTCGGCCTCAATTGGGAGAACGTTTCGAAACGAATTATTCCTCAGTTGATTTACAAGGGTCAAGTCCTTCAACGCGAAGAACACTGCCGTACGGGACTTTATTTTGTCTCTCCTACCCCCATCTACAGGCGCGTTTTGAGTCGGCTCGGCGGCAAGGACAGGATTCCGTCGTTCCCAAGCCAACCGGCCGCGATTCATTTTGTCGCCTACGACTACGCAATGCCATTCGAAGATGTCGTCGATGGGACGAACGTACCTTTGGATGTAATAGAGGAGCATTGTACAACCGTCTACAAGGTACAGGAGGCGTTCTCGGCGGTCAGCCTTCCGGAGGGAAATGTCTATGGGGCCGCCATCAGAAGGTCTTTGTATGGTTGACATGGCAGAGGGAGCCGTTGCTTTTGTAAATTTTGTTTTACTGAAAGCCGTTCAGATGTGTCATCCCGAATATGCTCGCGAAGACAATGGATTGGAGAGATTAGGGAGGTAAGAACGGAATGAGTTCCCATAGATTTCTCGCGGCTCATTTCAATTAGGACGGATGAATATGCATAAGGGATTTTATTTTCTTTACCTTACGGCACTGGCTACATGTTCTGGTTGCCTGACCAACTATTATGACAAGTACTATGTCTCTATCGCTGAGAACACTTCCTATAAATTTTTGAGAGGTGATGCGAATGTGGAATTGCGTGTTGCCACAACGGAGGATGATGTACTTGATTTGATGGAGCAGGGGTATGTTTCAATCGGGTACAGTTCTTTTACAGCACCCTATACGGCTCTGTCAATGGTCGTTGATACGGCGAGGAAGCATAGTGCCTCGCTTGCTTTGACTGACATCCGGTATAAGGAAACGCAGAAATATACGTCCGTCATATTCCTTCCTTCTACGTCAACATCCTATGCATATGGGAATATAAGCAATGGCAGAACGTTTTCCGCCACAACGACCACTACAACGATGAGCGCTGTTCCTGTGCAGCGCGAACGCCAGATTTACAGTCATGATGTGATGTTTTTCAAGAAGGTTGATCCTGCGAATGACTATGGAGTTCGTTTGTTTGTCCCAAAACGGTTGCCAACTGAAAAACCGGATGAACCGATTTGTGTTCGTGTTCTTGCGGTTCTTCGCGGAAGTCAGGCGGAACATGACGGCATTAGACGAGGGCAGGTTGTGGTTAAAGTCAATGATGTCCCGATTGGAACCAGGAAGGACATTGCACCGTTTTTGAACGGCGTCAGGGTCGTCAAAATGGAGGTGGCGGATGCCAAGTAGGATTTCCTTTCTACCGTTTCTTGCGCTGGTTATGACGGGCTGTGTCTTGTGGGATGCTGGCTATACCGAGAATAAGCCGGTTTCCATGTATTTTGTCCCGCAAGAGGACAAAGTCCCGATTTCCTACAGCGTCAGCGTTGAAATAGAACGCGATGATGACGATGAAGTTGCATTTCCGACATGGTCTGGCTTGCGAGAAAAGATTGAGGAGGCGCTTCGCGCAACAGGAATGTTCTCGGAAGTTGCCTATGCGGCAAAGATGGGCGATGATTCGTATCACATTGAGTTTGCTTTTCGTCAATCAGGAACGAGCGTTGATGCGGCGCAGAAGATAGGGATTCTAGCGGCCTACACTTTTTTGCTTGTCCCAACCGGTGAAGTTCTGACATTCGATGGCTCGGCAGTTTTATCAATCAAAGGTAAGCCAATCTACTCCACGGCAAAGGCCGAGGAGTTGCGTCGTCTCATATGGTTGCCAATGGCACCGGCAGGCATCTTCATGAACGATTGGGTTGTGTGGCATTTTGCAGAGAAAGGGACAGTCAACGCCTTGTGTGAAGAGATTGCACAGGAGCATCGCAGAAGATTTCTGCAAAATACGAAAATAACGAAAATAGTTGAGGAGTGATGTGAATGCGGAAATGGCGATGAGGAGAATTGTCCAGGCGTTGCTTTCCGCCTTCGCATTGACTTTCTCATTATATGCCGGGAAAGCCAAAGTCTTATTCATCTATGGCGCAAATGTGAGCGAACAGGATGCCCGCGAACAACCGTCTGATGACGGACTTTCATCTTGCGCAGGGCATTCCTGCGTTGTCGCCACCAACGGGGAAAACCGATTTGCGAAGCCATGATATTCAATCCTTCGACATGAATACTGCGGAATCCATGGCAAATATATGGTTGCGTACAGATGGTGGCCTTGGAGGACGGTTCCTGCATTCGGATATCAAGAATGCGGACTCCTCACCCTTATCCCGGAAAATCCGGGATAAGGGTGAACCTTCGACGGCACTTGCAAGCGTGGTGCGATTTGGTATAATACGCTAAATTTTTTGAAAGGAAAACTGGAAGATGTCGATTCTTATTGGATTTCTCTATGTAATTGAAGTGTGCGTCTGTCTGCTTCTCGCCGGCATTGTCATGCTGCAGAAGCCCAAAGAGGGCGGGCTTGGCGGTGTGATAGGCGGAGGTGTCGCCGAAGCTGCGTTTGGAGCGGATGCCGGCAATGTGCTCATCAAGGGTACGGTCATTCTCGGCACCATTTTCCTGTTGAACACTTTGGCGCTTGCAAGGTTCACGTCAACGGTGCATTCCAAGAGCGTGATGGCGGGCGTTGAGCAGGTGACGCCTGCGCAGCAGGCACCGGCGATGCCGGCACCGGAGCTGCCTGCCGCCCCTGCGGCTGATGCCACTCCGGCGTCTGCTCCATCGACGCAGCCTGCCGCACCTGCGCAGATGCCGTCACCCGCGAAAACGCCGACGGCTCCAGCCGCCCCGGCCAAGTGACTTGATGGTCACTTCCTGGGAAAAACCTTGCACGGCTGGCGAGGAAGTCGCTAATTCCGTGATACACATCGTCGGGTCACATCTTGGCTCGGCGATGATTGCTTTGCTGGTGTGGCAGGCCGTTCATTCGGGGGTGGATCTCGGATGGAAGATCACGTCCGCCTGCATATACGGCGCGACAGCCATACTGCTGTACTCCATATCGAGCGCGTACCATGCCGTGACGTACAGACCGGCGAAGGATGTGCTGAACATTCTCGACCACATGGCAATATATTTTCTTATTGCCGGCACATATACGCCGTTCTGCCTTGTCACTCTGCGCGAAAGCGGCCATGCCGTTCTTGGCTGGAGCATATTTGGCGTGGAATGGGCTGCCGTGATAGCCGGAGTGCTTGTGAAGGTGTGGAACACCGGCAAGTGCCGGTACATATCGACTGCGGCGTATGTCGTGATGGGGTGGGTCGCCGTTGTCGCAATCGTTCCTCTCGCCAAGGCGCTTCACGCGACAGGGTTCATGTGGCTTCTGCTTGGCGGGTTGCTGTACACGGTCGGGTGCATCTTCTACCTTTGGAAAAGTCTGCCGTACCATCATCCGATATGGCATCTGTTCGTGCTTGCCGGTTCGATATGCCATTTCTTCTGCATATTGTGGCATGTCATGTAGGATAGACGCATGAAGACAAATCAATTTACCGTTTCGTAAACCAGAACCAAAAACAAACTTGATAAGCCATGCACATAACCTGTCTCGACCTTGAAGGCGTACTTGTTCCGGAAATATGGATAGCGTTTGCGGAGAAGACCGGCATCCCGGATTTCCGGCGCACGACGCGAGACGAACCGGATTACGATAAGCTCATGCAGTACCGACTTGCGCTGCTGAAGAAGCACGGTCTCGGCTTCAGGGAGATTGAGTCCGTAATCTCGCAGATTGAGCCGATGGAAGGCGCCCGCGATTTTCTCGACTCTCTGCGCGAGAGGATGCAGGTGCTGATAATCTCCGACACGTTCGACCTTTTCGGCAGACCGCTGATGAAGAAGCTCGGTTGGCCATCGCTCTTCTGCAACGAACTTGAGGTGTCGCAGTCCGGCGAGGTGACTGGATACAAAATGCGCTGCCCCAAGTCCAAGTTGACTACAGTCCGCGCACTGCAGTCCTGCGGTTTCGACACAATCGCAGCCGGCGACAGTTTCAACGACCTTGCCATGATACGTGCCTCGAAGGCCGGATTCCTGTTCAGGTCGACGGATGCGATCAAGAATGACAATCCTGATCTCAAGGCGTTCGACGCATACGATGACCTGAAGGCTGCCATCTTTGGGGCTGCCGGCATCGTTGCGTAGACGGGCGGGACGGATAGGGAGGCCGCAGTGCTCGTGCGCAGCAAGGCGGCAGACAGCTTTTAGCGGGAGAGTGAAATGTTCAGCGCCATATTTCTTGCCGTTTCAATGACTTTGCCGGTGGCTCAGGTTTCGGAGATCGCCGATTTCAAGACGCGGACGTATCCAGGACGCGTCGTGCCTGTCGCGCAGGTGAATGTCGTGCCGCAGGTTTCCGGAGAGATTCTGGAGGTGGGATTTGAGAACGGCTCGGAGGTGAAGGCCGGACAGCTCCTCTATCGGCTTGACCCCGTGAAATACGAGGCGGCGGTGAAGAACGCCGAGGCGAAGGTTGCAGAGTGCAAGGCGAACCTTTCGTATGCTGAGCTTTCATATGCACGTCACAAGAAATTGCTGGAGTCGCGTGCGGTGTCCCTTGACGCCGTCGACAACGCGCTGTCGCAGCGCGATTCGTCAAGGGCGGCGTACGCCGCTGCGCAGGCTGAACTGATATCGGCACGGGACGATCTCAGCCACTGCCGCATCACCGCGCCGATAAACGCCAAGGCCGGCTCTACGGCGTTCACCAAAGGCAACTACGTGACCACGCAGTCCGGAACGCTTGTCACGCTCGTGCAGTACCGTCCGATCCGTGTGCGTTTCTCGATATCGAACCGCGAGTACCTTGAGATGTTTGGAGGTTCCACAGGGGTGCTTCGCCGGGACGGTGTGGTCAAGCTTGCGCTTTCGGACGGCAAGGAGTACATGGAGCCGGGCGAGATCGAATACACGGAGAACATAGCGGATGAGCGCACGGACACGATGCAGGTCTATGCCTGCTTCAAAAACGAGGCGTTCAACCTCAAGCCCGGCGGAACGGTGACGGTCACGCTCACGACGAAGAAGGGCGTGATGCGTCCGGCCATTCCGCCGACGGCAATCCTTCAGGACGTGCAAGGGCCATACGTGTGGGTGCTTGATGAAGCCAACAGGGCATCCCGGCGATCCATCGCCCGCGGCGACATGTCCGGCGACTGGCTCTTCATCGAGAAGGGGCTGGCGGTCGGTGAGCGCATTGTCGGAGACGGCGCACACAAGGTCAGAAAAGGCATGACGGTAACCCCGGCATCGGAGCGCTGAGATGAAGAGGTCGTTCTCGCAGATATTCATCGACCATCCGAGGCTCGCCTGGGTGGTCATGATTGTGATAACGCTCTGCGGCACGTTCAGCCTGCTTCAGATGCCGGTATCAGAGTATCCGAACATAACCCCTGTTACGATCACCGTGTCGACGACGTACACGGGCGCGAGTGCGGCTGTGCTGAACGAGTCCGTCGCAATGGTGATCGAAGACCAGATAAACGGTGTGGATGACATCTGGTACTACAAGTCAAACTGCAACTCCAAAGGATCCTACAACTGCTACTGCGTGTTCCGCCCCGGAACTCCGTCGAACATCGCTTTGGTGAACGTACAGAACGCCGTCAAGCGGGCGGAGCCAAAATTGCCGACGGAGGTGACGCAGTCAGGCATCACCGTGAAGAAAAGTCCGGAAGACCGCATGGTCATGTACATGTTCATGACCGATGGACGCGAGATGGACTTGATGGATCTCTCGAACTACGTGGAGAAGCAGGTCGCCGACGCCATCGCCCGCATGGACGGCGTCGCGCTCGTCGAGAGCGGCGGACGCACGTACGCCATGCGCATTTGGCTTGATCCGGTGCGGCTTTCCGGACTCAACGTCTCCATAGAGGAGATAAAGAGCGCAATCGAGTCCCAGAACATTCAGGCCGCCGCCGGAACGGTCGGCGGTGAATATGCAAATAAGTATCTTTCATTCAAACTGAACGTGAAGGGCCGTCTGAAGACCAAGGAGGAGTTCGAGAACATAATCATCCGCACCAACCCGGACACAGGGGCCCAGGTGCTGGTCAAGGACGTTGCGCGAGTCGAGCTTGGCTGCCGCGGATATACGATCCGTTCGCGCTTCAACGAGAACCCTGCGGTATGGCTGAGCGTGTACAAGGCGCCAGAAGCGAACGCCGTCGCGACGGCGGAGCGCGTCAAGGCGGAGGTGGACAAGTGGATCGCACGAATGCCTGCCGGCGTCGTAGGTGTTCTGGCCGACGATACGACTGCGTTCACTCTCGTATTCCTGAAGGAGACGTTCAACACGCTCATAATGGCGCTGATACTGGTGGTGTTCATCACGTATCTGTTCCTGCAGGACTGGCGGGCAACGCTGATTCCATCCATTGCCATTCCGGTTTCGCTTCTCGGAACGTTCACGTTCCTGTACCCGGTCGGATGCACGTTGAACGTGCTTACGATGTTCGGGCTCATACTTGTGATCGGATCGCTTGTGGACGACGCAATCGTCGTCGTGGAGAATACGCAGGCGCTGATGGTCAGGGAGGGACTGTCCGCAAAGGAGGCGGCCTCCAAATCGATGGAGCAGATCACAGGCGCCGTCATTGCGACGACACTGGTGACGCTCGCCTGCTACCTTCCGCTTGCGTTCTACTCGGGAATGGTCGGCATGATGTACGTGCAGTTCGCAGTCACGATGTGCATCGCCCTCTCTCTGTCGTCCGTAGTGGCGCTGGTGCTGTCCCCCGTTCTGTGCGCCTATCTGCTCAAACCGCCGTCCGCGAAGGGCAGCCGCCTCTTTGCGCCGTTCAACTGGACGTTGGACATGTCCCGCAAGACGTATCTCGGATTTGTCCGGTTGTTTGTGAGGCGCGGACTGCTTACGCTCATTCTCTTTGGCTGCGTATCTGCGGCGCTGTGGTTCGTTTCCGGCCGCGTCCCGACCGCATTCCTTCCGAAGGAGGATCGCGGATATGTGCAGGTGCGATGCCGCCTCGCGGAAGGGCAGACGCTTGAGCGGACGATTGCGGTCATCGACGAATTCCATGAACGGGTGAAGGACATTCCCGGTGTGCAGTCCGTCTCATCCACCTGCGGCAAGTCTTCGCTGTGGGGCAGCGGCGAGAACCTGGCGGACGTACTGGTGCGCCTTGACCACTGGGATCTCCGCAAGACGCCTGAGACGCAGATCGACTACATCATGGAGAAGGTGCGCGAGTGTGCCGAGACGCTCTACGCCGGACAGTTCGTGCTGGCGCAGCCTGCGGCAATCAAGGGCCTGGGCGGATCGAGCGGCGTGGGATTCAACCTCTGCGCAATCGCCGGACAGGAACCGGTGGAGCTTCTTGAGGTTGCAGACGACCTTGTGGCCAAGCTTTCCGCGAGTCCGCTCGTGAAGTCTGCGGTGCACGGCTTCACCGCCTCCACCCCGGAACTTGAACTCAAACTTGACAGGCGAAAGGCCGAAACATTTGGTCTCACTCCGAAAGTAGTCTTCCAGACGCTTCAGAACAAGCTCGCCTCCTACTACGTGAATGACTTCAACCTCAAAGGCGGCGTCTACGAGGTGAAGCTTCAGAACGACCCGGACAGGCGCGGTTCGATAAATGACGTCCTTGACATCCGCATTCCGACAACCGACGGCGAGGCTGTGCCGCTTTCGTCCATAGGCGAGGTCGTGTACACCGCAGGCCCGCGTGAGACGATGAGCTACAACAAGATGCTGGCTGCGTGGGTTGACGTCACACCGGCGGACGGTGTTCCGTCGTCGAAGATCATGGATCTCATACTTTCAATCACGCTTCCGAAAGACTATGCTGTCGAGTGGGGGCCGGTGGCGCTTCAGGAGAAGGAGAATGAAGGAAAACTGCTGTGGCTCATGTGCGCGGCGATGCTTTTCGCCTACCTCTTCCTTGTTGCTCAGTACGAATCGTGGAACATTCCCGTGAGCGTGATGCTTTCGGTTGTCGTGGCTCTTGCGGGAGCATTGTTCGGACTGTGGCTCACCGACACTCCGCTGTCCATCTACGCTCAGCTTGGATGCGTGATGCTGATTGGGCTTTCGGCGAAGAACGCAATCCTCATGGTCGAGTTCTCTCGCCAGGAGCGTTTCAGCGGAAAGAGCATAGCCGATGCCGCGATAAGCGGCGGTGACCTTCGCTTCCGTGCCGTAATGATGACGGCGTGGAGTTTCATCTTCGGTGTGCTGCCGCTCGTTTTTGCGTCCGGCGCTGGCGCTGCCGCCATGAAAGCGATAGGCATATGCACCTGTTGCGGAATGTTGGCGGCGACGTTTGTGGGCATTGTGTTCGTGCCGCCGCTCTACGCCGTGTTCCAGCGGATCCGCGAGTTCGTGAAGGGCGAAGAGAAGAAGGCGGCGCGGGAGACGGCCTGAAATGGGCGGATACGTCGGAAGGCTGGCTCCAAGTCCGACGGGTGCTCTGCATCTCGGCAATGTGCGCACCTTCATGGTTGCGTGGCTTCGCGCTCGACAGGCCGGCGGACGCATTGTCATGCGAATTGAGGATCTTGACCATCCAAGGCACAAGAGCGGCGCGGCGGAGCAGGCGATCGAGGATCTGCGCTGGCTTGGATTCGATTGGGACGAGGTGCATGTCCAGAGCGAGAGACGTCCGTTTTACGCAGCTGCGATGGAAAGCCTTGTGCGGAAGGGGCTTGCCTATCCGTGCGTATGTTCGCGCAAGGATGTTGAAACCGTGCAGTCTGCACCGCATGACGGCGAACAGCTGCATTATCCCGGAACGTGCCGAGGACGCTTCTCCGACTGGAATGCCGCCGTATCGCATATGCGGGCGAACGGATGCGACCGCTTGCCGTGCTGGCGGTTCAGGACACCTGCCGGTACGTCCGTCGAATTCCAGGACGGCTTCGCGGGACGGTATTCAATGGATGTTTCGTCCACACTCGGTGATTTTCCCCTCGCACGTGACGAACACGGCGCAGGGTATGCGGTTGCGGCGGTTGTAGATGACGCTGCAATGGGCATCACTGAAGTCGTTCGCGGTGACGACCTCCTTCCGGCCACTCCGCAGCAGTTGCTGCTTTACCGTGCGCTTGGCCTTAAGGAACCGCATTTTTTCCATGTGCCGCTTGTTGTCGGTCCGGACGGACGCCGTCTCGCAAAACGCCATGGAGACACCCGCATTTCTGCATACCGTGCCGACGGCGTTCCCCGTGAGAAGATCATTGGATACCTTGCCGGAACGCTCGGAATCCGCGTAAAAGAAAAACCGACCAGGCTTGAAGACCTGGTCGGATTCTTCGATCCTGCGCAGTTGCCGCAGAATCCGCTTGTGTTTCAAGGCTTTACTTGACCACAAGCTTGGAGTTGAACGTACCCTTGTCGTTCGGCACGAACTCTGTGTTCTGGTCATCGGTCGCCCATTTGTCGCCGATGATGAACTTGTACTGGTACTCGCCGGGGGCGAGCTTGACGGTTGCCGAATAGATGCCGTTCTGCTTCTTGAACGTCATCTTCTTCGCTTTCGTCTCCCAGTCGGTGAAGGATCCCGCCAGACGGACATCCTGGCCGGCCTCAGCGTGCACGGTGAACGTGACGCTCTTGAGCGCAGGCTTCGTAGCCGCGCATTTCTTCGTGGCCTTGCAGATGCAGGCCGTCTTCTTCGTCGCGGGCTTTGCGGCGGTTTTCACTTGCTTCTTCATCTCTGTTCTCTTTTCGTGTATTGGGGCTTTCGCACCCACTTGTTCTTTAAACGAGTGCGTATTATACATAAACCGCATTCTTTTTGCAAGATGTTATGTTATGCTTGTGCATAAAATCAGCGAACCATCCATTCCATGTCAGGGTATGGAATGGATGGCCGCCAAAATTATCGCCGAAGTCAGTCGCCGATGTGGAACGCACCAAGCGGCAGCCCCGCTTCGTTGTAGAGCGAACCGAACCACGGAGGAGAGAATAGGTACCGGAGCTTTTTCGGCTCAGCGACACCATCAGCACGAATTACGAGGTCGCGTCCTTCAATGACGCCGTTGCTGTGATAGCGCTTGGTTTCCTTGAGTTTGAGGTTGTCAATCTTCGCAGGGACGAACTTTCCGTCCGCGCCTGCAATCTCAAAGCCGTTCGCAACCGACCAGTCCGGATTGTAGAGATACCAGCCCTCGGCGTCGTTGAACGAGAGAATGAATTTGTCGCCTTCGATTTTCCAGCTTTTCAGCGTGGGCGAATCGGCCTTTATGTCGGTGAATCCGTAATCGCGCTTGAGCGCGAGAGCGGCGAGGCGCATACCGACAGTTTCCTTGTCGTTCGGATGGATGTCCGCCAAGTTGCCGCAGTCGTTGATGACCGCCATGCCCGCGTTCTTCTCGGCGGCGGCGAAGATCGCCTGCCCCTCCTGGATTGCCGCAATCTTGTCATATCCCCACGGCGCAAGCTGAACGAAGTAGAGCTTGAGGTCGGGGTTGCGGAATTCCTTGGCCCAGCCGTTGTAGAGCGCGTGCATTTTGGCCGCATAGCCGTGTCCTTCGCCTGCGTTTGAGCAGCCTTGATACCAGATGAAGCCCTTGATCGCGAACGGCGTCCACGGCTCTACCATCTCGTTCCAGAGGACGCGTGGCTGATCCTGGAAGCGACTGAACGGAGTCTTCTTTGCGTCTTTCTGCGCGTTGAACATCGCCGCGTCGAAGATTTCACGCGTTCCCTCCGCCGCGCATGACGGCACTGTCGCAAATCCGCTTGCGGGCGTCCACGGCTCGATGCGCGTTCCGCCCCAGTACGTGCCGATGATGCCGACGGGAATGCCGAGGGCGTTGTGGAGCTCAAGCGCGAAGTAGACGCCCATCGCGGAGAAGCTGCTGCGCAGCAGGTTTTCAGGCGTAAACGTCTTCCATTGGACGGGTTTCGCCGGCGTCTTCTTTGGTGTAGCCGATATCCTGTAGTTGCTCTGATGGCAGAAACGCACGAGCGGCTTGCGCGTCATCATTGCGCGCAGTGCACCCTTCGCATCGCGGAAGTGCGGATTGCCTCCGCAGAGCGGAAGTTCCGTGTTGGACTGCCCTGCGCAGAACCAGACCTCGCCGACGAGGACGTCCTTTGCCTCCGCATCGTTTGCCTTGAGGGTGCGCCCTGTACATGACGCCTCCATAGGCGCGAGCTTCACGCACCATGCACCATCCGCACCGGCCGTCGTTGCCATGCTTTGCGCCCCGAACGTCACCGTCACTTTCTCGCCAGCGTCCGCCATACCCCACACGGGGACTTCGCGTCCGCGCTGCAGCACAACGCCGTCCGTAAACGGCACTCCCAGTTCGACCTTCGCTTCCGCAATCCACGCGCCCGCTGTGATCAGCGCGGCGCACAGTATTTTCCCGTTCATCGCCATTCTCCGTTTAGTTGTGAATTTGTAGGATGATTATAGCACATCCACGTAGGCGACTTGCAGAGAGGCAGAAAAACGAAAAGTCACTTTGACAGGTGACAATTCTGCTTATTCTTTGTTCAA
>CAYTWE010000052.1:0-14210 GCA_964440985.1 uncultured Lentisphaeraceae bacterium | reverse complement strand
GGGTAGTGGGTAGTGGTTAGTGGGTAGATAGACGAAAAGCAATCTGGTCAATCTTGTCAAAAGAACATATCCCCATCTGCGTACGCTGTGCGAGATGAAAACAACCTCATGCAGTCATGGCTGAATGCACACGACCGCAATCGAACAATCAGCGTATCGGCGAATCGACGAATCGGAAAATGTCTCCATCACAGGATGTTGCACAATTCTGCTATACTATGCGTCATTCACTTGAAAGGCGATCATGCACAACCTGAAAGTCTACATAAGCGGACACCGCAATCCCGACTGCGACTCCATCACAAGCGCATATGCGCTGGCAGAACTCCGCCGCAGCAGAGGATGGACAAATGTCGAGGCGATATGCCCCGGACAGATGCCCGACCGCGTAAAGTGGGTGTTCGACCATTTCGGTGTCACACCGCCACCGTGCAAAAGCGACGTCTACCTGCGCGTTCGCGATCTCATGTCACCTCAAGTGCCGATCATCTCCGCCGAGATGCCGCTGATCGATGCGCTGCGCGAACTTGAGGCAAGCGGCGAGTCGTCCCTGCCCGTCGCCGCAAAGGACGGCTCATACTGCGGGATGCTCTCACCGGCGAAGCTGCTTTCTCTCTTCATCGCAAAGGATGACCTGACGCGTCCGACCGGCGACGCGCCGCTGAACTCCGATCCACAGATCCTCCAGGCGGAAGACCGCATACACGACATCAAGGCCGCAGTCCTCCGCAGTCCACGCAACCATTTCCCCGTCATTGACGAAAACGGCAAGCTGATGGGCACACTCCTGAAACGCGCCTTTGCCGAAACGCCTCCATACCGGATGATACTCGTTGACCACAACGAAACGGATCAGGGCATTCCAGGACTTGAGGAGATACCCGTCATCGAGGTCGTGGACCACCATCGCATCTCCTTCGCCGCCACCCCGGAGCCGATACGCTACACGGCCGACGTGGTCGGATCAACCTGCACACTCGTATCGAAGATGTTCCGCGGATCCGGAATCCGTCCGACAAAAGCTGTCGCGGGAATCCTTCTTGCTGGGATTGTAGCCGATACACTGCTGTTCCAGTCTCCCACCACGACCGACTCCGACACCGCCATCGCCGCATGGCTTGAGAAGATCTCCGGAGAGACGGCAAAGGCGCTCATGGACGGCATGATGTCCGTCGGCTCTGCGCTGAACACGCTTTCGCCGGAGAACGCAATCGATTCCGACCGCAAGACGTATACTGAAGTCGGATACCACTTCTCCCTTGCTCAGATCGAAGAGCCTAACCTCGCCCTCTTCCACAGCCAGCAGGCCACGCTGCAGGCAGCGCTGGATCGCATATGTCAGACGGAACGCTTAGACTTCGCCGCGCTTCTCATCACCGATCCCGGACGGGGGAACTCAGAACTGATGTTCAGCGGCGCAGAGAACATACGCCGCGCACTCCCGTGGCGGCGCATGGAAAACGGTCTCTTCTCGCTACCCGGCGTCCTCTCCCGCAAGAAGCAGATGCTTCCCGAAATCCTGTCGGCGATAGCAAGCCTGTGACCGCAATGAACGGACGGCCATCCAACGCAAACCGGATGTCCGTCCTGGCTGCGAAGATCAGATCTGCGCGGCGGCAAACGCCGCCTCAACCTTCTCCTTCGGCAGATCTGTCTCCCAGTACTTGAGACCTTCCGCCTCAAGGGCGGGCAATCCATCGGCAAGACGCAGCGTACCGGCGGACTTCGTGTGCCAGTACGCGACAACCCTCTTTCCGTTTCGTTCAAACAGGAATGCGCGCACATCGGCATCAAGGCCTCCGGCGACGCGGATCTGCCGCCATTCAAGGAGTTCGTACCCCCCGCGATCGTTCTGATAGAGATGGTATTCTTTCGATGGATCGCGAAGCATTGCCTTGCGCTCCGCCGTAAGCCATCCGTTCGCCCGCACATCCTCCCAGCGGCGCATCACTTCAAGGATGTCGTTCAGTCTTGGATGCTTAGCCATCGCATCGAGACGCATCTGAACCGAGACCGGCGAATCCCATGCGGCGGCCTTTGACGTGCCGTACTCCCACATGTCCATCTGCACACCGGTTGTACGGACGCCGCGTATCGATGCCCCCGGCTCCCAGAACCCCCACCACCCGAAGTTGACGCGGGTGAAGTCACGCCGCATGAGCGGCGCCTCTGCAAGCGGATACTCCACAATCTTCTCCTTGAACTCCTCTGGGGCGAAGACGTCAAACGCATTTGCGCCGGAAAGCATATGCCATCCAAAATGCGCCTTTGCCGCCCCCTCGCCAAGCATCGGCTGAGGATCGAGCCTCTTCCACATGCGATACTGCGCATTCGGGACATGAAACGCATACGGCGGCTGCACCCCCTCTGATCCGTCGAAGTACACGAAGCGCATACCCGCCTTCCAGAACTTCCCGAACATCTCGGCGCGGATGTCCTGCAGGTCGCTATCCTGCTTCAGGTAGTAGTCGTTGCCGCCGTACTCGCAAACCCACACCGTTCCTCCGATGAGACCTTCCTCATGCGCAGAGACTGGCGTTTCGCGGTGTCCGCGCTTCACCCCTGTGAACTTGTACGGGCGTTCGGTCGTGAACCCTTCATAGGTCATAAGCTCCTTACCGAACTTGAGAATCCGGCAGCGCGGGCTGCGCTCGGCATTGTGCGGATTCTCGTCCACATACACCTCCGTGGCAGTGGCGTCCACCGGCCTCGCCAAAGTGTAGTGCTCGCGCAGCGCAATGCGCCTGTCCGCGCCGCCCTTCACGAACGGCGAATACTGTCCGATGAACGTATGCAGCACATGCACTCCGGGAGTTATGCCTGCGGCGTGAATCTTGTCCAGCAGCGCCTTCACGTCGGAGAATCCGTTGGGGTAAGCGGCGTTGAACGACCAGTCGCCTTTCATGAACAGTGATGCGCTGAGCAGCATGAGGCGGAAACCGCCCTTCTTCGCGGCGGCGATGTGCCTGTCGACGTTTGACGGATTCAGTCCGCTGGCGAAGTATATGGATGCGTTGACGAGCGGATTGCGCCTGTTTGCGACGCCGCGAGGAAGTCCGTAGTCGCGTTCAATCGCATCCACGCGGTCAAGTATCGCATCGCCGCCGACGTCTGCCACAAGGGCCGCACCGACACCGCGCAACTTCACGGAACGGTCTGCATACGCACCCATCATGCGGTAGCCGTTGCGCCTTTCAGCCGTGACGAGCGCGTGTTCCGAGGTCGAGAATATTCCGACTGCGGCTCTGTCATCCCATTGGACATTCAACCATTCGCCAAAATTCGCGCGGTTGCGGATCGGCAGCTGCACAATGCGGAACTCGTCGACCGGCGGCGCGGTGAAGTCGAGCGGAACTGTCGTCGTGGGGCAGAGCGGATACGACTTTTCGGTGATGATGAAGTCCGCAAGAGTGAACGCAATGTAGTCGTCCGTGATCTTCACATCAACAGCGGCTTCGTAGGGGGCAATCTCAAATCCAACAGTCAGGCGGTTTCCGTCCCTGCGTATGCGGTTCGCCGGATATGTGGTGCGGGCATTCGGGTAGGCGAGCTTTATCTCGTTGTTGAACGGACGCGGCTGCGTCACCGAAAAAAGCGGCGTGGGGTCGCGCAGATCGAGCAGCTCCTCGCCGGTCGACTTGAGACGCAGCGATTTCGCCACGGCATCATCGCCCACGGTCAGCACGAACCGCGAATTCTCGAACACAATGTCGGCGCTCGCCGACAGCACGACCGCAAAGGCGGCGACAAAAATCGTCAATCTGCTCATCATCGTTCTCCATTCCTTTTTGAGGCGCGATTATACCATAACCATAGTCCGGACAGAAAAAGAGAAGAGGCCGCGCATTGCGCGACCTCCTTCCCCTCTGTCACGGGCACAGACCCGCAACCTGATGGCATCACTTGTCGTCGAGAGCCGCGACGCCAGGAAGCGTCTTGCCCTCAAGGAACTCAAGAGACGCACCGCCGCCGGTGGAGATGTGCGTCATGTCGGCGGCCTTTCCGCTCTTCTTCACGGCGCTGACGGAATCGCCGCCGCCGATGATCGAGATGCCGCCGTTGGCCTTGACCGTCGCGACTGCATCGCAGACGCCGAACGTGCCCTTGGCGAGCGGAGCGAACTCAAAGCAGCCCATCGGGCCGTTCCACACAACCGTCTTCGCCTTCTCAATCGCCTTGGAGAAAAGCTCGACCGACTTCGGGCCGACATCAAGACCCATCCATCCGTCAGGGATGTCGCTGTCGCACTCCTTGATCTGGATGTCAGATGCGTCCTTCTCCGCAGGGAACTTGTCGGCGATCACGTTGTCCACGGGGAGCAGAAGGGTCACGCCCTTGGACTGGGCGGCCTCAAGCATCTCCTTCGCGTACGGGATCTGGTCATCCTCGCACAGCGAGTTGCCGATCTTCATGCCCTTCGCCTTGAGGAACGTATAGGCCATTCCGCCGCCGACGATAAGGGTATCGACCTTGTTGAGCAGGTTCTTGATGACCTTGAGCTTGTCGGAGACCTTCGCGCCGCCGAGGATTGCCACGAACGGACGCACCGGATTCTCAACAGCCTCGCCAAGGAACTTGATCTCCTTCTCAAGGAGGAAGCCGGAGACGGCAGGGCGCAGATAGTCGGCGACAACTGCGGTGGAGGCGTGGGCGCGGTGAGCCGTTCCGAACGCATCGTTGCAGTAGACGTCACCGTAGGAGGCGAGCTTCTTAGCCATCGCTGCGCGCTTCTCCTTAAGTTCGGCCTTCTTCGCCTGGAACTCCTCTTCGGTGAGATGGATGCCCTTCTTGTCGTCATCCTTCTTGACCTTGCCGTCTTCAGCCTTGTAGAAGCGGGTGTTCTCAAGAAGCGCGACATCGCCAGGCTTGAGGGCGGCAACGACATCGTCCGCCGCCATGCAGTCGGGCGCGAACGCGACGGGCTTGCCAAGGCACACTGAAAGGTGCTCGGCGACAGGCTTGAGCGAGAACTCCGCCTCGTAGCCCTTGCCCTTCGGACGGCCAAGATGGCTCATCAGCACCAGAGACGCGCCCTGCTCAAGCACATACTTGATGGACGGCAACGCCGCCTGCACACGCGTATCGTCGGCGATCTTTCCGGAACCGTCCTTCGCCATCGGCACGTTGAAGTCAACGCGCATGAGTACGCGCTTGCCCTTGAGATCGACATCACGCAGAGTCTTCTTAGCCATTGCTGTCTCCCTTGGTTTACTTCGCCATCTTGTTCATCTTGAGCTGCGCACGCGACTTGCGGCGGTTCGCGGCGTTCTTCGCGATCACGCCTTTCTTGACCGCCTTGTCAAGTCCGCTGACGAACTCCTTGAACTTCTTCTCGGCTTCTTCCTTCTTGCCGGCATCGGCCGCCTTGAAGAGCTTCTTGTGGTCGTCGTGAAGCTGCGTCTTGACGGACGAGTTGCGCTTGTTCGCCTTTGCGTTCTGACGATCGCGTTTGCGGGCGGCACGGCCGCCTTTGATATTGGCCATTTCTATTTCTCCTGATTTCTAAAAGAAAACTGGCGGAGATTTTATCAAATTTCCCCCTTGACTTCAAGGGGCGAATTTCGTACAATACGCGCCGTTTTTTGGTAAGGCCAGGTTAGCACAGCTGGTAGTGCGGCTCATTCGTAATGAGCAGGTCGGCGGTTCGAATCCGTTACCTGGCTCCAATCAATTGGGGATGTCCCCAGTTGGCGCAATCCACCCTTCCTTCGCAATCGCTTTTCGTGTTCTACTGCGTATTGTCTGCGTTGCGTCATAGTGCGCCATGACGTTATTTGGTACAATACACCAAATGAAAGCGAGACAGTTTTGGTATCCGCTCCCACAGCGGCTGATAGCGCAGCATCCGGTAGAACGGCGCGGCACCGAGAAGATGATGGTGCTGCATCGCGACACGGGGGTGATTGAGCATCGTTGCATTTCGGACATAGTCGAGTATCTCACGCCGGACGACCTTCTGGTCGTGAACGACACCAAGGTGTTCCCGGCGCGTCTCATAGGCACATGGTCCGATACGCCCGGCGAGGTCGAACTGCTGATGGTCGCGGCTGCGCCGGAATCCGAAGCCGACCTGTCCGCTCCCCTTGACGCACATGACGGAAGCGAAGCGCAGAGAGGCGAAAAGCTCATCTGGAACGTGATGATCGGGTCGGGACGCAAATGCCGCGAGGGACAGGTCGCCGTGTTCGGCCCGAACGCAGAGCTGAAGGCGCGTCTCATCTCGAAGCTGGAGGGCATCGGGATGTGGAAGGTCTCATTCGAATGCGAACGCCCATTGATGGATCTACTCGATGAGTTCGGCCACACACCTGTTCCGCCGTACGTCCACCGCGAGGGGACAAGACAGGAGGAGCTTGCCGACCGCGAGAGATATCAGACGATCTACGCGAAGCACGTGGGTTCTGTCGCCGCACCGACCGCCGGCCTGCATTTCACGGACGAGATATTCGCCGCGCTTGAAAGGAAGGGCGTCCGCAGGTGCGCCGTGACGCTGCATGTAGGCCCAGGCACGTTCCGTCCGGTGAAGACGGAGGACATCGAAGATCACCACATGGATTTCGAAGCGTTCACAGTCCCGCCCGAGACGGCGGATGCAATCAACGCCTGCAAGGCCCGCGGCGGCCGCGTGGTGTGCGTCGGCTCTACGACGGTGCGTACGCTTGAGACTGTGGCCAACCGCGAACGCACACCGGGAGAGCCGCTGATCGTCCCCGGCTCAGGGGCTTCAAACATCTTCATCTACCCGCCGTACAGGTTCCAGGTGTGCGACGCCATGCTGACGAACTTCCACCTTCCCCAGTCAACGCTGCTGATGATGGTGTCCGCCCTGGCGGGACGCGAACGAATGCTTTGCGCATATGCGTTCGCGGTGAAGGAGGAGTACCGTTTCTTCTCCTACGGCGACTGTATGCTCATCGTGTGACGCAAAGCGATTCGGCGTCCGGACCGAAGTAGAAGAGATGCGTCGAATGCAGCGTCGCGGAGAACGTGAACCTGTCCGTGTCTCGCGCAACGACGCGCTTGCCAAAAACGTCGGCCACGGCCGCCACCTTGCGCGGCAGACGCACGGTCTTCACTCCCGGAGACCGAGCGTGGAGCGTGAAGAGCGCGTCGTTCGCCTCCACGGGATCGTCGGATTCGCAGTAGACGTGCGCACCTGCCTTCTTCACGAGAGCCTTGATGAACGGCACGTCCAATTGCCACGTCCCGGAGAAGAACGAAAGCGACTGCCCGACCTTTGACGCCGCAAGGCCGGGCCGCCCATCGGCATACGTCCCCAGCACTGCGCCCGGATTTACGGGGTAGAACGCCTGCGCCACCTTTGCGGACGGCATTCCCATGTATCTGCCGCCGGACTTTACGGTCACACCCGGCACCGTCGGGCCAGGCATCTGCGCGAACTCCATCCCGGTCAGCTCCTTCATGCCCGCCAGCGACCTTCCGTTCATCCGTCCGGGCGCGTAGAGCCAGAGAATCGTGGCGCCGCGCTCACGAAGACGCTTCACCGCAGCAAGCGTCCCGTCGTCATACGTGAACTGGTTGAGGAACACGTAGAGCCGGTAGTCGCCCGGACGCTTCACCAGATCTTCCGCGAGCAGCAGATCCACAGGAACACCGGAGCGGGCGAACTTCGTCTGAATGCGCCCAAATATCTCCTCGTTCATCAGGGACGTCCTCTCCGGCCGATGCGTGACCGTTCCGTCCGGCGCATACTCCTGCTCCCAGCGTCCCGTCTCCGACAGCGGGATGTCGCCGAGGTCGGGCGAGGCGCATACGGATCTTTCGCTTGCGACAAGCGCAACCTCCGCATGGCGGCCGACGCCGTTTTCAAGGCAGAGCCTCTGCACGGGCAGGATGTCGCGCCCGGCCGCCGAACATTCCGGCGAACAGAAATCGTACCCGGCTGAAAGCCCGAGAAAATATATACCGGTGCGGCGGCACATCGAAATGGATGCGTTCCGGCGAACCAGCGCCTCGGTCTGGAACGGATTGATAGTCTGATTGAAGCCGTGCCATTTAGGGAAGATCCTGTTGTGTGTGCGCGAATCGTCTTCGCTGACCGGCAGGATTCCGGCGGCGGACATCGTTGCGAACGGCTTCATGTCGCCGTACGTATCACCGATCCGCCGCTGCGAATAGCTGAGCGGCGAAATTAGGAAATCGATCGCACCGTTGCTGCGGTCGAGTATCTCCTGAAGCGCAAAGTGTCCGCGCCATATGTCGCGCCCGGTTATGTTCAAATAGTGCGTATAGCCGTAGTACGTTCCGACGAGCTTCGTGCGTCCAAGCGATTTGAGCACCGCTTTGGCGTGTCCGCACGTCTCAAGCACGTCCTGCGCGATTATCCACGAAGCGTACTCCATGTAGGCGATGGCGTTCAGATGGCGCTCTCGATCCCACAGGATGTCATTCGGCGCATCGAGGGCGCGACGTTCCTCAAGCGTCGGCACGTGCGGATTCTTCAGCGACGGGTAGCGTTCTGCCGCGAACTTCGCAAACGCCGCCTTGCCCACCGGCGAGAAGTCACGTGCGCGTCCTGGCCGCGAACCCCATCCGAGCCATTCTATCGTGTGTCCGGAATTGACGCGATAGCCGATGATTCTGTTGGCGTACGGCGACGTCTCAAGCCACCTTATCGCCTTTTCGGCCATCTCCTTGATTTCATCCATGCCGCGCTTCGACGCATAGCTCCAGCTGAACCGCGCAACAGGCGAACGGTCGCCCTTGTCGTCGGCGGACATATCGTCCGGATGCCGGAGCGCAAAGTTGTCTGGCGGATACAGCTGCAGATCCCACACAAAATATGCGTCCGGGTTGGTGCGGCGGAACTTCTCGGCAGTTCGATCAAATGCCGCAAAATCGTATACGCCCATCTGCGGATGCCACTCCTTGTAGTTCGGCATATATGCCGTGACGACCGTCAGCGGCATATCGCTGTGGCGCGGAAGACGGTCGACGCGCTTCCCGTAGGCGCTCCCGCCCCACAGGATCGGGAGCGGACGTCCGTCGATATGCACCGCAGGACATCCCGCAATCCTCTTCATCTCCGCCGCAACCGGCTTTTCAAAGCCCGGAATTACGTCCGCCGCAACGACAGCCAGCCTCCCGGCCATCCGTCCGCCCCTGCGGCAGTAGATGGAGTTGGATTCAAGCGAAATCTCGTAGTCGCCGGCATGGATGTAAAGAGGTGCGACAAACGGAACATCCATCCGCCATCGTCCGTTCGCCATCCGCACGATGTTGGAGGAGGACATCTCCATCTCTTCGTCCCACCACAGAGACGCACCCTTTGTAAGCGCCACGCGAACAGGGAACGCCCCTTCGGGCGCTGCGCCCTCGAACGAATAGCGCAGCATGACCGTCTCGCCCGCCTTCACCCGATCCGCTTCCGGGCCGCCGCCGAGGAACGTCTGCGGATGCTCGAAGTCGCAGTACTGAAGCCGCGTGTCGCGTGGCGGAGCGGGCGGCAGCGCGGACAGAACGACGCCCGTCCACTCCTTTCCGTCTACGGAGGATTCAAACAGGCCATCCGTGTCGATTCGTTCGTGTGTTCCGTCAGGATATGATATGAAAAGCTCGGCGGCAATGCCGCCCGGGAAAGTACGAGGCACGGAGTATTCGAACAGTTTGTCCGTCTCGTACTCCACCGTCATGACGTTCTCGCCCGACTTCAGGAGCGGCAGCACGTTTTCGCGTGCGGACACGTTTTCGGCAAGACCATGGCGATATCTCGTACGCATTGCGACGCGACCGTTGACGGAGAACGTCGCCCGGTTGTCGCCCATGCCCTGGAGCCAGGCGTCGGACGGCGCACCTTTCAGCGAGAACCGCCGCCGCAACTGAAACCTGCCGCTTTTCTTCCCGGCCGCATCGGCCGCCGCCGACACAAAGCGTCCCTTGAAATACGCCCCCTTCACCGTAAACGCGGGATCATCTGCATGGTTGTAGTACTTCGGCTCGACTTCTGGCCATTCAGGAGCATCAAGCTTTCCGTGCCACGCCGGAATCTTTACGGCCGCCTTTGCGGATGAGCCTTTCAGCTTGATGTATTCGTACTCGATCGATCCGCCTGCCGCATCAGTCGGGTCGAACCTCAGGCCCGTGATCACGCCGCCGTTGAGCCAGCTCGCCCGGTTGGCGATGGCCTTCAGCCCAAGCGAGACGGTATGCCACTGTCCGTCCGCGACAGGCGCAGGCAGCGCCCATCTTCTGTGGTCGGATGCGTTGCCGCCCTCAGTCCAGTAATACAGCTGTCCTGAGACCTTCCCCGTTCCGCTTGCGCGGTACCGGTATTCCAGCGTATCTATCTCCGACGGGTCAATCGTCATTGGAGGAAACGCAAGCTGCGGATCGCGTTCGATATCCGTCACGCGAAGCGTTCCGCCCTTGATTGATACCGCGCACGATCTCGCTGCGCGAATGCCGCCGAATGAGTTTGAGGCGTCGAACACAACATCCGCCACCGCAAACGACGATGCGCAGACCGCAATTGCGGCCACACAGAACCTGCTTGTCATAATCTTCCCTTCTCCGCCGAAACGCATCGACGGTGCACTATCTGATTACGATCACTGCGCCTTCGGGCCTCGCCTCGATGGCTCCCATCCCGCAGATGAAGTCCGGGTGCGTCGAGGAATCGATGCGCCCAACCACACGCCTCCCGCCAAGAGTGACCGTGCCGGTGTGTATCGTACCAGGGAAGTCGAGAGCCAGCATCGCCCCTTCCGACACGCTGATGCGCATACGCGCCGGCACGTCCGGAACATCAGCCGGCGTCTGCGCGACATGCTTGAGCGAAACGCCGTCAACCAACGCTTCAAGATCCTCTTTCGGATTGGTCATCCAGTTGTATCCTGCGCCCTGGAACGCCAACACATAGCGTCCTGCGGACGGCATATTGAACATGAATGAGTGCTCGACGAAGTTGGTGCAGATGTAGCGCGTAGACTTCGAGATGAAGTTGGTGTACGAACCATCCTCGCTTCGGATCCATGCGCGAACGGGATTGCCGCCGTTGCTCGGCGTCACGCGAGAACGTTCGTGGTACGTGAGCCTGTAGATTCCAGACTGCGGAATTGTCACGGCCTGCTGCATTCCGCCGTTCTGCGCAAGAAAGATGTACCGGTCTCCAACGAAGCGGTTGTGCCCCCAATACTTTACAAACGGCTCCTGAACCGAATTCACCGTCACAATGCCGTCATAATCCCGGAGATAGCCGCTTTGGGCTCCATCCGGAACGAGTTTCGGCGCCGCCGGGTTGAGCGGATTCCACTTTGTCTTGTCCTCGGTTGACGTATCGGCAAGAAGTTCATCCGTCATTGCGGCTACCAGTTCAAAGTCATCCACGAGCGCAACGCTGTTATTGCCCGCCTGCTCGATGCGCAGCGTCACCGGCATTGCACCGTCGACAGTGAACGCATTCGGCCACACGCACCCCGAAAGCATATGGCTCGAAGCGACCTGCGAACCAAGCTCGATCGTCGTGCCGCTCCGCGTCACTGTCGCCCGGATTGTTGCGCCAACAGCAGCAAGCGTGGTCCCTTCCCAATTTGCCGGCCAGTCTGCCATCCGTCCGCGCAGCCAATATGTTCCGGCCGGCGGCGTGAACGTCGTCTCGATCCATGAATTTGACGCCAGCGCCATCTGAACGGAGTTCCATACGACATCTGCCGCCGAGAACAGCCGTCCGCTTCCGCAGATCGTGGAGGGCAACGCAACCGCCACAGCCGGCACGGACTTCACCAACCAGTCGCAGAACGTCCACCCCGCAACCGTGCATCCGTTTGTCAAACGCCACATATGCGCAATCGGCCCGATCTGTTCAAAGTCCCCGTTCGGAATCTTGTAGGCCGCCTGCTGGCTTTCTCCGTCCGGAATCAGGTCAAGGCGGAAATCGTCCAAGGCGATGCCGGCATCCACCTTCTCCCGGCTCTTGACGCCGAACACATACGCCTTGCCGGCCTCGACATACGGCGTCCTGAAATAGTACCGGCGGAAGTCCTGCGCGGCATTGTTTTTCATCGCGCCGACAACCGTCCCGATCACGTTCGTCGAACTGAGGTCGGTTCCAAGGAACACGTCAACCGGCGAATACTTTGGCTCATCGTCGCGCCAGCGAACGGACGCCAGCACGCTGCCCTGGTAATAGCCATCCGCCGGGAATGTCACCGTCGTGTACGCCCCCGCGTTGCTGATGAGATACAGCACGTTCGTCCCCTGCGGACACGGATGCGAACACCACGTTCCCCACTTGTCTCCGAACGACGACGGCACGGATGTCAGCACCACGGCATCGGACGCTCCGTTCAGTGCCGTCCACCCAGAAGCGGCATCCAGCTTGTAGGATTGGGCATAGGGGAGGTCGCTCCGATAGAGGTTCGCGGGACGCTGCTCGAAATCGTGGTTCGGAATCGTCGCCGAAACGGCGCTTGCGGGCGAAAACGTATGCGCTGCGTTCCCGGAATCCAGCACAAGCTGCCCTTCCGTCACCTTCAGACGCTTCACATCCGATGCGATTGAGCGTACACGCGCCGGCCCGGCTCCGTCCTTGACGACCGTGCCGTCGCCTGCATCACCGTGCATCGTCACCGTCGTTGCGGCGGCAGACTGCCCTTCCGACGTATCGGGCGCGGCGGACGAGGTGTTGACTTCGCGAGAGGTGAGCCGAGTGCCCGAAGCAAGCCTGACGGACGGGATGCGTCCGCCGCGTGTCGCGACTGCACCATCTTCAAGGTTGAGCGTACCGCTGAACGGAACGGCATCGGACGGCCCGAGCGTCAGCGTACCGGAGCCTTTCTTGACGAGCGTCCCCTCGCCGGAAAGGCGAATGTCGTCCATTGCGTCCGCGCCGTCGACCGTCACCTCGACCGTGGCGTTGGATGATGTGGCGAATGTCGCGTAGTTCCTCTGCATCGGCGTCTCTGTGCGCTGCACGTGAGGAAGACCCCACTTCGCCATCAAATACCGCCGCACGTCGAGACGCTCCACCTCGGTGAGGCGGTTCGTGAAAATGACGGCTTCGCACAAATAGTCGCCGCCCTCGCATGATTTCTTGTCGCTGTATCCTGTGAAAAACGCCATCGCACCCGTATCTGCACGTATGTCCTCAACATGATGGCGTTCGTACAGCTGGAAACCACGTTTCGGCCCGACGGTGAACGGATCGAAACGCATTCCGTCGAGATAGAACCGCGCCACATAGCTGTCGACGCCAACATCGTTGCGCGGATAGTGGAAACGCTTGACGGGCCAAGTCTCCACTTCAGTGTTGAAGAACGGCGAGCCAGGGTCACCGTAATGGCCAAGCACAAGACCGAGACAGTTCGTCACTCCAATCACAAGAAAGACATCGCGAACGCCCGAAAGCTTCGCCGTCTTCCCGTCTTTGCAGAACAGCATGCACTGGCTGGAGTTTTTGCCGCCGAAAAAGACAGTGCGGCGGCCGTCCACCGTCTGAACGGACGGCGGAACGCCCCAGAGCGCAGAGGAGGTCGAGTTCGTCCACCACGGCTCGGCATACCACATGGTCGGTGCGGACAGATTCGTCTCACGGCGATCACACCACCGAGCGGCATAGGCCGAACTGGATTCGCCGTTCGTTGCCACGAGGCCCTGTCCGTTCGCTGCATCCACCCAGAACGCCGCCTTGCGGGCAATCACCTCCGACGGAGTTGAAG
This sequence comes from uncultured Lentisphaeraceae bacterium, assembly GCA_964440985.1. Lineage (GTDB taxonomy): Bacteria > Verrucomicrobiota > Kiritimatiellia > RFP12 > UBA1067 > UBA1731. The sequence continues at coordinate 534 of CAYTWE010000052.1, read as the reverse complement.
CGTCAGCGGTCGGGAGTGATGTCGCCGTAAGCGCAAGCGTTCCACCCAGCACATGCACGGTCGGAGATACACTTGAATCGACCGCACTTACGGGCAGAGTCAACGTCCCGTCTCCAGCCTTTATGAAGCGCCCATCAGCGGAAAGCGCAACACGTTCCGTCAACGCCGTCTGCACCCCGGCCGCCACCGCAATGCCGACCGTTTCACGGTATCCGGCAGAAACCGGAGAGGCTGAGGCCGTCACGGCGAACGGCACAACACCCAAAGATGCCAACGCCAAAAACATCTGACGCCATAAGATATTGCATTGCGACATGATACACTCCTGATAAAATTTTAAAATTGCCAACGATTCTATCATAAGCGTTTTTTTTTGTCAAGTCGCATTTTATGTCATTTTGCGGCGGATGGATGTTCAGCTTCCTCACATATCGTTTTATCACACGCAAAGCGAACTACCCGAAGCGTCGGCGCATATGGCGAAGTGCCCCGGATATCGTTTTATCACACGCGAAACGAACCACCTTCCTGCTT
>CAYTWE010000051.1:0-14357 GCA_964440985.1 uncultured Lentisphaeraceae bacterium | reverse complement strand
GAAACAATGCCGATCCACGAAGAAGAAAGGACACCGCCACCATCCCCATAGCCGGTCCGGCTACGGGCGCAATCTGCCGACGTGCGTCTCGCGTGCGGAGAGCTTCAGCCTTTCAGCCTGGAAGCCCGGCACGGCGACCTCCACCTCAACGGGGGCGTTGGCCGTGTTGACGGCGATGAACGTCGTTTCCCCTTCCACCGTTTTCGCCCACCAGCACACCTGTGCATCGGACGCACCGACCCTTCCGGTCTGCACAGTTCCCTCGGCGTCTATCACAGGACGCAAATCGCGCAGCTCCTTGAGCACACGCTTGAGATCCGTCCATCCACGCGGCGTCTGCGCGACAGTGAAATATTCGCGTGTCGCCGGTGCATACCACCACCAGAAAATGCCGTTGCATCTCTCCGGCAGCGCCAGCATGGCGCACGCACGAAGATAGTTGTAGTCCTTTGAATACTTGTCGGGATCCGGCGTGATTCCCTTGCGCCACAGCCTGCCGAGTTCGGCGTCATTGCTGTTCACAAGCAGCGTGATTGGAGATTCCCAACGTCCCTTCAGGTATCCGCGATGCTCGTCAAGCATCCGCACAACGCCCGCCGGATCGCCGTACGCCTGCGTCCAGTGGGTGTCCCACGAACGGCGGTATTCGGCCATCGCGTTGCCCCAGGTCGTCACAACAACGGCATGGTGCGGATCAAGCGCACGGATGAGTTCGGCGTAGGCCACAAGCAGATCCGGCGACACGAACTGATGCGCATGCTCAGGCTCGTCTATGAGATACCAGCAGAACAGGCCTGGATGCGAAGCCAAGGCGGCGACGCGCTGCGCAAGCGACGCAAAATCACCGGCGACAAGCGTCTTCCTGTCGAAACCTATGAACGCCCGCAGTCCGTCAGTGCGCCAGCAGACGTCAAGATACGCCGCACACGCCGCGTTGTCTGAACTGCCCTCCCAGCGGTATGAATGCACCACGTCAAAACCCGCCGCACGGACTGTCGGCATCTCCTTCTCCGCAACTTCGTAGATTCCAAGCGGGAAGAACGGTCTGCCGGATACAGCGAACCGTCCTTTCGCATCTATCTTCGTGACGTTCGACGGCTTTGCGGCGTTCAGAAGCCAGATGCTGCGCACTGCGCGGTTGCCCGATGCATCCACGGCCGTGACGTCCGCCCTGGTCAGACCCTGCGGCCAGCCGGACTGCGGCGCGGCAAACGAATAGACATGCACCCCGTCCGCCCCGGACGTCCTGCACTCACCCTTCACGCCAAGAAACGCAAGCGACGGCTTCTGCGCCCCCGCATCCTTCACCCGGACGGTGAACGCCTCGTTTGCAGACGTCACACGCGCACCGGAGGAAAGCACCTGAGGCGGCAGAGTGTCGCGATCCTTCGGGACGGCGACCGTGAAGCTGTACGGAATGTCGTCGGAGACCCCGTTGACGCCGATGCGCCAGAACCAGCGTCCCTCATCCAACGGCTCCTCAAGCTGAAACTCCGTCAGTCCTCCAGCCTCATAGACCTTCACCTGCCCCTCCGGAAAGCTTTCATCACGCGAAAGCTCCAGCTGATAGCGACGGACACCGCGCCACATCCGCCACGCAAAATGCGGCGTGTTAGATTCAAGACGGCAACCGTCCGCCGGTTCAACCTTGTCGTACGATATGATGCGACGCTCGAAGGACGCATCGTCAAACCAGGCGCGTCCCGTTCCGCGCAGCGTCATGAACACCGTCGCGAATCCGGCATCCGCAGGCGCAGCCACCCAGCCGGTGCGTTCGCGCTTCCAGTCCGACGTTCCGTAGCGGCCCGTGGCGTACGCTCCGGAAGCCAGCCACTTGCCGGACTTGTCGCACCATTCCACGATTACACCGGCTCCGACCGGTTCCTTGTCGCCGATCTTCACATCCTTCACATCCTCCGTCTTGACGAATGCACCAACGCGGTACTGCGCACCGCCGATTACCGGTATGCGCCGCGTCACATAGACGCCATCGCCTTTCGCCCCTGTTACGGTCAGACACATCGAACGCGTTCCGGTGTGCGCGACCGAACTGTCATACTGCGCGTTGCGCGGGCAGTTCCATCCCCCATCAACCTCAAAACCGGGATTGTCGAAAGGCACCGCCTGCTTCGTATCCGAGGGACGCGCAAAGAGACGCGCCCTGCGCTCCAGCGTCGAAGCGTCGAAGCCGCCCTCGACCGACAGTTCATGGACATATGTCTGGCGCATCGGCGCATCTATCTTCCTGCACAGGACGTGCCGCAAGTTCCCTTTGCCGTCCTTGCGCTTGTCCTGCAGAACGAATGCATCAGAAGTCGACTCCGGCATTGTCCGCAGCTCATAGGCCGCATCCGGAAGGTCGAACCGCACACACCGCGCCCATCGTGCGGGAAATGCCTCATCCTCGTATACGGAAAGCACCTGTCCGTCAAGTCGCACAAACGGCACACCCGCCTCTGCCGAATACGTCTGCACAGGGAACGCAAACTCGTACTCGAACGGCCCGGCCGCCTTCCGGAAGTTGACGTCCAGCGTGACGCGGGCGACCTTTGCGGAACACTCAACCTTCAGTTCCAAAGCCGCATACCCGTTGGTGCGCGACAGAATGGCAACATTCTCGCCGGTGCGTCTGATCGAAGACACGCTTCCATCCATGCACGAAGCACGATAGCCGGGCTGCCAGTAGCCGGACGATATTCTGGTCAGCGTCTTTCCGTGATGGGAAAGGGTAAAGCCGCCCTGCCAGCCAGTCACCTTCCAGTCGCCGAACTCGAACGACTCCGCCGCGCCTGCCACAAGCCCCATGGCCATGCACACGGCGGCAACCGTTCCGCGGATGAATCTGCCATATCCGTCAAGTCTCTCGTTCCCCATCTTCTTTTGCCCTCTGCGGTACGCTTAAAGTTTTTTTTTCGACGGACACAACTATATCAAATTTCCGCCGAACCGGACACGACGATGCTACCGCACCGTCACGACCATTCCCCTCACGAACGAGAGCGAGAGCCTGTTCCCGACAATGCGGGCCTGCCAGCGCGGATCGTCAAGCCCGTAGATTGCAGGAGGATTCGCAGACGTCTCGCCTTCGATCGTCGCAAGCGTGTAGCGTCTGCCTCTGTCAATGTTGGCGATGCTGACGTCAAGTTCATCCGGCAGGGAGATTCCGTCTGCGACTGCGAGAGTGCCGCCGCAGTAGACAACCTTCGTGCCGTTCGGCAAGGCGCCGTCTACGCCAAGGCGGAGTGTACCGCCGCGCAGCACCGTTTCTCCGCCCCATCCGCCGGGAGCCGACAGGGTGAAGTCGCCCTCGCCCGACTTCGTGAACGCACCGCTTCCGTCATTGTCTGCAATCTCGCACGCAGCAAATGATCTGGTGGTCGTATCCTTCCAGATCGCCGCAGTCGCCGCAGTGTATCCGACACCGGGCGCAATCACCTTAACTCCTGTCATCGTTCCCGTGGATGAGTCGAACTCCGCGACAGCCACGGCGCCGAATCCGTCACCTTCTATCGACACGATCGGTGCGGCGACAAGCCCGGACACCGGCGTGAACGGAACGTGCATCACTCCGCCGCCATAGGCTTTCCGAATCGAAACCGACGTACGGTTGCCGGTTTTGCCGTCGGTGTCCACCGTCATGCCGCCGGCGTAGACTATCACGTTGGTGGCTGCCCGCATCTCTTCCCCGACACTCGCGTGGAACACATCCTTGTCATTTGATGAAGTCTTGAACGTACCGCCGTCGAAACCGATTGTGTACACCTGTATTGAGTTCGGATAACGGGTGATGCGCCCACAGTAGAATCCAGCCGCACGAAGAATTCCGCCGGCCAGCACAAGATCTGCAGTGTTTGTATATATGCTATTCGATCCGCCCACAACCTTCACCGCATTCTGTCCGGCATCGACCTCCGCGCCATCCTCCACCGTGAGGCGGGACTTGCCGTGGTTGGTCAAGCCTCCAGTCAGCGTCAGCGCCCCGTGGATCTCGGACGTTCCGCCGACAAACCGCATCGTTGCATTGCCGCCGTTTCCGGTAGATATCGGACCGAAGGTAGGGGTGCGCCAACTTTCTGCCCATGGGTTGTTCGTGAACACCGAATGTCCTCCGAACTGAACAAACGAACCACGCCCGTAGTATCCAATGGCGATTGAGCCGAGCATCGTGAACTTTCCGCCGCGCAATTCATAGTACCCGATTCCATGCTGTTCGCCCATGCCGATGCTGGAGCCGTATACCGAACCGGAGTCCTGTCCGCCTATCGCGGCCATCTCACCGCCTGTCTGATACACGGCGCCCGCACGCGTCTTTGTGTCATTGTAGTACACCCCGCCGACGAGCAGACGGTTTGTTATCACTGCGCCGTCGCATATTTCCATGACACCTTCCGAAAGCACACCTACGCATATCGCTTTGTTCGTGCTGGCCGCCGTATAGGAGGGAGTGAACTCGTCATCGACATTGCGGACGAGCGCATTCGTGACGACAAGCCGTCCGACGGATTTCTGTCCCACTACGGGATCATGTCCCGAACCAACGTAGAGCGGATCTTCGCCAAGCTGAATCACAGTGCCGTCCACGACAAGCGTCGCATCGAGATTCGCCGTGCAGTTCGTGCCGATCTCCACCTTCCCGAGACGGAACGGACTGTCGCCTGTCAGCGTGAGCGCTCCGTCAGATACGTGCAAGTCAACCTCAGAGGATGCACCGCCGGCTGCGCGGATTTCGCCGACAGTTCCGTCCACCCGCACATCAGTCCCTTCGCCGATTTCTGCGTTGACCGTGAGGACGGATGTGCGCGACTGGTTCGCGAACGTCACAGAACCCGCCGCATCCCCGCGAAACAGTCCCGTATCGCCGGCTTCGCCGATTGCGAGATTTCCGGCGGTAGATCCGACCGTCACCCTCCCTGCGGAGAACGTGCGGTTTTCGCCAATCGCCACCGTTGCGTCGGAAGAGTGCATATGGCGCAGTTCGCCAACTGCGGTATTCGCGGCCTCAAGCGTGTCTGCGCCACCGCTCCCCTCCCGCACAATCGCAACCTGCGCATTGGGCGCATTCGGCACGACATCGCCGCGAGCCGCAATTCCTGCGTCGTAAGCGGGAACAAGTGCGCCGTCATCGCCGAACGCAGCGGGAAATCCGTTCACCGTCACGCCGGCGGGAACGGCATCGCCGGACGACTTTCCGGACACCTTGACGCATCCATTGACGCCAACCTCAATGTCCAACGACCCCGGCTCAGCCGAATCCGTGGCGGAGACAGACGGCAACAGAAGCGTTGTGCCGTCGGAGACGCGCAGGGAACACGCACCCGTATCGAAGGTGACGGGTAGCGGGAAGTCGAGTGTGCCGTCATTGCCGGAACGTGCACTCAGATCGACCACGCCGCCGGAGATGCGCAGTGAAGATGCGCCGGTAAGGTCTGCATCGGCGGAAAGCGAAAGGATGTCCGAGCCGCCCTTGACGAGTGCCATCTTCGCTGCACCATCCGGGACGGAGACGCCTCCTGTGAACGCAATCGGCGCAGTCTGTGCGTCGAGCACGACAGATGCGCCTGACGAAGCGGCGACATTCGTTGGAGAGAACACGCTGGAGACCGTGAGCAGGCCGCGTCCGCTGTTGCGGACTGTCGCCGCACAGTTTTTAGCGCAGAACCTGAACGAGCGGCTGAACGTCTCGTTTCCGGCGCCGGCATAGTCAAACGTACCGTCCACCTTAAGATATGCCGAGTTCCCCTTTTCGCAGGTGCCGAATCCCGCAACCGAATCGGCGCGGTACGCAACGGGATCGAAGAACCACACATCGCCGGAGAAATCGTTTGAGTCGCGCACATGGAACGTCCCTCTGTATCCGTCGCTCAACCAACCCGCAACGCCAGCCTTGAATCTCAATGCTCCCGACGTGTTCTGCAGCAGGTCGCAGTCGTAGAATGACAGCGGAGTTTCAATGCTGGCAATGCATCCGGATTTCACGGCCACGCTTCCGTAGTTGCCGTCAATTCCTTTCCAACCTTGTACGCACAGCTGGAGCGTTCCGCCGCCAGTGACCTTGACTGACGACTTGAACACAAGCGTAGGGTCGTTCCAGTCGGAGAACGCAAGACGGCATCCTTCATCAATCACCATCTCCGTGCATTCGCCGCCGATCTCGATGTGCACCGGTCCGCGGTTCTCGTCGGGATCGAGAGCGCCGTCAACACATCCACGACCGAACAGCGGAGTGGAAATGTACACCTTGCCTCTCTGACGGAAATGGAGAAAGGCATATTGGTAAAGGGATTGTGTATGTTTCTCCACGCCGCGAACGGGACCGGCGAAGCGGTAGCCGCCTGTTCCGAAGAAGTATACGTTGTATCTCGACACATCAGACATCCCCGGATTGCGGGAATGACCGAACGTACCGAACACCAACTCACCATCCGTATTGTTGCGGATGGCTATGTGTGAGTAGTTTTTGTTTTTGCCATCGCGCTGCAGGTTCCGGTTGGCCGCACCCATGGAAAATCCCGCGACGAGTTTCGGCATCGATGCGCCGCGTTCGATTGTGAATGAACTGCAATCCGTCTCGGAGGCCCCAAATCCGCCAAGGGCGAAGACCTGACTTGAAGACGTTCCGAGCGTGTACTCCGGACATCCCGCCTTGAACGTCACAGACCCGACAAAGTAGTGTCCATCAAGGTCTATCGTTGTCGCTCCGCCAGCGGCCGGAACGCCAAACTCCACGGTATCGTTGACTGGGACGGAATTCGTCCAGCCATCGATCACAGATCCATCCACCGCGAATATCTGGTTTGAACACGCGCCGGGGCATCGTTCAGGAACTGCCCCTCCTACCGTCCAGTTTGCGGGATTCGTCCAGCAGCCGTTTACGGCCCCTGTCCATACCCACGGCTCCGCATTTGAGCGGAGCGAAATCGCGAACGCCGCAGCACAGCAGGCAAAAACGGCACAGATGTTGTGTTTCGTGAAATCCATGGTACACATCTCCTTTTATGAGGCAGATATTGTACCAAAACGATTTTTTTTTCCACCGTAAATGTTATGTATGGAAATCGCCGAAAACCATGCGGCCAGACATTCAATCCGGAACAGCGAAATGCAGAGGAGGCGAGACGGTCAGCAATCGAAGCGCACATCCGGCCAATCAGCCAAACGGCGGAAGTTGCTTGGCAGGAGATTCGCCGAATCAAGCCTGTCGAGATCGCACCACTCGAACTCGATCCAGTCCTCCTGCGAACGCAATTCGCCTTCGGAGAGCTCCACAGCATACACGAGGTTTATCTCGGCATGAGGCTTTCCGTGCTGGATGAATGAATTTTCGACCGCGCCAAGAAACGCACCTGCACGCGCCTCCACGCCAAGCTCCTCGCGTATTTCGCGCACAAGAGCCTGACGGCCAGTCTCCCCGAACTCAATGTGTCCGCCGGGGAGATATGTTGTGCTGCCGCCCTTCGCCCGGCAGAGAAGCAACTTGCCGTCGCGGACGCATACGCCACGGGCAATCGTCTCTATTCCGGCAAGCTCGTATTCCCTGATTTCCATCCGTTCAGTCAAAGAGTTTCCGATGGTTCATGAACTCGCCGATGCGGTCAAGCCAGGTATAGCTCCCGGTGCCGGGCGAAGCCTTCCTCTGGAAGCAGTGATTGCGCGTAGCAAGCGTATGCAGATCGCACTGTATGCCCATGCGGCGCAGCTGCTCCCAGCACTTGACCGAGTTCATCGCCGCCCATCCGTCCGCATCGCCGTGGATGAACAGGATGGGACACGTGTCAGGATCGAACGCGAACTCCGGCACGAGGCGAGAATCATCCTCATTGCCGCCCTTCACGTTCGGCCTGTCCGCTCCGTCCGTGAGCGAATAGGCCGGGTAGATCGCCACAGCCCACTGCACATTGCATGGAAGCTTGTCCACATCGTCGATCTGCCAGTACGACCTGCTGCGCGACGATGTTGCGCCCATGAGCGTGAGATGTCCGCCGGCGGACGAACCCATGATGCCGATGCGGTTTGGATCCAATCCCTTCGCGGCGGCCTTCGAGCGAACCAGGCGGATTGCGCGCTGCAGATCCTGCCATGCCGTCGTATGTTTCGCAAGTCCGTTGAGAGGACGCGGTGTGCGGTATTTCATCGTGACCACCGCCATGCCCTTGGCGTTCAGATAGCGGCGAACCGGCGTCACCTCAAATCCGTCCGGATCGTTGCCGCCGTATCCGCCGCCGGAATACACGATTTGAATCGCCGTGGTCTTCAAGGTCTTCGGAAGATGCCATTCAATGTACGGCTTGCACTGGTTGGTCTGGACATCGGGCATTCTCCCGGCCGGCCAGAGGTCCTCCCGCTCATGCGACGCCCTTGCGTCATCGTCCGCAAAGCGCGACATGATGTCCTCCTCCGCGCCAAGCTTTCCGTCGAAGTTCATCTGGCGGATGAATTCGGCGGCGCGTCCAAACCAGTTGTCGTAGCCCGTTGCCCTCTCTCCCATTCCGTCGCTGCCGAAAAATCCGTGGTGGCGGTCTGCGAAAAGATGCAGCTCTGCGGGAATCTTCATTCTGCGCAGCTGACGGTACACCTTTGTGGACGCAATCGGAGAATACGCATCAAGTCCGCCGTGGAACATGCACATCGGGCTTGTCTTTGCATCGAACTTGAAGCAGTCGTCCAGCTCCACGTCTATCGCTTCGCCGTTGCGCGTATTGGGGATGCCGATTCCGTCCGTGAGCGCGTATGCTATCGCGCAAGTAATCGCCCAGTTGATGTGGCACGGCACCGTTGTGTCTAAGGAATCCACAGGGGAGTACGACGGCGTCATGGAACTCGTCGCGAGCAGCGTGGCGAGATGCGAACCGGCGGACATCGAGATCGTGCCTATCTTTTCGGGGCTGTATCCGCGCTTCGCCGCCTGTGAACGGACGAGACGCACGGCGCGCTGTCCATCCTCCCATGCCGACTGGTATATCGGAAGGCCTTTCGGACGCGGAGTGCGGTATGTGAGCGAAACGCACGTCACGCCGATCTCAGTGAGCTTTCGCCGCCACTGTTCGACAAGCCCGACATCGCAGCAGTTGAAATATCCGCCGCCGGAAATGAGGATCATGCAGATGTCCGACTTCACGCCGGCGGCCGGCGGCTCAAACCAGTCGAGGTACGGACGGCGATAATCGTCCGCCTTGTATCCCGGCTGCTTCGTTTCATCCGTGGTCGCCCCGATCTGGTGCGGCTGGGCGTCCGGCATCTTGCCGTCAGGCCAGATGTACTCGCGCTCCGTAGCAGCGAACGCCGCACACGAAACAACCGCAGCAAGCATGGTAACGTTAAACACTTTCATCTTCATGCACCCTTTCAGTTATGATTGTTTCCGGAAGACAAGGTCAGGCGTCAAGCGCAATCGACGCGCGGGAGCTTGGCGAAGCTGGATTCAAGCTCGGCGTCAGTCGGAACATAGTCGCTCATCTCGTGGTCGTTGAACTTCCTGTATGCGAAGAGGTCGAAGTATCCCGTGCCGGTGAGGCCGAAAAGTATGGTCTCCTCACGCCCCTCCTTCTTGCACCTCAACGCTTCATCTATCGCGGCGCGGATTGCGTGGCTCGATTCCGGCGCCGGCAGGATGCCTTCGACACGGGCGAACTGCTCAGCCGCCTCAAACACCGAAGTCTGCTCGACGGCGCGGGCCTCCATAAGCCCCTGGTCGTACAGTTCGCTCAGGACGGAACTCATGCCGTGGTAGCGGAGACCGCCGGCGTGGCTGGCTGACGGGATGAAGTCGTGTCCGAGCGTGTACATCTTCTGGAGCGGACACACCCTGCCTGTATCGCAGTAGTCGTATGCGTACCGGCCCCGTGTCAACGACGGACAGCTCGCAGGTTCCACGGCGATGAAGCGGTAGTCCGCCTCGCCGCGCAGCTTGCGTCCCATGAACGGGGAGATAAGCCCGCCAAGGTTCGATCCGCCGCCGGCGCAGCCGATGATCACATCCGGTTTGACGCCGAGCTTATCCATCGCCGTCTGAGCCTCAAGCCCTATTATCGACTGGTGCAGCAGCACCTGCGACAGAACGCTGCCGAGGACATAGCGGTAGCCTTCCTGCGAAGTTGCCGCCTCTACAGCCTCCGAGATGGCACAGCCGAGCGAACCCGTCGTTCCGGGATGCGCCGCATTGATGGCACGGCCAACAGCGGTCTCCATCGACGGCGACGGCGTGACGGACGCGCCGTACGTGCGCATGACTTCGCGGCGAAACGGCTTCTGTTCGTAGGAGCATTTCACCATGTACACATGGCAGTCAAGGCCAAAGAACGCACACGCCATCGACAGGGCCGTTCCCCATTGCCCTGCCCCGGTCTCGGTCGTCACGCCCTTGAGCCCCTGCGCCTTCGCGTAATAGGCCTGCGCAACGGCGCTGTTGAGCTTGTGCGAGCCGGACGTGTTGTTGCCCTCAAACTTGTAGTAGATCTTCGCAGGTGTGCCGAGCGCCCGTTCAAGGAAGTATGCACGGACAAGCGGAGACGGACGGAACATCCGGTAGAAGTCAAGCACCTCCTTTGGAATGGGCGTCCATGGGTTGTCGTTGTCAAGTTCCTGCTTCACCAACTCCCCGCAGAACACGCGTTCCAGCTCCTCCGGCGTCACGGGACGCATGGTCTCCGGATTCAGCAGCGGGGCTGGCTTGATCTTCATGTCCGCCCGCACGTTGTACCATGCCGTTGGCACCTCTGCCTCTGTAAGATATGTCTTGTACGGAATCTCTGCGCTCATCTCTTCCTGTATCTCCTTGAATTGCGGAATGATACCACAACAGGCCGTTCAGCGCAAAACAGCCGGTTTTACGCAGGGAGCCCTTGTCGGCATCTATCTGCGGACAAGTTCGTATAGATACGTCGCCTGCCCTTCGTCCCGGTCAGTGGCGCAGCCGAACGAAAGCCGCAGGTCGTGATGCCTGACGCCAAAATCCGGCACCTCTGCCGACATGGAGAAAAAGCCCGCGCATACGGCAAGCAAAACCGAGAAAGCAGGCTTGCTCCCTGAAGCCGATGACTTTTTCACAATCGAAATTCCATTTTATCGAAGTTGAGACATCATGCGAACACGGACTTGAACGCATCCATCTCCGATTTCACCGACTTCATGAGGTTGGACTTGTCGAAATCATATTCGAAGTGCACAATGTACAGCGGCTCAACGCCGTTGGACTCCACCAGTTTCCGCACCTCCTTCCACGGCACGATGCCGTCTCCCGCCGCAACCATGGTCTTCCTCATCATCTTGCTGTTCTTCGGCGAAAGTGCATAATGGAAATCCTTCAGGTCTATGGACGCAATCCATGGGGCGACAAGGTTGAATCCATGCGTCCACGAAAGGTTCATCTCGAAAAGCGCGTGCATCGGGTCGTACTCCAGTCCGATCCACTTTGGATCAAGATCGCGGATGCACATGGCGATGTAGCAGCGGTGCGCCTTTGCATAGCGCGACGCAAGCTCAAATGACCTGCCGCCCGGAATGCGCTCCGCCGTCTTTGTCGGATGCGGCGAACCTGTATCGGCGAACGTCTCGGCGAAGAGGATGATGTCCGGATTCTTGACGTGCGCGAATATGTTCGTGAGGCAGTCCTCGATCTGCACAAGACGCTTCCCGACGACCGCCACCGGGTCGGCATCCCATTCCTCGCGACTATGCCATTTTTCGTAGGGATTTCCCACTACGCAACGCACCTTGCGCGGCTTCGGGGCATCCACCGTCTCGATGCGCACATCACGGAACGCCACCTTCATCTTGTGCCACTTCGAGATGAGTTCAATGCGCACAGTGTTGCATTCGCCCGTGACGGCAAATGTGTCGTCGAACGACCGAAGGATCCTGCCATCCGCCATTTTGCTGTCTTTGTACCGGATGAAGTCGCGCTGGTAGAACTGCCGCCCCTTGATGTTTCCCTTCTTCGGGTCATACTGCGTCACGAACATCATGACGTCGTTGTATGCGCCCTTCTCCGCCGCATCAAGTGCGATCTCCGCCTTTGCGGTGAACCGCATCCCCGTCCCTGGCGTGACCGCCGCCGCAGTCTCCCACCAGCCGCAGCAGCGCTTCGACGGAAGCGTCGCGACAAGTGCGCCATCCGTCTTTTCGCCGACGGGGGCATCCGGGAACAACGGCGACGTCTGCCATGTCCAACCGTCAATTGCAGGCGAAACACCCGCCGCCTCTGCTGCGGCGGTGAACAGTGCCGCAGCCAACAATGTAATTGCCTTCATTTCACTCCTTTTGTCATCTCACAATCACCGAAAATGGCATATGCGATACGGCAAGCGTCAAAACGCCATCATCCACGCACAGTTCAAGCCGACTGGCAGAACAGGCGCATTCCATTCCGAAAGATCGACAGTCCCGTCGTCAAGACGCGAAAAGCCGTCTGCTTACGTGCATCTCGCCGATCCAGGACTTGTACACCGCCTCAAGGACGGAAGATTCAAAAGCATGGAGACCGATGCGGTCTGCGGAGCCAAAAACAAGAGACGTAATTTTTTTTTCATTACATTTCCCATTTTTTCTCTTCAGAATGCCGCATCGGTTTTGCGGCGTATGGCTTAACCGAGCCTGTACCCCTCACGGTAGGGGTAGTGGAGCATCGTGTTCGCCTCATCGCAGTTCGTGAAGCATTCGCGATCGCCATCCCACTCAAGACGCTTTCCAAGCTTGTGGGCGATGTTGGCGAGATGCGCGAAGCACGTCGAGCGGTGTCCCTCTTCAAGCGAACACAGCACGTTGGGGTTGCGGTCAATGCAGCGGTCGATGAAGTCGTTGATCACGTTGCTCGTGCAGCTTGCCGCCGAACCGTCGTCAAGGAGAGCCTCCTTGTGTTCATACCGCACAGGCTTGAATTTGTTGACGGGGTCGTTCGCGAATTCGCGGTAGCCAACGGGTTTGATCTCCCAGGCGCTCTGCGAGGCGAGTATCTGGGCGTCGCCGGAGGAGAGTTCAAGCTCGCCCCTGACGGAGCCGGACTGCACCGGCCGTGCAAACGTGCCCTCGAAGATGTTGAACTCCAGCATCTTGCCGCTCGCAAACTCAAAGATGGACGTCATCGTGTCCGGAATCTCCGAATCGGAGTCCGGAGTGCAGTACTTGCCGCCGACGGCAGTGATGGCGCACGGGGCGGATTCGCCCATCATCCAGCGCATCGCATCAAGGTAGTGCACACCCCAGTTGCCCATCTGGGACGAGAAGTCAGTGTGCCAGCGGAAGAAATACGGCGCCGTCGTGTACTTGTACGGACGATATGAGCGCGGTCCGAGCCAGGCGTTCCAGTCAAAGCCCTTCGGCGGCTCGCTCGCCGGACATTTTCCGATTCCGTTCGGGAAGATGTTGCTCACACGCGCCGCACGTCCGAGCCGCACCGTTCCGTACTTTCCGGAATCAAGCTCCTTCTTGAGCTTCTGATACGGAACGCAGCCGCGACGGTTGAGGCCAACGGCGACAACCTGATCGGAGGCCTTCTGGGCGTTGACCATTGCGCGGCCCTCTGCCACGGTTGCGGTCAGAGGCTTTTCGCAGTATACGTCCTTGCCGGCCTTGATGGCGTCAATCGTCATGATGGCGTGCCAATGGTCTGGTGTTGCGATGCACACCGCATCAACGTTCTTGTCCGCAAGAAGAGCCTTGTAGTCCTTGTAGAGCTTGCACGTGCCATCCTTAACCCGCTGGGCGATCACCGCCTCCTGATTCTTGAGCGAACCATCCTTTTTGTGGAAGCTCGGAACACGCCCCTTCAGTCCCCACTCGAAGAATTTCGGGTCGAACGACGACTCGTCACGCTTGAGGTACGGTTCGTAGATGTCGCACAGAGCCGTAACCTCAACTTTGGGATTCATCATGAATATGTGCAGCAGCTGTGTTCCGCGGTTGCCCACGCCGATAAAGCCCATGCGCACCTTCTCCTTTGAGCCGGACATAACTATGTTCGGCATTGCGGCAACGGCGGCGGCAAACGCACCGGCATTTATAAACTCACGTCTCTTCATCGCATTACACCTTTTATTTATGCAGAAACCACACAGCGACAGCCCCTCCGCCGCCATTGAACAAATGGTGGACTGCAAGATATCATAAACGGAACGGAAATGCAACGGATTCAACCATAGTCGCCTTGTGCCATTTGGTCGTATCGCTCCAATTTCCACTGCCGGTCGATGTCCAGTAGTACTGGTCGGCAAAGATGCCCGCTGTCACCAAGGCGGCGGTTGCACAGCCCAGGGACATCTTCATTTCACGTTTCTCCACGAGGGTTCGTCAGATTACTTGTTTTCGTCCGGAGATTTCGCCCGCAGTTCGTCGGCGGGGATCTCCTCCAGGCGCACGAGCTCGCG
>CAYTWE010000050.1:0-15021 GCA_964440985.1 uncultured Lentisphaeraceae bacterium | reverse complement strand
TCTGCTGACGCCCGGCGACGGCGTGTTCCTCTATCCCGGCGCACGGGGCATCCTGCCGGGCATCCGTCTTGCGAACGTCCGCGACGGCGTGGAGGACTACGAGAAGCTGCAGCTCGCGGAGCGTCGGATAGGGCGTCTCGCGGTCGAGGCGATTGCGAAGCGGGCCGTCCGAACAACGACGGACTTCACGCGCAATCCGAGGGTTGTCCGTTCCGCCCTTCGCGCCATGCTCGACCGCGCAGAGAGGAAATGATAGAATACGCGGCATGAATGGCTGCATTGGCGGCTGACGGAACTTGAGGCAAAAGCAAAATTACGGGAGCATAAGTAGGATGAATACAAAGGCGGTTGGCGTTCTGGCCTGTGTCGCGGCGGCGATGACGACGGGAACGGGCGTGTGCTTCGGCGCGACGAATGCTGCGCGGATGCGGGCGGTGTACACGGTCCCGCATGAGCTGGACGTGCTGGTCACGAAGGACTACTTCGGCCACATCCAGGGGGCAACGTGTTCCGAGAAGGCGATCTACCTATCCCATGCGTACGGCATCTTCAAGATCGACTGGAAGAGCGGAAAACTGCTGAAGTCGTGCTTTGCGCCGTCGCATCTTGGCGACATCGCCTACGACGGGAAGGGGCACATCTACGGCGCATTCGGGCTGAAGAACCCGCCGAAGGGCAAGTCCACGCTCATGGTCGGCGTGTGGGACGAAGACCTCAACCTCGTCAAGGAGGCGTACATCGATCCGCCGGTCGAGAACTGCGCCTATTTCGACGGCGCGCTTGTGATGGGCGACACGTTCTACACCGGCATCGACCACTACGCGCAGCCGGGGAACGACCATCCGCCGCACAACGACCTCACTGTCATTATGCTCTCCATCCCCGACCTGAAGGTCAAGGGAACGCGGGAGATCCTGTTCGACTATCCGATCCACTACGGTTGCCAGACGCTCGGCACGGACGGGAAGAACATCCTGTTCGGCAACTACGGTGCGACATCGGCACAGGGGAACACCAAGGGGCTGAACTTCTCGCGCACGACGGGCGACTTCAATCTGCTCGAAAGCCGCCGTTTCGCCGCCTCCGAAGGGTTCGGGCTTGTCCCGAAGTCCGTGACCGGACGTGACGACATTGTGTTCTTCAACGTCAACGCGCTCGGCGGCAACATGCAGGGATGGGAGAAGGATCCCATCAACAATCCGCCGCGCATCCGCATCGACTTCTGGTCGTATGATGAAAAGACGGGCGAGTTGACGAACATCACGGACAGGACGGATCCTCTCGCCTATACAATCGCCGACTGGGGGTATGATGATTCGTCCCGCAAGGTTGAGACAACTTCGTCGGCCACCGCAACTGCGGCAGGCGGACTGGCGTCGTTCGGGGCGGACTGCTCCATATCAAACCGGCTCAGCAGGTTCAGAAGCGTGTCCGGTGCGACGAGAATCAACGTCAGGTAGGTTTAGCGCGGGGAGGATTAAGAGATGACGCAGGACTGCACAGGAATAGGGCGGCGCACGTTCATCGGCTTCGGCGCCGCGTTCGCCGCCGGGTTTGGAAAGACCGTGTGTGGTGCGGACGCAAAGACGTCCGGCAAGACGAACCTCAGGGTTGGCGTCATCTCGGACATCCACATCACGGCTTCCGCGCCGATTGCGGATGTGCGGTTCGAGAAGGCGTTGCGCTACTTCGATTCGCGCAAGGCGGACGCCGTGCTGCTGTGCGGCGACATTGCAGACTACGGGTTGATCAGCGAACTCGTCCGGGCGGGCGAGATATGGGACAAGGTTTTCCCGAACAACCGCCGTTCGGACGGTGCGCACATCGAGAAGCTGTTCCATTTCGGCGATCACGACAACGGCGGGTACGCCCACAGCCGGCATCCGGACTATGCGCGGCGCAAGGCGGAAATCGACCGGGACGCCATTTTTCTTGCCGACCGCAAGGAGGTATGGCGCAAGGCGTTCCACGAAGACTGGTCGCCCATCATGGTGAAGCGCGTCAAGGGCTACACTTTTGTGCTGGGGAACCACCAGTGTCTCGACCCGGCGGTGGATCGGCACGGAAACGTCGTGCCGGGCGTGGATACGGCGTTGGCGGCGCTCAAGCCTGATCCGTCCAAACCGTTCTTCTATTCGCAGCACCGCATTTTGCGCGGGACGGCGGGCGGGCCGGACGTCTGGGGGCAGGAGTCCGGCGTCGTCACGAAGATCCTTGCGAACTATCCGAACTGCTTTGCGTTCTGCGGGCATGGACACGTTCAGGCGACGGACGAGCGGAGCATCTGGCAGGGCGCGTTCACGGCGGTGGAGGTTCCGTCGCTCCGCTACCTTCTCCAGCATCCCGGACGCGAGAACGGCTACTGCATCACGGATTTCAAGAAGAACGCGCAGCATCCGCCGCAGATGAAGATGACGTCGACATGGGGCGACGGGCATGGCGGAATGTTCATGTCGGTCTCCGGCGGCGCGATCGTGCTGGAGCGGCTCGACATGGACACGCACGAGAAGGTCGGGCCGGACTGGATTGTTCCGCTTGCGCGGACTGCCGGAAAGCCGTACGACCATGCGCGGCGGGCGAAGCTCGACCCTGCGCCTGCGTGGCCGGCGGGGGCGCAGGCGTCCGTGACGTTCCTGAAGAACGGCTCCAACCGTGCGGGCGCGAAGGCCGACCAGTACGTGGTGATGTTTCCGTCCGCGCCGTCCGCCGGCCCGGCGCCACGCGCCTACGACTATGCCGTGAAGGCGATCGGGATCAAAGGCGGCGTTGAACGAACGGTGTGCGAGAAGTGCGTCTATTCGCCGTACATTTACCGCAGCGAACGGCGTGATCGTCGTCTGGCGATGTGCGTGTTCGCCACGTCGGAACTTGGCGGCGGACACGATGCGCTTCGCTTCGAGGTGCGTCCGCGCAACGCCTTTGGCCGTGCCGGCAGGCCGCTTGCCGCTGAGGCGGAGAATCATTTCGGCGGACTATCTTGACGCAGAAGGGATTTGCGGGTTGTCCGGTTCGTAGGTCCGTGATTGCCCGATCGCCAGATTTGATGGCTGTTGGGCTGGTTGAAGAGCAGCCCCTTCGGCTTAGGTCTGCCATACCCTGCGCCGCACACTCAAAATGTGAAAATGTGCTATACTTTGCGGCCATGGGCATGAAGCCCAGCTTTCTACGATAAACTCTACAACAGAAAGAACAGAAACAATGAACTACAAGTACATGTGCCTCAATCCGATCGCGGAGGTGGGGCTTGCAAACCTGACTGACGGCTATGCGCGCACCGAGGACTTCGCTGCTGCCGATGCCGTGTTCGTGCGCAGCGCGAAGATGGACGAGATGACGCCGGGAGACGGACTGCTGGCGGTTGCCCGCGCCGGCGCCGGTGTGAACAACATCCCGCACGCGGAGTACGCGAAGAAGGGCATCGTTGTGTTCAACACCCCTGGCGCGAACGCCAACGGCGTGAAGGAACTTGTGATCGCCGCCATGCTTCTCGCATCCCGCGACATCGTCGGCGGAATCGAGTGGGTGAAGGAGAACGCCGCCGATGCGACGATAAACAAGACGGCCGAAAAGGCGAAGAAGGCATTTGCCGGAACTGAGATACAGGGCAAGAAGCTTGGCGTGATCGGGCTTGGCGCGATCGGACAGAAGGTCGCGAACGCCGCCGTCGCCCTCGGCATGGAGGTCTACGGGTACGATCCCTACCTCTCGGTCGACGCCGCATGGAATCTCAGCCCGGCGGTCAAGCGCTGCAAGAACGTGGAGGCGATCTACAGCGTAAGCGACTTCATCACGATCCACGTGCCGGCGCTCGATTCCACCAAGGGCATGATCAACGCCGAGACGCTTGCGTTGATGAAGAACGGCGTGATAATCGTCAACGCCGCCCGCGACGCGCTCGTGAACGAGAAGGATCTGCTCGCCGCGATCGAATCCGGCAAGGTGCGCAAGTACGTCTCCGACTTCCCGAACGCCACGACTGCGGGCAAGAAGGGGTGCATCGTGATTCCGCATCTCGGCGCGTCCACCGAGGAGGCTGAGGACAACTGCGCCGTCATGGCGGTGAAGGAGATGCGCGACTATCTCGAAAACGGGAACATCGTCAACTCCGTGAACTATCCCGCCTGCTCGCTCGGTGTTCCGAACAAGGCCGGCCGCGTAGCGATCTGCCACAGGAACGAGGCGAACATGATCGGTCAGTTCACGAGCATACTCGGTGCGGCGAAGGTGAACATCGACGCGATCGCCAACAAGAGCCGCGGCGATTTCGCGTATACGCTCATCGACACCGACACCGCCATCCCGGAGACGGTGATCGCCGAACTCAAGAAGTGCGAAGCGGTGCTTCGCGTGCGCGTCATCAAGTGACGTGCATCGCAGACGGGCGGCCACGCGCCGTCCGTCTGCCGATGACTACGACAATCCGCCGGAAGCGAAATGGCAAAGGTTCACTCCAGAAGGGGCGGCAACGCCGCAAGGAAGCAGGGCAAGGAACCTGCGATGAAAGAGACGGACGTCCTTCTCTTCACGGGGGAGCTTGCAGACCTTCTTGAGGCGGGCATGACGCTCGGACAGGCTCTGAGCGCGCTTGCGAACCAGGGTGATGAAGGGTCGCCGCAGCGTCTCGTCTGCAAGGATCTCACGGACAGGATTGTGAACGGAGAGTCGTTCTCGGAGGCGGTGAAGCACCATCCGAAGACGTTCCAGCCGCTGTACGGCAACATGATAAAGGCCGGTGAGTCGTCCGGCGCGATGATTGAGGTGCTTCGCAGGCTTGTGGATCACTACGAGCGGAACGACGCGATACGCAGCAAGGTTAAGGGGGCGCTGATATATCCGTGCATAGTGCTGTCCCTTGGCGTGATTGGCGTGATCGGAGCGCTTGTGTGGATAATACCGCTCTTCGAGAAGGTGTTTGCGTCCATGGGGGGCTCACTTCCGCTTCCGACGCGGATCCTCATCGGAATGAGCGACGCCGTGATCGGGTACGGCTGGCTGATGGCGCTGTGCGCCGTGGGGCTTGTGGTGTGGTTCCGGAAATGGAAGGAGACGCCGGACGGCAAACTGAAGTTCGACGGACTCAAGCTGAAGACGCCGCTGATAAAGAACATAGTCGCCAACGGAATCTACGCTTCGCTCGCGTTCACGCTGAAGACGCTTCTCGCGAACGGCGTGAACGTGCTCAATGCGCTGCGCATCGCGGAGGAGACGTGCGGCAACGCGGTGATCGGCGCGGCGCTGGCGAATGCGCGGAAGCGGGTGACGGACGGCACGTCCATCTCCGGCCCGCTGGCGCAGTCCGGCGCATTTCCGCGGATGATGACGGACATGCTCGCGGTGGGCGAACGGGCCGGCAACATGACGGCTTCGCTTGAGCACATAGGAATGCGCTACGAGAAGGACATGAACCGGAGCATATCGGCGTTCACGACGGCGCTGGAGCCGATCCTGATCGTTGCGGTTGCGGTGGTGCTCGGCTTTGTGGTGCTTGCGATTCTCATGGCGGTGTTCGGAATGGTCAACGCAATCGGGTGATCGCCGGAGACCGCATACGGTTTAGACAGTCAAACAAACAGGAGGTCAAGAGAATGGAAAAGAATGAAGTCAAGAAGATTCTGCGCAAGGCCGAGCAGGGCTTTACGCTGATCGAAATCATGGTTGTGGTCGGCATCATCGGCCTTCTGGTCGCCGTGTTGATCCCGAACGTGACCGGCAAGATGAACGAGGCGCGCATCGCTTCGGCCCGCGTCCAGATCAAGAATGTCGAGGAGGCTCTTGTCGCGTACAGCATGAAGCACGGCGGCAAGTATCCCGATTCCCTCGAACCGCTCACGCAGGAGACGGAGGACGAGGATGCGCTTCTGCAGGGCGGCACGGAGGATCCGTGGGGTACGCCGATACAGTTCGAGAGGCGCGGCAAGAAGCGTCCGCTCATCACGTCGGCCGGACCGGACGGAGAGTTCGGGACTGAGGACGACATCACGAACGTCGAAAAGAAGAAATGACGGCTTCGACGCCTGACGGCGTCGTCTGACGGAGGCATTCGCGGTGCGTCGCGCAGGATTCACGCTCATCGAAGTGCTGATAGTCGTAGGCATCATCGTGATAATGCTTGCGACATCCGTGATGAGCGTGGCTTCCGGGCGCGGCGCAGTCCAGGCGAAGGAGGCGACGCGCGGCGTCATCCAGCTGTCTCGCTACGCATCGTCGCTCGCGCTTCTCCGGCAGCGTCCTGTGGTGATGACGTACCACCACGACGGCAGGATCGAGGTGCGCATCTCCGGCGAGGCGACTGGAACCGGGAACGTCGGCTCTCCATCTGACCCGATATACCGCGAAGTGGACGGAGAGACCACGCTCACGGCCGCCGAGTACGTGGCGGCGGATGAGGATGAGAGCTCCGTTCCGCTGGGCGGACGCAAGAAGCGTCAGGGATCGGAGACCAAGGCCATGTCGGGCGTGGGTGCGTCGTCGTCTCGCAACGAGAAGGACGGATTCTTCTACACCCGCAGGGTGCTTGATCCTGAGGTGCTGGCGAAGGAGGATACGGAAGGCAAGTACGACGGCGTGACGTTTTCGGTTGAAGTCCTTGGCGAAGACGGTGAGCCGCTCGATCCGGGGCAGGCGGCGGCGCGTTCGCTCAGACAGCCGGAGCGGAAGCCGAAGACGGTCGATGGTGAGCCGGTTGAAGGTGAACTCGAAGAGGAGGTCGAGCCGCCAGTATCCGTCACGTACGAGACCAACGGCAACGTCAATCCGTACAGGGTGACCGTGCGCCTTGAGGGCGAATCCGAATCGTCGGAGGGCTTTACGATAAGCATCTCGCGCAGCGGCAAGGCCACAGTCGGGGATCCGGAGGAAGATGGAGGGCGCTATGCCGGCAGACGCCGCAGGCGATAGGCGAAAGGGCGGATTCACGCTTCTTGAGGTGATGTGCGCAACCATCATCCTGTCGCTTGGCCTGGTTGCGCTTCTCACTGCGTTCATGCAGTGCCAGAAGATCATGCGCACCACGCAGGGATTCGAGACGGCGCAGTACGTGCTTATGCTTGGAGAGACGCTGTATCCTTTGCCGTCCCCGGATCAGGTCACGGACGACCCGATAGACAACGAGCTGCTGAACATAGAGGAGACGCACGCGCTGAAGCTTGCGCAGGATCTTGAGCTGGACGACCTTTCGCGTGACCGCCGCGAGGAGCTTGACCACTACACGTTCGAACGGACGGTCGATGAAGTTGACGATGAGGAGCTTGAGCGCAGCGGCTATCTGTACACCGTACGCACCGTGATAAGGTGGGGACGGGCGAGGCGCAGCCAAGACCGCAGCGAGACAACCGTAATCACGCTATGGAGGAAGAAGCGGTGAAGAGTGCATTCACCATAGTCGAGCTGATGCTCGCCGTGCTGATCCTCTCGATTCTCACGATCGTATCAACCTGGACCTTTCATACGGTTGTGCGCAACTGGAACCTTGCCACGGAGATGGCGGACAACGTTCAGCGGGCGGACTATGCGCTTGCCCAGGTGACGAGCGCCATCAGAAGCGCCTATTTCCCGACGAGCGGACAGGCAACGGACGCCGACGGGTTCCAGCTTGAGGATGGCAATCCGCGCAACAGTCCAGATGAGTCGGACATGATAGCCTGGACGAAGCTCGGCCCGGCCATCGTCGGGCGGAACTCGCGCTTTGCGAAGTCTGCACATCACATATCCATGTATGTCGTAGAGCCTGGCAAGAGCGATGTGGCCGCATACGCCAATGGCGGCCTCGTTTGCGACGTGATCGGTGAGACGAAGTTCCGTCCGGAGGATTTCGACGACGAAGATCTCGACAACTGGGATCATTTCGTGCTGAGCGAGGATGTGCAGGGGTTCAACTGCCGGGTGCTGGACAAGTCTGAGCCGTTCAAGGATGAGAAGGCGAACTGGCGCGACACATGGGACACCTCCAACTGCATACCGCGTCGGGTGCAGCTTACGTTCTGGATGAAGCCGCTTGAAGACGAGAAGGAACCGTATCCGATTGTCCGCGTGATAGAGATACCGCTGTGGGACGCTTCTCAGAACCAGATCAAGACGGATTCCTCGGGAACGGGCGGACGCGGCGGAAAGGGCGGGAGGCCGGGCGAAGGATAGGCTTCGCCGAGAGACCTGCCGTATGCGGATTGCAAACCACAACAGGAGAGACGACATGGCGAAATCGACAAAGCGGCTCGTGGAGGTTGAGCTTGTGAGGTGCGAAATCGACGGTGTTCCGGAGAAGACGCTGCTCAAAAGCCGCAACCTCGGATGTGTTGACATGATATGGCCTCGTGCGGGGATAGCAAAAAGGTCTTCTGCGCGGGAGTTCGTGTTTTCACGCGGCAAGGTCGATTTCACAGGGGAGAGCTGGGCCAACCGCGTCATCTTCCGCGAGGAGGTGGACGGACATACGGCGTTCGCCGTCACGGTGACGGAGCCGGTGGCTGTCCAGAAAGTGCGCCAGTTCCTGAGGCTCACCGCCAAGTACGCGCTCAAGCAGGGCGCGGATTTCGTTGAAAGCGCGATGCTTGGGTATGGAGACCTTGCGTCCGCGCCGGCCGATGCACTGGCGGCGATGGTCGGGGAGAAGAATGCTCCGAAGCCGATAGCGCAGGGCGTCGTGGATATCCCCGAACTTCCCGAAGAAGGCGCAAGCATGATCCTTGAGATTCCCCTGCGACGTCCGAAAGTGCTGAAGAAGCGCATCCTCGGAACGCTTACGCTCAAGGTTAGCTGCTGAGAGCGAACAGCGCGGTGCTGCTGAGATGGGTGGCGTTGGGCAGGACAGAACAGGCGGAAGCCGAATCGTGGACATGGCCGGATTCGTCTGCCGGCGGTGCGGTGCGTGCTGCCGGATAAAGGACGGCATAGTCAGGGTATCCGACGAAGAGATATCGCGCATTGCGTCCTTCCTCGGAATGTCGGAGGCGGACTTCATAGACGCAGAGACCGACGTTGCGCCCGACAGGCGCGGCCTTGTGCTGAAGAGCCGTGCCGACGGTTCATGCGCGTACCTGACGGAAGACAGCCGCTGTGCAATCAATCCCGTGAAGCCAGACAAATGCCGCACATTCCCGCACGAATGGACGAATTCCGATTCGTTCGAGGTATGCCCTGCGCTGCGCGGTGCATAGCCGACGCTGACGCTACACGGAGAGTGAGCCGACGAATCCCGAGAGCCGCTGTGCGGCGACCTTGAGCTTTTCGAGCGAAGTCGCGTAGCTCATGCGTACGAAGCCCTCGCCGCATTGTCCGAACGCGGAGCCTGGGACGCAGGCCACATCGCATTCGTTGAGAAGGCGCAGACAGAACTCCTCGGATGAGAGACCTGTGCGGCGGATGTCGGCGAAAACGTAGAATGCCCCCTTTGGGAGGAGCGTCTTCAGCCCCATGCGGTTCAGCGCATCCACGAGGAAGTCGCGTCTCCGGCGGTACTCCGAGCGCATACGCTCAACATCGCCGTCTCCGTTGTCCATGGCCTCTACCCCGGCGGCCTGGCTGAGTGTCGGTGCGCTCATGATGCCGTACTGGTGGATCTTCATCATCGTGTCGATGAGCGATTTCGGGCCGCAGGCGTAACCTAACCGGAAGCCGGTCATCGCCCAGCTCTTTGAGAATCCGTTGAGCAGCACGAGGTTGTCCTTGAGTTCCGGAATAGACGCGAAACTGATCGGCTTGCCGCCGTAGACCAGCTCCGAGTACACTTCGTCCGCCATGAGCAGGATGTCGTGTTTGAGGACGAACCGTGCGATGGCCTTCATGTCCTGCATTGAAAGCGTTGCGCCGGTCGGGTTGCATGGGAAGTTCAGCAGTAGAGCCTTCGTCTTCGGAGTGACCTTCTCCTCAAGCGTATCGACAGTGAGTCTGAAGGCATCCTTTACGTGCGTCTCGGCGCACACAGGGATGCCGTGCGCCATTCTGACCGTAGGTGCGTACGACACGAAGCAAGGCTCGTGGTAGATGATCTCGTCCCCCGGCTCTGTTATGGCGCGTATGGCGAGATCTATCGCCTCGGACACGCCTACGGTGACGAGCGTCTCGGACTTCCAGTCGAACGTCGCGCCGAAGCGCCGCTTGAGGTAGCGGCATATGGCCTGACGGAGGGCGGGGGTGCCGAGGTTCGACGTGTAGTGGGTGCCGCCGTCCTCAAGGCAGGTCACCGCAGTGCGCGAGATGTGCCATGGCGTATCGAAGTCCGGTTCGCCGACGCCGAGGGATATCACGTCCTTCCGCTGCGCGACGATGTCGAAGAACTTGCGTATGCCGCTTTTCGGCAGCGCCGCGACATGCCTTGCTGTAAAATCGCGTGACATCAGACCACCGGCAGCCGCTTGTCGTCCTCAAAAGCGTATTCGCCGCTGGCCTTGTACGTCTTGAGCATGAAGTGCGTCGCAGTGGAGAGGACGCCGTCAATCGTCGAAAGCTCCGATGACACGAACTCGGCGACGTCCTGCAGCGACGACCCGCTTACGAACACGAGCAGGTCGTATCCGCCGCTCATCAGGAAGCAGGCATCCACCTGCGCATACTTCGAGACCTTGCTCGCTATCTTCCCGAATCCCGTGTTGCGCTGGGGCGTGATCTTGAGTTCGATCACGGCGCGGACGCTCTTGTCGCATTTCTTCTTCATGGTTATTCTCCGTAAAATACGGTTTGGAATTATACCACAAGTGCAGACCTGGCTGTGCGCATCGGGAAGATAACGCCACCGGGCGGGCTTGTAATTTGTCCGTCAATGGCGTAAAATACGCACTTTATTGAAGGAGTATAAGATTCAATGGAAATCACCGACGAAATGCGGCGGCACTCTGCCGCACACCTGACTGCGCGGGCGGTCATGAACCTCTTTGACAATGTGCAGGTTGATATCGGCCCCGCAACGGACGATGGATTCTACTACGATTTTGACCTTGAACATCGTCTCTCTCCCGACGATTTCCCGAAGATCGAAAAGGAGATCGCCAGACTCATCGCGCTTGACGAGCCTTTCGTGCAGAAGAACGTTTCCGTTGAGGAGGCGAAGCGTCTGCTTGCCGGACAGAAGTACAAGCTCGAGCGTCTTGCCGATGTGGAGGCGTCAGGCGAGGCGGTTTCAACGTACACCGTGGGCGACTATGTCGAGATGTGCCGCGGCCCGCACGTCGAACACTCCGCGCAGATCGGCGCTGTCAAGCTCATGAAGGTGGCTGGCAGCTACTATCGCGGAGACGAGAAGAACAAGATGCTGCAGCGCATCTACGGGATTGTCGGACGCGATCAGGCCGAGATCGACGCCTATCTTGCGAAACTGGAGGAGGCGAAGCGCAGGGACCACCGTGTGCTCGGCAAGGAGCTGGAGCTTTTCACCATCACGGACGCCGTCGGTCCGGGACTTGCGCACTGGCTGCCGCGAGGCGCCCGCATCCGCGTGGCGATAGAGGACTACTGGCGCAAGCGGCATTACGAAGCGGGGTATGAAATCGTCTACACGCCTCATGTGGGAAAGTCGAATCTCTGGGAGACTTCCGGACATCTTTCGTTCTACAAGGACGGAATGTTCCCGTGCATGAAGGTGCAGGAGGGCGACGGCAACGACGCGTACATACAGGAGTACTACGTAAAGCCGATGAACTGCCCGTTCCACATCCAGTGCTACCAGTTCAAGAAGCGTTCATACCGCGACCTGCCGGTGCGCTATGCGGAACTCGGAACGGTCTACCGCTACGAGAAGGATGGCGTCCGCCACGGGCTTTTCCGCGTTCGCGGCTTTACGCAGGACGATGCGCACATCTTTTGCACCCCTGAACAGATTGTGCAGGAGATCAAGTCCACTGTGGAGTTCGCAAAGAAGATGCTCGGAAAGTTCGGCTTCCACGACATCCAGGCGTATCTTTCCACCAAGCCGGCAAAGGCCGTTGGCGATCCTGCCCGCTGGGAGCAGGCGACGCAGTCGCTTCGTGATGCGCTTGAGCAGGAGGGAATGTCGTACGAGGTCGATGAGGGCGGCGGTGCGTTTTACGGACCGAAGATCGACATGAAGATCAAGGATGCCCTCGGGCGGCCGTGGCAGCTCGGCACAGTGCAGTTCGACTTCAACCTTCCGGAGCGCTTCAATCTTACGTACGTCGGTGCGGACGGCAAGGAGCATCAGCCGTATATGGTTCACCGTGCGCTGCTTGGCTCGATCGAGCGCTTCTTCGGCATCCTCATTGAACACTACGCAGGTGCGTTTCCGCTTTGGCTCGCACCGGAACAGGTGCGTGTGCTGCCGATCACCGACAAGCAGATGGATTACGCCCGGAAGATCCAGGCTGCGCTCAAGGCCGCCGGCTACCGCTGCGACGTCGACACGTCGGCGGAGAAGCTTGGCGCAAAGATCCGCAGCGGCACGATGATGAAGGTGCCGTACATGGTAGTCGTAGGCGGAAGGGATGAAGCGGCCGGAATGATCTCCGTCCGTTCACGCGCCGACGGGGACAAGGGGCAGATGACGCTTGACGCGTTCATGGCGCAGCTCGCCGCCGAGATGGCAGATTGACTGGATGCGGCGGCATGGTTCATCCGTGCTTGCCGCAATGTGATACAATGCTGACCGCACGCAGTCGCAGAACTGCTGTTAAAAGCAAGGAGAGAAACGAGATGATGCAGACAGACAGAAGGAACTTCCTGAAAGGGTCGTTGGGTCTTGGGGCGTTGGCCGTTGCGGCCGGATGCCGCCTGAACCGTCTTGGGTTCGGCGAGGGTGGCCTTATGCAGGGCTATGCCTACCGCAAGCTGATGGGCAAGAAAATCCGCGTGGGCTTCGTCGGCATCGGCGGTCGCGGAACCGGTGCAGTCCACCGCGTTGCGCAGATTCCCGGATGCGAGGTCGTTGCGCTCTGCGACAAGAATCCCGAACGTGTTGAGGTGAACCTGAAGTGGCTCAAGGACAAGAAGATTCCGACCGTTCCGAAAAGCTATGTCGGCGATGAGGCCTACAAGGATCTCTGCGACTTCGGTGACTGCGATGTCATCTACTGTGCGACGCCATGGCATCTGCATCAGCCGGTTGCGCTTCGTGCGCTCAACGGCGGCAAGATCGCCCTTGTGGAGGTCACGAGCGCCCTTACGACCGAGGAGTGCTGGGAGCTTGTGGAGGCTTCCGAGAAGTGGCAGATACCCTGTATGCAGCTTGAGAACTGCGTCTACGGCGAGATTGAGCTGCTTGAACTCCATCTTGCGCGTCTTGGGATGTTCGGCGAAATCAACCATGCTGAGGGCGCATACATCCATGATCTGCGCGAGGTGATTCCGTCCGCACAGAAGCACTACAACACCGAATGGGTCTGGCGCTACGGCGAGAACATGGCCCACAAGGGCAACCGCTATCCGACGCACGGGCTTGTGCCGATCTGCCAGACGATGGGCATCAACCGTGGAGACCGCTTCGACTATCTCGTCTCCCTTGAGAACGGCCCGCACAACGTAAACTACGAGTACTTCAAGAAGGAGTTCCTGACCGACGCCGATCCGCGCAAGAAGGATCCGCCGGCGGCGATGGGCGACATGAACACGACGCTCATCAAGACGGCGAACGGCAAGTCGATAATGGTTCAGCACGACGTAAGCTCTCCGCGTCCGTACTCGCGCATAAACCTGATTTCCGGAACCAAGGGAATCGTGCGCGACTATCCGTTCCAGTGCGCGTTTGAGGAGAAGTGCTTCGACCGAGGGGCGCACAAATGGTTCGACGATAAGAAGGCTGCGGAAGTCCGTGCGAAGTACATGCATCCGCTCTGGCGCGACGTCTCCGAGATGGCGAAGAAGGTCGGCGGACACGGCGGCATGGATTTCATCATGGATCTGCGCTGGGCGTGGTGTCTGCAGAACGGCGAACCGCTTGACATGGATGTCTACGACCTTGCGGCGACGAGCTGTCTCTGCGAGCTTACCGAGACGTCCGTCAGGAGCGGCTCGAAGCCGGTCGACGTGCCGGACTTCACACGCGGCAACTGGAAGAACGTGAAGCCTTGGGGCGTCGTCAACGTGGATCTCAAGAAGATGGGACTCGATAAGGGGTCTGTGAAAAAGGACGCCTCCGCGCTGAATGTCTGAGGCGGCATCCGCACTCACCCTGTTCGGTCGTTGCCCGACCGACATGGTGGGTGCGGAAAATGCATTGAGACGATATCTTTGGCTGCATGTCAGACAAGCGTTCCATATTCCTGTCCGTAATCTGGGACAAGGCTCGGTCATTTGAGTCGGAAATACGCGCCGAGATCGCGAAGGACTTCAAGATACTTGCCGAAACGGAGGTGCTTTGGCCTCGCAGGTCGTTTATCGGGAAACTTGCGGATTTCTATGAACGGAGTGATTGGTTCTGCTGGTGGAACAAGAAGCGCAAGTGCGGGTGCGGCATCTTCAAGGTGATTGTGTTTGAAGACGAGTCTCCGGAATGGGGGATGTCGGTGAATGCGTATGGACGCGAAATGATGATGGATCTGCGCGTCAACCGGATGAAGCGCAGATGCCGCAGACTTACCGGACATCGCAACAGGTTTCATTCTTCACTGAACGCCGAGGAGACCGAGCATGAATCAATGTCTCTTTTCGGCGTACCGATCGCCGATTGGCTTGAGGAGCGGGCAAGGTGGCGCATTCCGTCCGCAGATGAACTTGAGCGGCTCTTCCATTCAGGTGGACTTGAGAAGCTTGGTGAAGGTTCTCGCCGCGTTTGCTATCGTATTCCCGGTACGGGGCTATGTGTGAAGTGTTACCGTGATGAAGCGACTGCATCCAATGTGTCCGTCGCGAAGGAAATCCGCGCATTCCGGCATGACGAGAAGCGCAATGCCTGTTGTCAGGAACACCGCTACTACAATGAACTGAAAGCGATATTGCCACCTTATGTCTTCGCGGCATTTCCAGATGTTGTGGAGCGGATTCATCTTCCGTCCTGCGGTTGGGTTCTTGTGGAATCCATCATCCGGAATGCGGATGGGACGCCTTGCGAACCGTTTTCGCGCACGTACCGTGCGGCGGATG
>CAYTWE010000049.1:0-15875 GCA_964440985.1 uncultured Lentisphaeraceae bacterium | reverse complement strand
TCTTTGCGTTAAAAAATCAGTTGGTAGTGGATAGTTGGTGGTGGATTGTCCTGCGCGAAGCAGAGAAAAAACAATTCGGCAAGCCTCGCTTGTCATTAAACCCTGCATCCGACACTTAAAACGCACTCTTCCTGTCAAAAGCATACCGCCGCATTTATATAAATGCGGCGGTATCAAAACCAAACCTCACATTTGCCACGAATCACATCACAGCATGTCATGCGAATGATCGTTTTGTGCTCACCGGATGTATTGCTCTGCCAAAAACAGGCAGACGCAACCAGACACCCGACAAATCGAGGAATCTGCTGATCTTTACCGGAAAAGTTCGCGGACGGAATCGTCAATGCCGGCAACGTCCACGACCTTTGTCTGCGTGATCGCGGCTGTTTCAAGCGCAGCGAACGACGGCGGCGGATTCACAAGCACATCTTCGCCAAACGCCTTGCGGCACGTCTCCGGGAACTTGTACGGAGTGGCCGTTGCGGCAATCACGCATGGCACTCCCTCCGCCGGCAATCCAAGTTTGCGGGCAACCGCCGTCGCAACCGCCGTATGCGGATCAAGCACATAGCCGGAGGCCTCGCGCATACGGCGCATTTCAGCCTCAGTCTCCTCCGGCGTGGCAACGCCTCCCGAAAAATCAGCCTTGAGCTTCGCCTTGGCTGATTCGTTCAGTTCGTAGCGGCCTTTTTCCGAAAGATCCTTCATGAGCCGTGCCACCTCCGCACTGTCGCCGTCGTTGAGCAGCCACAGCAGACGCTCCACGTTCGACGACTTGCGTATATCCATCGACGGCGAATTCGTGACCGTAAACCTGTCTCCCGGATCGTATACGCCAGTGGCGACAAACCGCGCCAGCACGTCGTTCACGTTCGATGCGCACACGAACCGGCGGATCGGCGCACCCATCATCTTTGCATAATAGGCAGCGAGAATGTTGCCGAAGTTGCCGGACGGCACAACGACATCAAACGCGCCCTTCTGCGCAAGCCGCGACGCCGCAAGCAGATAGTAGCCTATCTGCGGCACGAGGCGTCCGGTGTTTATGGAGTTGGCGGACGAAAGAAGGACGCCAGCCCTTTCAGCCTCGGCACGGAACGCCTCATCCGCAAAGATGCGCTTGACCGCCGCCTGCGCATCATCGAAATTTCCGCGTATCGCTATCGCATGGACGTTCTTGGCGTTGGGCGTAGTCATCTGCAGACGCTGTACGCGGGACGTGCCTACATTCGGGAAGAACACGGCGATCTCAACGCCGGGGACATCTGCGAACCCAGCCATTGCGGCAGAGCCGGTATCGCCGGATGTCGCGGTGAGAATCAGAACCTTGCGTCCGTCGGCAAGCTTCTTCGCCGCCTCCGCCATCAGCACCGGCAGGACAGAAAGCGCAACATCCTTGAATGCGCCGGTCGGGCCGTGAAAGAGTTCAAGCACATGAAAGCCGTCAGCCTCCACCATCGGCACGGGGTTGCCGGACGGGAACTTTGAAAGCAGATTTGCAACAGCGGCTTCACGCACATCTGCGGCGATGTCGTCGAACATGGCGCCGAGAGCGATGCGTTCGGCATCCGCAAGGCTGCCTATGAAGGAGACCGCCTCGGAGCCTATCTGCGGCACAGTCGTGGGGACGTACAATCCGCCATCGGCCGCAAGACCGCGAAGAACCGTGTGCAGCGAGTCAACCTCGACATCAGAGCGTGTGCTGGTGAATTTCATTTCCTTGTCTTCCTTGATTATTGCTTCAGCAGGTCTGTCCAGTCGTAATGAAGCAGTCCGCCCACAACCATGTATGTGTAGCGATAGTCTGCGACATTCCCCTTCGTGACCTCAACATTCTCTATCATTTCCGTCCAGGACTTCGGAGCGTCCGCCACAGACACCCTGGCGAATGCCGCCGCATCTGCGGCACGGGCATGGGCTGCGGGAATGGCCGCCGAGCCTTTCGCGACGAGTTCAGGCGCGACGCCTGTCTTGCCCTTGATCCAGTCCGCAAGCACGAGCATATCGGTTGCGCGACGTCCTGTGATGGATTCGCCCATCAGATAGAGCATGACCGCCACACCCTCCTCCGGACAGTCATTTGCACCGTAAAACACTGCGTTCGCCTTGCCGATCTCTCCATAGCCAGTTATGTCGGCGACAAGAACCGCAATCCCATCGGCAAGATACGCATGCGCTTCCGTCGTCCAGTCGCCGCGTCCCTTTGCGCCCACAAGAAGCACCGGCGGCTTTGCTGCATCCACCTTCTCCGGGACGATCCAGCAGGCCGGGAGCGTAAGTCCGTCCTGATAGGAAAACGCAATGCGCGTGAGCTTTGCGCGATCAACCAAAACCGTTTCGGCCTCCTTGACGACCGGTTTCATTTCAGAGACTGCGCGAACCCCGGCAAGCCGTGCGGCAACCGCATTTCTGGCGGCGACACTCATTGCCGGACGCCTCTTTGCGGCGGCGGTCATGCGGTCTCTCAGAATCGCATGGATGTTCCGTGCGCCGGGGACGTCCTTGGTGCGTCCGGTGGCCGTGACGCCACACTCGGATTTTGAAAGGCCAATGTCTACCTTGCTGATATCGAATCCGATGTCGAGCGGACGGTACTTTGCGCAGTCAAGCGGGAAGAGTTCTTTTTCTCCCTTCAGCCAAATGCGCATCCAATCCACAGATGCCGTCATGGTCGACTCCGTCCATCCATGCGGGCCAGGCGCAGAATTCAGCGCATAGTTCCGTGAAGCGCCTACCTTCTCCGCCACCGTCCTGACAGTCCGGAAGAGATCGTGCGTTCCGTAAATGGAGAACAAATCGCGGAAGCGGCAGGTCACCGCAACCTTTGTGTCCGGAAGAAGCGCATACCCCGTGTGATTCAGACCAAAAGCCAGCTGTCCAAAAATGTTCTGCTCGGCATCCTGCGGCCCCATGCTCTCGCACAGATGGCGAAGCGAGGTGAGATAGCAGCTGGGCGCAGTCGCCTTGAGCCGCCAGTCCGCCGCCGTCATCAATGCCGCCACAGTGCCGCCGCCGCTTTGCCCCATGAACCCAATGCGGTTCCCATCGACATCCGGACGCGATTCCACATAATCAATTGCGCGCATCCCATCCCAGATGCGAAGCATCGGCATCGACCATCCAAGAAGCGACGCCTTTATGCCTATGATGTTGTGATGCTGGCATGAGTTCGCTTCAGGGAACTCGCGCCGCTCTCCCTGTTCATACGGGTCGTACATCATCGCGACAAAACCCTGCTTCACCGCAAGCACACAGGCACGGAGATACGTGTCGCAGTCCTTACCGTCGTTGGCGTGTCCGCAGCTCATCACAACCGCAGGGTATGGAGCCTTGAACGCATCCGAATCGGGGACAAAAAGGTTTGCCGTGACAAAAAGACCTGGCATCGACTCGAATAGCGTCTTCTCAATGCGATAGCCGTCCTTTTTCACCGTGGCGACGACCCGTGCGTTCAGCGGGGTGCGTTCAGGGAACGCACCTATCGCCTGGAGCATCTTCCTGTGCATCGCCTTGCGGTAGGCATCATATTCCGCACGATTCCCAAGAGCCGTCCAGGCTGCATCGGCATCGACATCCATCTCATGCAGCTTCTGCGAGACGGTCGTGAAGGTGAGCATGTCGGAAGCGGGCGGCAGAAATTTCCGATCCATTTCCGATGCAAGGCCTGCCGCTGCATTCATCGACAGCGACAGACACAGCGACAGGGCCAAAAACGAACCTGACTGTGCGAAAAACCTCTTCATGCCTACACCTTCCTCCATTTGACGGACTGTGGATTATACCAAATAGCCCTGCCGTGCGACAGCCGACAGGGCCACCTCAACGCACAACGCCAGCATTTCCGCACTTCACTGCGGCGCAGGCCAAACGGAGTGCGGAAATGCGTTTGCGCAGCCTCGACTACATGAGCGAGGTGTAGAGCTTGGCGATGTCCTTGACGGACGTATCACGCGGGTTGCCCGGACGGCAGGCATCCGCGTATGCGGATTCCGCGAGAAACTGGACATCCTCCTTCTTGAGGATTCCCTTGAGATCCTTCGGGATGCCGACGTCGGAGGAAAGCTTCTCGACCGCAGCGATTGCCGCCTTGCGGTACTGGGCGCACGTCATCTTGTCGACGCCCTTCACGCCCATTGCACGGGCAATCTCACGGTACTTCGTCCCGGTCTTCGCGGCGTTGTACTTCATCGCGGTCGGAAGAAGAATCGCGCAGGCCTTGCCGTGCGGCAGGTCGTACAGAGCGGAAAGACCGTGAGCCATGGAATGGTCGATTCCAAGGCCGACGTTGGAGAATCCCATGCCGGCGATGTACTGTCCGAGCGCCATCCCCTCACGTCCGGCAGGCTTGTTGGCGACAGCATCGCGGAGCGAACGCGCAATGATCTCGATTGCCTTGAGGTGGAACATATCCGTAAGTTCACAGGCGCCCTTCGTGATGAGGCCTTCAATGGCATGGGTGAGCGCATCCATGCCCGTGAACGCCGTAAGCCCCTTGGGCATTGTGGACATCATATCCGGATCGACGAACGCAACAACGGGGATGTCATGCGGATCCACGCACACGAACTTACGGTGCTTCTCGACATCCGTTATCACGTAGTTGATGGTGACCTCGGCGGCGGTGCCTGCCGTCGTAGGAACGGCGAGAATCGGCTTCGACGGCTTCTTCGTGGGAGCGACGCCCTCAAGTGAACGGACATCCGCAAATTCTGGATTCGCCATGATGATGCCGACGGCCTTTGCGGTGTCCATGGACGAACCGCCGCCGATTGCGATGATGCTGTCCGCCTTGGCCTTCTTGAACGCCTTGACGCCGTTCTTAACGTTTTCGATCGTGGGGTTCGGCTTGATGTCGCTGTAGAGAACATACGGAACCTTCGCGCCGTCCAGCAGGTCGGTCACCTTCTTCGTCACGCCGAACTTGACGAGATCGGGATCGGAAAAGACGATCGGCTTCTTCAACCCGCGATTGGCGAGTTCGGTGATGATTTCCTTGACGGCTCCTGCGCCATGGTACGACGTTTCATTCAGGATGATGCGGTTCATGTTGACTCCATTCGGTTTATCAAGTTCCTTTGATGAACAAAGTTCCATGAATTATAGCACAAGTTGATTTTGACTACCGCTGTTTTTTGCTTTACGGCGACCATTTCAGCGTATGATGACGCAGAACGGCATTCCGACAGCCCGCAGCTCCCTGCGATCTGCGGAGTACATGAGCCGGATGCGGCTGGATGCGCAGTCCAATTCGGGGAGCGGTCCGGTTATGCCTCCCTCTGCATGGGCAATCACAACGCCATCGCCCGGAAGCCGGAACGCGGTGGTCTGCTCTATCTTGATGACGACACCGGCGGCAAAATTGAGCGTACCTTCAACCGTGAGCTGTTCCGAACCGATGTCGCCGGAGGAGATCGTCCATGAAGAACCTATGGTGACGTCGCCGTTGTCGATGTCGCCCCATCCAACGAGATCCGGAATTGTCCATGGCAATCCCCCAAGATCCAGCGTCGTACCCGCCGCAAGCCGCACCGTGTCGAACACCGGCGCAACACCGGGCGTAAGCGCATATCCGGCGCCGTTCGCCGACAGCGGCTCGTAGTCGTCTGACGTCACGCCACTCCCCGCCGACCTCTTGACGGCAAGCCCTTTTGTTGTGCACTTCACACCGTTCGCATCGCACCAGGCCCCGTTGGCGTCTGACGGCCCAGCGCCGCCAGTTCCGTTCCAGGCATCAAACACAATTCTGTGCGGCCCCGGCGTCAAAGTGACGTCAACTTTCCTTACGTCCGTCCAACCGCTCTGCCTGACCACCCGTTCTCCGTCTATGAACAGGTTGGCCATGTCGTCTATGCAAACGTGAAAATTCCATGTCACAGTCTCATCCGAATTGTTCCACAGATATCCGTCATACGTCGCGATCATGTAGTTCTGCCACGCCGATCTGTCAGTCGTGTAGGTCAGCTCCTCTGCGACATCGTTGGTGATGGAGAACGCCTCCCCGTTGTTGATCTTCGTCCGCTCGGCAGCGGCGGATGCCGATTCATCATCGTTATAGACCGCCGCACCTTGGAAAAGTCCACGCATCGGGGAGAACGCCACCGAACCCTGCTGAACGTCAAGCAGCCCGCCGCCGAGATGCGAATTCAGCGACAACGCACCGCTCCCTTTCTTTGTTATGGATGTCACGCGACCGAACCCTCCGGTGAGCGACGATTCACCGTTGAACGTCAGGTCGCCGGACGCAAGGTTGCACACGCCAAGCAGCTTCAGCGATCCGCTCCCGATTGTGGCCGCCCCCGCAACATTGCCCGCAACGTTTATGGAGTCACCGTTGACTCCGGTGAACGCACCGGAAAAGTCATTCGCGGCATTCGGCATGTTCAGCGTCACGACATGGCGGTTGAAGTTGACCGTCCCTGCACCCGTGACAGGGCCGTACAAGGTCAGCGAACGTCCGTCGTGGCCTTCAAGATGCGTTATGCTGCCTGGCGTAAACACGGTTGGGCCATACCAGCTGCTGTCACGTTCAGACTCAAACTTCCAGTACCCGCCAGACCATATCAGCGTCCAAGGCGACTGTGTGTCACATCCGTATATTTTCATGGCCGCTGATCCTCTCATCGATATGGTGTTCGTAGCACCTCCGGAAGCAAGCGCCGGAAGCGGTGTATCCACGAACCAAGTGCAGTTGCTGAAGAGCAAGTGACCGGGATTGGTGAACGGAGCAAGTGCGCTGATGCAAATTTCATAGTTTATGTTGCTGCGGCAAAGCGCCAGGGTGTGTCCACCCATGTCCACCTTGGCGTGGTAGCCGATGGACTTTCTTCCGGATCCTGTGGCCGAAACGAGTGTATCGCCATCGAGAATCACCGTTCCGGAAAGGAATCCGCATCCGTCCTTCTGTTCGAAGTTTGACGTTTCGACCACTGCGCCAATGCCGCCGACACCGGCGCCCTTCAGACGCAAGGTGCGTAAACCAAGATTCATGACGTTTTTCGCTGTGGGGGCAAGTTCGATCGTTGCTCCGTCCATCACAGTCAGCGAAGAGCCGTCGGCGCAGAAGTGTGCCGGCACAGACCCTTTCCATGTCCCGTTGCTCACCACCATTCCACCCATGAAATCGTCCAATGGCTCATCAACGACGAGCGTCCCGCCGCCTGTCTTCGTTATGGTCACTGACTTGAGCGGCGTTCCGTTGGCCTCCACCCATTCGCTCCATGTCACCGTCTCCCCCTCTGCGACGTCTATCGTGTTGTTGTAGCTGCCCGCGAGCTCAAGCACAACCGCCCCGTCAGAGACAACCGCGTTGAGTTCTGCATCATCTCCCATCGACGCATTTATCGCATCGGCAAACCTGGTCAACGCCTGAATATCCGTCGACGCAATCACCGTTGATCCGGCGTTCAGCGCAAGGGGAGAAACCTTCACAACCGCTCCGTCCTCCACGGTAAGGCTTGTTGCGACGGCGTCGCCGAGAGCGAACACGTTTGTCGTGCCGGCGGCAAGCGTCAGCGAATCAAAGACGACATCCTTCGCCGAACCAAAGTTCGCAGCGCCCTCCGATATCACAAGTTCAGACGGATATGCGCCTCCGAAACTGATTGAGCCTTTTCCAGTCTTTGTGATTGCGGCGCCATCCCCGTAGGTGAACGTGGACATATCCATCGAACTGCCGGCGGCGACGTCCAACGTTGCCGTCGCATCCGCCGACACTGTGGCGGCGTCGCAGTCGAAGGTTACATCGTTGGTCGCCGCAACCGTGCCGCCCAGAAGTTCAAAGTTCAGCGTCAGGTTGCCGACGGCTGGATTCAGCTTCACGGGGCCCGACAGGTTCCATGTTCCGGACATCTGCCGGAGAATGGCCGTTGTGGCGGCGCCGGGTGTGCCGCCGCCGGACTTGTTTATCTTGAACGTATCGGGCGACATCGGAATTACAGTGCCTGCGTTCTCCACGACCGTCGTCCTCGAAGCGTATGACCAGAAGTTGAAGTAGGTGAGTTTCAGCACACCGCCGGGTTCTACGGCGACCTTCCCGTTGTTCATCTGGAGAAGATCGAAGAAGCACGTTCCGCCGTCTCGCACATGGATGGGGACATTGTTGTCCACCGTTGCATTGCTGAATCTGACGATTGCACCGTTCTCGATCCACACCCCTCCTTCGGTGCGAAGCACGATATCCGCAGTGAGGTTGAGCGTGCCGTTTGTCACACCAAAAGGATATTCAAGCGAACCGTAGTACTCCCCGCCATCGGAAATTCTGTATCTTTTGCCGCTCATGTATGAGTTCACAGTCCATGTCTGACCCTTCAGATCCATCAGCAGGTCGCGGCACGTCCATAGGTAGTCCGAACTCGTAGGCAGCGCAGTCGCTTTGGCGGACGTCACCGGATTGTTGTCGGCGCCCCACTCGACAGACCAGTTCTGAAGTTGCGTGGCGTCTGCCCAAGTCGCCGAGCCGGGCGGATTCGCAATCCAGTAGTAGACCGTTCCCCATGCCGGGGACAGGGCTGCCATCGCAATGACTGCCGCAATTTTCTTCGCTGTCATCATTTTCCCCTCCTGTAGGCCTTTTCAAGTTCATCATACAGCGACCTGCGCCATGCAAGATAACGGTCACGATGCGTATACACTCCATAAAATGCATCTTCCGGAAGAAACGTCTTGAACGACGCCCGGTCAGGCCCGCTCCATGTCACCTTGGTGGCGGGATCGTACTTGCGTTCCGGAATGAGCGCGGCAAGGGCGTCCGCAAGTTTCGCCCATGCGGACGGCTTGCGTTTCTTCAGCATATCCGCCGCAAGCCAGTCCTCCATTCCGTCGCCAAGCGATCGCAATCTGCATGTGGCGATCGGTTTGCCTTCTTCATCCGGATACATCAGCTGCCCTTCCGCGCAGCCAAAGAAATCGCCCATGGGCACTCTCCGCCCTGTGTTGAAGTTTACGCCCCAGTGTAGCAGTCCGTCAAATCCAAAACGGATTCCGGCGCCCGGAACCATGCGAATGGCAGCGAGCGGAGTGTCGCCGTGAAGGTTCGGCGCAGGGAACTGCGGGCCGGTGCAGACGTAGAACCAGTTCTGGACGCCTATTTCCTGGACGCGCCTCTTGGCCGCGAGGTTGACGTTCTGAAGCTGCGGACACCATATGTCTACGCCATTGAGTTCATCAGGAGCGGGCATATTGCCGTTGCCGCCTGTCACAAGCCACTTGAATTCGGGCGCAACGCCTTTTATGTTGTCGCCCACCCACTGTGTCTTTGCAAGAAGTCCGTGAGACCATTCGTCCACGGGGTACGCAATTGCGTCCGCCAGCCACCCTTTCGACGCAAAATGATCTCGCCAGCACTTCCATATCGCCCGCTGTCTTTCCGCGCTGCCCAATTCGTTCGTGCCGCCGTATGACACCCCCGGAACGGAAGTTGAAAGCCCCTTTGTGCGAAAATGCTCCGCAAGCGAATCATATGGTCCCCAGTTTGTCACGTCAGTGCCGTCCGCACCAAACTGCACGATCGGATATAGTGCGAGTATCTGGTCGTTTCGGATGAGACGCGGCTCGTAAAGGAACTGCGGATTGAGCCGATGCTCAAGAAGCATGTCTCCGTACATCCGGACAAGCTCAACGAACCGGTTGGTGTCCGACCCGGAGAAGACAAGCAGATCGCGCTCCCAGATGTTGAAGATCGTGCGCACTTCGTTTCGCGCCGGAAGCTCGAAACCTTTCACGTCAACGGTAAGCGGCACCTCACCGCGCTGCCCACCGCCGCACGAGAATTTGACCGTTCCGCTGTACTTGCCGGGCTTCGTTCCCTTTGGCGTCTTCACGTCAAGCCATATGGCGAAGCAAGGTTCACCATCTCTCACAACCGTTGCGCCAGGCACGATCCTGTCGGGATATGCCGTATTCTCGTACATGTAGTGCGATGCCTTCTCCGGAACGGAATAGGTGATTGTCCCTACGGATATCTCAAACGACGCCGGACGCCCTCCAGCTGTCCTGAGTTTTGCCGGGACGCCGACTTCAAGCCGTTTCTTGTCCGCATCCTTCTGGTAGACAAAAAGCTGAACACTCTCGCGCTCATTCGCAGCCGTCAGAAGCTCTATGCCCTTCACCTGCTGCGCGGCGCGGCGGTCTGATGGCGTCACCCACGCCATTGAGTCGGCGGCAAGGACTGCAAAACCGCTTTTCCCGAATTCTGGCATCGGCTCTTCCGCATCGCGTCTGGCGCGTTCCTCCGGCCAATCCTTCACCGCAACGTCAAAGATGCGGAAGTCAGCTATCTCCCCCTTGAATCCGCCGCCGATGCGAATTGCCCCGCCGGCGCCAGTCAGCTTTCCGAGGTTGGCGGCCTCCGTGTTGCGGACGCGTCGGCCTCCCCAGTAGACCGCCATGTTCTTCTGGTCAAAAGTGAATGCGACATCATGCCATTTCCCCGCTTCAAGAAGCGACGGATGGGCGCATCCGTCATAGCGGCGTCCGTTTTCGCCCGTCACCTCATACCACGAAAATCCCCGCCCGGCAGAGAACGCAAACGCTCCGTTCGCATGACGTACGCCTGGGAACTGCGGCGAGTCGCTGTCAGCGCGAAACCTGAACGCAATCGTCATCTCCTCTTTCGGATAATCCGATACGTCAATGCGGATCTCCTTTGCAGCGCCATCCAAACGGATTGAGCCGCTGCCTATCGGACGCGACATCCCGGCCGCCGCCGGAAGCACCAAAGAACAAGTGAGAAACGTGAATAGAAACGAAGTTTTCATCAACCCTCTCCCATCAGATTTCGCATGGCCGACAGGTGCGCCGCCACACATCGCCCGTTTTACGCAGTCATTGTACCAAATGGGCATTTTTTTTTCAACGCGTCGCACCGGCAAATACAGATGCCATAAGACATCACGCCCTTATCCCGGACTATCCGGGATAGGGGTGACATCATGAACCCGATCCACAGGAAATCATTCAACGGAGATGATGACGATACCACATCCGGCATGAAAACGTGCGGCAATGACGCCACATCGAAACAGCAACGCGAACGGCAATATCTGTTGGACAGTTACTCAGTATCGGCGGAATCAAAGAAATATCCGGACAGCACACGCTTGCGGCGGGTGAACGTCGCAAGGCGCAAGTCTGCCACTGCCGAGGCGATGGAAAACCAGTCTTCCGACGGCAGGGCAGAGGCCGGAATCGGGTGTGCGAGGCCAAGGGAATCGACGCTTTCCGCCTCGCGGAACGAAGGCGCTGCATCGCCAGGCGTCCAGCCGAGCCGGACGGTTACGGCATTG
Organism: uncultured Lentisphaeraceae bacterium; assembly: GCA_964440985.1. Taxonomy (GTDB): domain Bacteria; phylum Verrucomicrobiota; class Kiritimatiellia; order RFP12; family UBA1067; genus UBA1731. The sequence goes on along the minus strand of CAYTWE010000049.1, from coordinate 4,590 downwards.
CCCCCGCGCTTCTTCATAAGCCGGAGCGCAAGTTCCCGCGCACGGAACGCGCCCGCCACATCGACCTTGTGCGGATCTTTGCCGCAAATCGCCCCGCCGCCGATTGGGATCTCCGGTCCGTAGAAATCGACGGCAAGTTTCTTGCCGGAGAGGCCGTTGTCACCTTCTGGCCCGCCGACGATGAAATCGCCGGCTCCATTCAGAATGAAATCCTTCAGCGGCAGATCGGAAATGCCGACCAGCCCCCGCGCCTCAAGTTCCGCCAACGCCCCGCGCACAACCGGGAGCACAAGTTCATGCTGCTCCGCCGGAAATACGCCCGCCCTGTGCTGGATGCTGATCGTCAGCCGCCGCCACTTGTAATGCCCGTCCTCGTCATCGATGTGCACAAGCACCTTGAAGTCCGGACCGAACTTGTCGGGAACCGTCCGCCGCCACGCATCGACTTTCCGTCCGATGAGGTTCGCCACGAAATGCGCGGGGGGCAGATAATCCGTCTCTCGGTGATTGCAGGCGTAGCCGGTAACGACATTCTGGTCGTCGGAAAGGTTGCGCATGGCGCGTTCGTCATCCGAAAGCGGCTCAAGGCACACATTCTGAATGATCTTCAGCCTTTCCGGCGCATGGATCCAGATGCCGCCATATCCTGCGTTGCGATAGACGTTCCGTGCAATGTCCACAATCTCATCCGGCGATACGGCACATTGACGGGTCACAGGGGATTGAGGCCTTCCTGCGGCAATGCGTCCGTCGATGAACACATGATCGGTATGGACGGCGCACTCGACGCCCACGAGGGCATCGGGATCGCGCCCGACGGCAAGATCGACGATGGATTCGACGATTGCGTCCGCAAGCCGATCGGGATGTCCCGGAGAAACAAATTCTGCGATGTGTGATTTCATGTGTTCCCTTCAAGATAGCTTGATGAATTTCTCCGCGATGGAAGAGAGATTGGATTCAGGATTGTACTGCGGATCGGCTTTGACAAGACCGACGAAAAGGCGCATTCCGGCGGCACGGAATTTGGCGGCAAGGGTTGCGTCTGGGCAGCCGGTGTAGCCATCCGTGATCACCACCACAGTGCGTGGCCGCTTCCGCACCGGCAGGTCGAGGACGTGCCGCAGCACGCAGTCGATGTCCGTACCTCTGGTCGAGACGAACTTTCGCTCGGCAAGATCGCGAGCGGATGCGCGATGGACGACCGTGGAAAACACGTGGATTGTGCACTGTCCGCGACGGCAGTACGGCATGAGCGCCTGTGACACGGACGGCACCTCGTCCGCAACCGACCCCGATACGTCAAAATAGACGAATGCCCGCCTGTTGTCGCGGCTGGATGGGCGGCGTACCTGCGTGACTGCCCGGTAGATGAGTGCGTCTCCGAGCGAGGCCTCACGCGCCGCATGGGAACGGTCACGCCAGTTCGGCAGAAACGATGCCGTCTCGCACCGCCGCTCGCGCATGGCGCGACAACGCACTTCGTGCGGACCCGGCATTGCCGCATGGTGCATAAGCAGCCTTATGCCGCGCTGGAGCGCAAGGTCCGGATCGGACTCGGCGTCAAAATTCCGCTCGCGTTTCGAGGCTCCGAGGTCACGCCCTCTAAGCGGTCGATCAGGGCTGGGCCACTTCGAGATGATTTTCTGGATCATGTCTTTCACCTCGGCGGACATCTCCCCGTCTTCATCGCCATGCGATCCGAGCAGGATGGGGCGGCCTCCCGGAATGTGTTCACCGCCATTCCCGTCTGGGATGTACAACTCGATCTCCTTGACGCAGCCGCTTGCAAGAAGCGCCTCATACACATCGTGGTAGGTGCCGGTGCCAGAAGTGTCGTAGAGCAGGTTCAGCGCTTTCCTTGCTTTTGGCGGCGTTCCCTCACCCTTGGGGCGCAGGAGCGCAAACGGCATTTTGCAGGAAGGATAGTAGTCCGTGAAGAACGAGATGAATTCCGGCTTTGGAAAGAGCGAGCAGAGCAGAGCATTGATGACGGCATCGAAGACGATGTTGCGCACCTTCGTCGCACGGGGAAAGAGCCGCGTATGTCCGAGAATCACATGGTACAGTTCGTGCATCACCAACATGAACAGGTGCTCATCGGTTTTGCAGTGTTCATCTATGAAGTCCTTGTTGAGCAGGAGTTCCGGCGACTTCCCGCATGTCACGCAGGCGGTTTTGGTCTTGTCCGAGAAACGGACGCGGACGAGCGACAGGAACGTCATCAGCTCGAACGGGCGAGGCGGTATCACATCAAGGATCCGGGCGATGATTCTATCTTCGTCGGTCATGGCCGCTCCTGTGCTTTGAATTGAGGAAAGTATCTTTCAGGAAAGACGTATTTATGCGGAAGCATAAAATGGTCATAATCCACTTTTCTAAGCCAGTCGCCAAAAAGGATGCGCCTGTGCGGGACGTAAAGCGTCCCCGATACCCGGCCGAGAATTGCTACGGTCAAGATGGGGTCGCGGCAGATTCTATGGTCTTTTCCGTAATGGCAGAAATCCTTCTCGCTGCAATGTCCAATCATGTAGCCAGTGGGTCTTGGAACGGCCTCCAACGCTTCGCCATGCCGAACAAGAAAATCATCCAACCACTCCTCCGGCGACGGAAAGGCAAGCGGTGACTTGAACGGATGCGTGAAATAGGCGTCGTAGATGTTGAATTCGACGTACCTTCCGACAGGGCTGACCATCTGCTTCACCACCGTCCGCGGCGGAACGCCCATGTTGCAGTAGGCGTTCGTCATAGACCAAACTCCTTCCAGAGGCGCACGAACTCTGCGGAAGCTTCCTGGACTTTATGCACATTGGCAATACCGTTTGGAAGATAGGAGTTGAGGAGGTTTGAGTGGTGTTGCGCAAGATCCGACTCCCGTCCAAACCGATGGTTGACGTCCGCAACACAGGCTCCCACGGTACGGGCGAATTTGGACTCCCCGGGTGAGACCATAATGGTATGGTCGCTTGCAACGAGAGCACAGCGTATTTCGTGCGCCAGCAACTCAATTGCGGTGGCCGGGATATCCGAACGCTCACGGAGGGCGAAATAGGTTGCGAGGGCGAGCCCACGCCGGAGATGCGGCTTCGCCGCCGCCACTCCATCGCTGATGACAGCTGCTGTGCGGTTTGGTGGAACAACGAGTTTTTTCGAAATCATCACACGGAGGCGCTGCGCGGGGTCGTCAATCTGCATCAGCTGCACAAGCGGATCGGATTCGTCAAGCGCCGAGATGTCCCAGGCCATCTTGCAGATGGCCGTCAGTTCAGCCGCGTTCAATCGCCGCCGCGCACGGTCAGGGAGCGTATTCAGAAGCGCAAGCCGGACAGAGTCATAGAGCTGCGGCCCGCCGCCGCCTGTCCGACGGGCGAGAACCTCTTGAGCCGCGTGCACTGCAATGGCGCAACGGAGGAGCATCGTCGCCCGACGTGTCGAAACGTCGTAGCGCGATGCATGGAGCTTTGCAACGAGTGCGACAATGTAGCGGGTCAGGCGTGGCGTCAACTCCGGCGTCAGTTCGTCATACCGTTTGCGCGCCTCGGCGACAAGTTCGCGGATGGCGACGGGGAACTCGTGCCGTCCTGCGAACTGATCGGCGAGGATCTTCTTTTGGTCGGATGGCGAAAGGTCATCCCAACCCGGCACTGACATGATGTAGGGGAAGCGGTCGGCAAGCGCGACATCAAGAGGTTCGGAACCGAGGTATAACGCATCGCCATTGTCCAGCTCTTCGTCCGTGGGCGGCGGATTCATCGCAGCCCAGCGATAGACAAGATGCGAGAGCGGCCGCCCCTGCACACGCCGGTCGTAGATGATCGGGAAGAGCTTGTTCTGGAGCTCTGGACGTGTGCGGCTGATTTCGTCGATGAATACGACCTCCGCCTCCCAGATGCTCTCCGGAGACGAGAGATATTCGAGCTTCGTGCGCGTCGCGTCGGGAAGGGGAACGCCAACGAGGTCGTCATAGTTGATTAGACTTGCGTTGTAAGAGCGGAACGCCATGCCGAGACTCTCGGCGAGGCGCTCCAGAACAAAACTCTTTGCGCAGCCATGCGCTCCCACGAGAAGAAGCGGCTCCTCCGAGAGAAGCGCGGCCAGCAGGACTGGTTCAGACTTCTCCCACCCGTACAGTCCAAGCGGTTCGGTTATCAATGATTGCATCGTTTGCATCTTTTCCTGTCTCGCCAAGATTCTCAAGAAGGGACAATTCCCCCGCAAACGAACGGTCGCACTTCTTGTGATCAAGACGTGCGACCCTACCGGAACATGTTTCCCTTGTCGGGCACATCGCCTCTTCGGCTACCACCGTGGTGTTCCACTCGGTTGGTGCGATCTGCGTCTCCGCAAACCGTCTCTTGATGTCTTGATGGTGCGTATTATAGCATGTTGCCGCTTCCGCCACAGGCGGGCATCTTAACTTTGACAAGTTCACCCCGTTCTGCGGAAGCGCGTCTGCACCCGCCGCTGTTCTTGGGAAGCGCCCGTGAAGTGCTCCGCGACGTTTTGCAGGGGAGGCTGGCGCATGGCGGATGTAGAGGCTCCCCTGCGAGAACGCGCCCGTGTTGTCCGTCGCCGACTTGATCTGCTCGG
>CAYTWE010000048.1:0-17421 GCA_964440985.1 uncultured Lentisphaeraceae bacterium | reverse complement strand
GCACACCCTCGAAGTGATCGTCTGCGAACAGATGTCGCAGGGGTGCTGCTTCGCCGTTCGGTAGGGCGGGGCGTCCCGCCCCGCCGTAGACGTACGCGACAGGGACGTCGCGCCCTACTCCGAGACTCCAAAACTCCCCGCAGCGAAAGCAACGAACTTCCGCGTCCGCTACCGCAATGTAATCACGGGCTCGACGCAGCCCGTGCCGCGCCACCGTGAAATAAACGAGATGACGACGCGTCGATCCTGCGCCGCCTTGCCGCGCCGCCCATGGACGGCGCATCGTGACCCGCTGTCAATTGCATTTCGCTTTCTGCGGTGTTGCTAATGAAACCCGATTGTTGTATACTTTGCGCCAAGGAGAAGGAACATGGCCGAGAACGAAAACACTGATATGGAAGTTGCCGATGCGGTTGACGCTGATGCCGGCGACGCTCAGATCAACGATACGGACATAGTGTTCGATTGTCCGCATTGCGGACACAGCCTGTGCATCGACTATCGCGGCGCCGGTCTTCAGATCACCTGCTCCGAATGTGGCGAAGCTGTGCTTGTGCCGATTCCGGACGGCATGAAGATCGATGATCTCGACCTTGATCCGGGCGAGATACTCAAGCAGCTGTTCGCGACGCGACGCAACCTTCAGCGGGCAGAGGCTAGAGCGGAGGCGCTTGAGGCGCGGCTTGCCGAAGTGGCGGAGAGGATTGCCGCCGTTCAGGAAATCATCGGTGAGGAAGCATGAGGGCGCTGTCGTCAAAGGCTCTTTTCGTCAACGCGCTCACGATGTCGCGTGTCCCGCTTATTTTCGCGTACCTTGCGTTTGCCGTCATCGGGAACTTCAGCGATTCGCTCGTGTATCCTGTCGTCGCGTGTATCCTTGGCGCCGCCGCCGGACTTACCGATCTCTTCGACGGGATGCTTGCACGGCGCTGGGGTGTGGTGTCCGACTTCGGCAAGATGGCCGATCCTCTGATGGACAAGGTGTACTTCATCGTTGCGTTCCCTTCGCTTGTCTGGCTTGCGGCCGTTCAGGGCGAATCTGCGGCACACGCCGCATCTCTGCTGCTGTTCACGGTGCTGTGGATACTGAGGGATCAGTGGGTGACGTTCCTTCGCGCCGTTGCGTCCCTCTACCATGCGAACGTCGCGGCCATGTGGCTCGGCAAGGTGCGGACGGCGCTTTCCTTCCCGTCCGCCGGCCTGATCTATGCCTATTTGGCATTTCATCATCTTTGGCCGGAGTGCGCAGTCCGCGTCGGGCTGTACGCCTGTTTTGCGATAGAGGCGTTTCTCATGCTTCTGAACGTCTATTCGTTTGCTGTGTACACGAGGACATATCTGCCGTATGTGCGGCGGGCGATGGGACGCGAGTAGTGCCTTTATGGAAAGGGAACGTATGTCCGAAGACGAACCTCTTGGCGGCATGGACGCAAAACGCGCTGCGGTCGCCGCAGTTGAGGAGCGTTCTGCGCGCGAGGAGCGGAGCCGACTCAGACAGGAGCGGCGAGCCGCGTTTCGAAGCTGCCTTGCGTGGTTGATTGTCCTGTCCGTTGTCGTCGCATCCGCCGCGTATTTAGTCTGCCGCCACTACGGCATAGACTGCGCAGAGATAGGGAGGACTCTGCGTGAAGCGATAAACGGACGCAGATATGCGAGAGTCGTCGAGCCATTCCGCATATCGCCTATTGCCGATTGGAGCACGGCACCTGAATTTCTGCGCCCCGGAAAGGTGGAGACAAACACTGTCTATCATGCAATGCTGCCTGGAGACGACGGGTGTGTCTTGCTGGAGCTGACCGCAGTGCCTGGCGCTCCAGGCTTCAAGGTGCGCAGGCTTTCGTCCAGCGCGGAGCCGATGGAGATGCCGCCGGAGACGTTCAAGGCGCTTGTCGATAGAAATCCGTATCTCATATCCGTGAACGGATCGGTGTATTTCTGCGGCGGAAAGAAGTCTGCAGCGGCGAAGGAGGCGTTCAGAAAGTCGCTGTTCTCTCCGCGCCCTGTGAAGAGGCAAAGAAAATAAAAAACGGTTTGACGAATTTTTCGCTTGAAGTTGAACACCTTTTAAGGTATCTTACACACCCATTGGAGAAAAGAGAATGAACAAAGTACTGCATGCCATAGTGTATCTGATCCTCATCGTAGCGATTGCTGCGTTGGTTTTCGAGAACAGCCTGTTTGAAAAGCGTACGCTTCTCGGCGACAGGAACAGGGCAATGGAGGACTATATTGTGCGGCTTGCCCGCACGATAGAGAAGGCAGATGCGCCGCGTCCCATGTCGGTGCCGGAGGCGAAGAAGGATATTTCACCGATCGAGGCGCGTCAGATTGACACCCCCGAAATGGAGAATGTGCTTGAGGAGTATCCGGCTCAGCTGGAGGCCCAGAACCTTGAGACGTTCAACTGGGACAACTCCGCCATCCGTCTCCAGCTTCGTCAGCTGTACTATCTCGGCCCCGACGGACAGCCTGTGCCTGATGCGGCGAACTACAACAAGCCGATGACTAAGGGCAAGGGGACGATGGCCGAGCTTATGGATCAGCTTTTCGAACGCGCCAAGGCGCAGCAGGCGACGCTGAACAACACGCGTGCGGCTCTTGCGGAGATTCGCGGGAAGCTTGAGGCGACAGTCGGCGAATACAACAAGCTGAAGCCGGATGCGCGTCTTGCCAAGATGACGGAGGACGAGCTGAAGCAGAGGATAAACAAACTCGGTCAGGACAAGCAGACGCTCGAAGAGCAGGTTGCGAAGCTGAAGTCCCGCGTCGAGGAGCAGACAGGAGAGATCACGAGCGTAAAGGACGAGCTTTCGACCGCAAAGGATGAGACGGATGTCCTGAAGGAGGACAACGCCGCCCTTGACAAGAAGATCAAGCAGCTCCAGAAACTTATGCAGCAGATGGCTCAGCAGCAGAACCAGTCCGCCGGTGCCGCCGGTGGACAGGGCGGTACGGCCGTGACGTCTCTGCCTGCGGGTGAAAAGGGCAAGATCGTCGCAGTCGACAATGCGCTCATGTTCTGCGTGATAGGTTTCTCCGATGAAGCGATGAAGGAGATGCTTGGGTCTGAAAGGCAGGGGCTTCTTCCGGCACTTACGCTCTGTGTTCGCCGCAAGGGGTACAACGGCCCGGCGGGAGAGTTTGTCGGCAAGGTCAATCTCCGTCAGGCTGTCGCTGGCAAGAACTTCGTGATAGCGGATATTCTCGGCGACTGGAGTCAGGCGCCTGTCGAGAAGGACGATGTCATATTCTCTGAATAAGCTGGCGTTCCTCGCCGCACTCCTGCTTCTGGCAGGTTGCATCGCGGACACCGCAGAGGATTCCGACCTTCCGTGGGCGCGCGATCAGGGATGGGAAGGGCAGATACCGATTCCCGGAAACGCGGCTGGCGCATATGATTGAGAATGCCCGTTTCAAGATTGAGGCTGGCGGCATCCGGTTGGATGCCGCCTTGCTTATGCGGTTTCCGTCTGTGCCGCGTTCGTTTGTCAGGGAGGCCTGCGATGCCGGAGCCGTCAGGGTCAACGGACGACCGGCGGCAAAGGGCATGAAGGTAAAGGCCGGGGATGAGGTTGATGTCGAACGGCTTGACGAAAACTCCGACAACCGGCCGCTGCCCGATGATGGAATCCGGCCGAGGTGCATATTCGAGGATGCGTCATTGCTTGCGTTCGACAAGCCGTCAGGGATGCCGGTGCAGCCGCTTACGCGGCACGAAACCGGAACGCTCATGAACGGTGTCGTCGTCCGATGGCCGGAATGCATCGGTGTGGGCGATAGTCCTCTTATGGCGGGTGCGCTGCATCGTATCGACGCAGGTACGTCCGGCCTTGTCCTTGTTGCCCGCAGTCAGAAGTCATTTGAAAATCTCCGTGCGCAGTTCACGTCGCACACTGTGAAGAAAACATACCTTGCGCTCGTTGAAGGGTGCGTATCCGATGGCGGGATGCTTGAGAACGATCTTGTGCATATGCCGGGGCTTGGCTACTGCAAGATGGTGGATCCGTCACGCGCAAGGTTGAGCGAATCTGAACGCACGGCTCTCTCCGCCAAAGCGCTCCATGCAGTGACGGCATATTCTCCGATCGGACATTTCCGTGAAGAGTGTGAAGACCGTACGCTTCTTGAAGTGACGATATACACCGGAGTGACGCATCAGATACGTGCACAGCTTGCCCTTGCCGGAATGCACATCGTGAACGACCGTCTGTACGGCGCGTTTGCCGTCGAGGGGATGGCAGGACATCGTCTGCATTCGTTTGCTGCGTCCTTCATGCATCCTGAAACCGGGAAACCGCATGAAATCCGCACCGATGTTCCGTCCTGGGCCACCTGTTAGCCAGTCGGTCCAACCTCGCGTTCCCAAGTCCGCATCACGCAATTGTTCCGTTCTTCATGCGCATTCGGAAATGTGCTATAATCAGTCGCATTTGTGAACAGTAACCTGAAAGGATGGAAGCAGATGGGAAATCTTGACGGAAAGGTCGCGATTGTGACTGGCGCGGCGCGTGGCATCGGACAGAAGATCGCGGTGAAACTCGCTTCGGAGGGTGCAAAGGTCGCGGTGGTCGATCTCAAGGCCGAGTGGTGTGACGAGACGGTCTCCGCCATATCCGCAGCAGGCGGCGAAGCGGCAGCATTCGGATGCAACGTGTCGCTGTCGCAGGATGTTGACGCCTGCGTCAAAGCGGCTATCGGGAAGTTCGGCAAGGTGGACATCATGGTCAACAATGCCGGCATAACCAAGGACGGGCTTTTGATGCGCATGAGCGATGACGACTGGGATGCCGTCATCGACGTCAACCTGAAGGGGACGTTCCTGTTCACTCGTGCCGTGTCGCGTCCCATGATGAAGAATCGGGCGGCGGACGGCACTCAGCTCGGCGGTTCAATCGTGAATCTGGCATCCGTCGTCGGAATCATGGGCAACGCCGGACAGGCAAACTACACGGCATCCAAGGGCGGCGTGATTGCGCTCACGAAGACGACCGCAAAGGAACTCGGTTCGCGCAACATTCGCTGCAACGCTGTCGCGCCGGGCTTCATCCAGTCAAAGATGACGGATGTGCTGCCGGACGACGTCAAGAAGGCCTATATGGATACGATTCCGCTCAAGCGGTTCGGCACTGCAGACGACATCGCAAATTGCGTGGCGTTTCTCGTCTCTCCCGCTGCAGACTACATCACAGGACAGATAATCTCCGTGAATGGCGGCATGATAGGCTGAGTTTCATCAGGCTTATTTTTTATAGCACCGGAAGTCGTGCAGATGATATAATACACCGCCATAAAAACAACCAACAAAAGGCTGAACAGGATGAATGACGGGAAGATGGGTTCGGGTCGCGTCGAAATGAGCATCGCCGGACTTCAGGAAGACTATGCGCACCATCTGCGCTACACGCTGGCGAAGGATGAGCATACCGCTACGGCGCGTGACCGCTATATGGCGTTCGCCTTCGCGATACGCGACAGGATCACCGAACGGTGGATGGATACGCAGTCCGAGTATCACAGGCAGAACGCCAAGTACGTGTACTACCTGTCGCTGGAGTTCCTCATCGGACGGCTTCTCGGAAACAACGTCATCAACCTCAAGGCCGACGCGCTGTGCCGCGATGCGCTCCGCGCATTCGACATCGACTGGAACACACTGCGTGACTTCGAGACGGACGCAGGTCTCGGCAACGGAGGGCTTGGGCGGCTTGCCGCCTGCTATCTCGACTCGATGTCGACACTCGACCTTGCCGCCATGGGCTACGGAATCCGCTACGACTACGGCATATTCCGCCAGCGCATCGTAGATGGGCAGCAGGTGGAGGATCCCGACCACTGGCTCAAGGACGGCTATCCGTGGGAGATCGCGAGACCCGAATATGCACAGACAGTCTCGTTTGGCGGCCATGTCGACTGCATCCACGGCGAGGACGGTTCCGTCAAGTGGGAGTGGAAGCCCGACTCCACCGTTCAGGGCGTTCCGTACGACCTGCCGATTGTCGGATACAACCATGCGGTGAACACGCTTCGCCTCTGGAGCGCCCGCGCAATCGACGAGTTTGATCTCGCCGACTTCAACCAGGGATCGTACGTCGCCGCCGTTGAGACGAAGGTGCTGGCCGAGAATCTGACGAAGGTGCTGTATCCAAACGACAACACGATGGCCGGCAAGGAGCTTCGCCTGAAGCAGCAGTACTTCTTCGTCGCGTGTTCGCTGCGGGACATTCTGCGCCGCTTCAGGCTGAACAACGACAGCTGGGACGCACTGCCGGACAAGGCGTTCATACATCTGAACGAAACGCATCCCGCTCTCGTGATCCCCGAACTGATGCGCATCCTCGTGGACGAGGAGGGGCTGGAGTGGGGGCGCGCCTGGAACATCACCCGAAAGGCGACAGGGTACACGAACCACACAATCCTTCCGGAGGCGTTGGAGAAGTGGCCTGTGCGCATGATGGAGACGCTTCTTCCGCGCCATCTGCAGATCATCTACGAAATCAACAGCCGGTTCCTCAAGGAGCTTGTCGGCGTCGACCATGTGGATCAGGATCGTCTGGCGCGGATGTCGCTCATCGACGAGCATGGCGAGCGCTACGTGAGGATGGCGAACATGTGCATAATCGGCTCCTCCTCGACAAACGGCGTGGCGAAGCTGCACACTGAAATCCTAAAGAAGTCGCTCTTCAAGGACTTCTGCGACATCTATCCGGAGCGGTTCACGAACGTGACGAACGGAATCACGCCGCGCCGCTGGCTCCTCAAGGCGAATCCGTCGCTCTCGCAGCTCATCTCCGAAACAATCGGGACGGAATGGGTCACCCGGCTCGAAGACTTGAGGAAACTTGAGCATCACGGCGGCTCGCCGGAGTTCCTGTCCGCGCTTGAGAAGATAAAGGCGTCCAACAAGCGGTCGCTCGCCCGGTACGTGAAGGACAGCCTCGGCGTGGACATCGACCCTGCGACGCTCTTCGACGTGCAGGTGAAGCGTCTGCACGAGTACAAGCGTCAGCTCATGCTTGCGCTGTACATTGTGATGCGCTACAACAGGATCATTTCGGACGCCTCCTACAATCCCGTGCCGCGCACGTTCATATTCGCGGCCAAGGCTGCACCGGGCTACTGGATGGCGAAGCTCATCATCCGCTTCATCCATGACCTCGCCAAGGTTGTCAACGGCGATCCGCGTGTGCGTGGACTCATCAAGGTTGTGTTCCTGCCGGACTACCGCGTATCGCTCGCCGAGCGCATCATGCCGGCGGCGGAGATTTCGGAGCAGATATCGCTTGCCGGCATGGAGGCATCCGGCACCGGCAACATGAAGTTCATGATCAACGGCGCTCTCACGCTCGGCACCTACGACGGTGCGAACGTGGAGATAAACGAGCAGGTGGGCGACGACAACATGTTCCTCTTCGGGATGCGGGCGGATGATGTGATGCGGTTGCGTCCATCATACAACTCCCGCGAATGCGCAGAGCGCGATCCGGAGATAAAGGCGGCGCTTGAGTTCGTGAAGAGCGGGGCGGTGTCGCCCGGCGATCCCGTCCGCTACGAGCCGCTTCTGCGTTCGCTGCTCGACTACAACGACTACTACATGCTGCTCGCCGATCTCAGATCCTACTCCGATGCGCACGATCGAGTTGATGCCGCGTATCTTGACAGGGAAAGATGGAACCGCATGTCGCTCGTCAACATAGCGCGCAGCGGGTTCTTCAGTTCAGACCGTGCTGTGGCCGAATACGCCCGCAACATCTGGCACGTCGCGCCCGTCATGTTTGGCTGATGGCGACTCCGAAGACATGGAAACGAAAGGTATGACACGATGAAGGGTTTGTTTGCTGCGGCGCTCGCAGCCGTCGCCGTTCTTCCGCTCCACGCCGTCAAGGTGGTGAGCGTGTCGGCGCGAAGCACGGTCGCGGGGGATGCCGACGTATCGGACGTGACGTCTCGCTGCGAGGTGAAGGCTGGAATGGAGTATGATCCCGTTGCCTGCGCGAGGGACGTAAAGGCTTTGCGCGATTCGGCGGAGTACGAAGACATATCTGTCGAGGCCAAGCATCTCGCCGACGGCATTGACGTGGTGTATGTGGTCACGCCCAAGCCGCGCTACCACGGTCCGCTGAACTGCAAGGGCAACGAATACTGGAACGCCTCAAAGATCGCCAAGCTGGCCGATCTCAAGGACGGCTATGCGTACGGAGAGGCCGACATCGCCGCTGCGGCGAACAGGATCCGCGACGAATACCGCAAAAAGCAGTTCCCCGACGTGAAGGTTTCGCCGGAGGTGGAGCGGCTCCCGGGTAGCGGCGACATATCGATAACCATGGTGATCGATGAAGGGCGGCGCTGCAAGATCAAGGAGTACCTCTTCGAGGGCAACGAACACGCCGAGGCGGACGAGCTGCGCGAGACGTTCGGCTGGTATCCGTGGTGGAATCCGATCGGCTGGTTCAACGATGATCCCGTGACGAAGCAGGATCTTGCCGAAGCCGGCGAGAAGATAGCTGCGCATTACCGCAATCTCGGATATCTCGATGTGGAGGTTTCCGGCGGCGAGCGCGTGATGCGTGAGGACGGAGAATCTGCGGACATAATGTTCAAGATTGCAGAGGGGCCGCGCTATAGGGTGAACTCCATCGCGGTAAAGGGGCTCAAGTCATATCCCGAGGCTGCTGCGCTTGCGTCAGTCAAGTCCATTGCCGTTGGCGACGTCGCCGGCGAAAAGGCTTTGAAGGCCGCGGCCCGCGACATCGAGATATTCTGCGGTTCAGGCGCGAAGCCGCTCGCAGACACCCGTGCCGAAGTGATAAAGACCCCAACGGAGGCCGATGTCGGTATGCTCGACATCGTGTTCGACGTCACGGAGGGCGTCCCTGTCACGATCGACCGCGTGCTTGTGCGCGGAAACGACTACACGAAGGACAAGGTGATACGCCGCGAGATTTCGCTTTCGCCGGGAGATCCGATGATAGAGGACAAGGCGGAGCAGTCGAAGCGCCGTCTTGAGAATCTGCGCTACTTCGACCGTGTGAGGTTCTACCTCGAAAGGAAGACGGATGTCGCCGCCAAGCCCGGCGAACCGGAACTGCGCGACCTCGTCTACGAAGTGTCCGAAAAGAACACCGGACAGTTCATGGTCGGCGTCGGTGCATCGAGCGTAGATTCCGTGTACGGCACGATAGAGCTTTCGGAGTCGAACTTCGACATCTTCAATCCGTGGCGCTTCCGTGGCGGCGGGCAGAAGGGGCGCATTCTCCTGCAGGCCGGCCCGCGCTATCAGACGTACGAGGCATCCGTCACCGAGCCGCACCTCTTCGACCGTCTGCTTGAACTCACCGTCGAGGGATATCGCCGTCAACGCTGGTATGACGACTACGACGTGATCCGCAACGGCGCCGCCGTTACGCTCTCCTATCCGGTCAAGTTCTGGCCGACGGCGCGCACGATGGGGCGTCTCGGCTTCCGTCTTGGCGCGGAGTTCATCGAATTCGACGATGTTGAGGATGATGAGTACTATCTCTCGGACGGCTTCGGCAGCCATAACGCAGGTGAGATGGGGCCTGTCTTCAAGTGGCAGGATGACGAGTACGGCGACAGCTGGGAGATACCGTTCCGCATATTCTGGGAGGATGACACCCGCGACAGCTTCAGGTTCGCGAAGCGTGGACACAGGGCGACAGTCTACGGCGACATCGTCGGCGGGGACAACAACTACTGGAAGGTCGGATTCAACTACCGCCAGTACTTCACGATCTGGAAGAAGTACAGCCATGTGCTTGCAGTCGGCGTTCGCGGCGACACCGTGGATACGTTCTCCGACGAGCTGCCCATCTACGACAAGCTGTTCCTCGGCGGACCGCGCTCGATTCGTGGCGTGGAGTACCGCGACGTTGCGCCGCGCGTGTGGAGGCGGTCGAACAAGAAGGGTGACTACGCGGCCTGGGGCGGTCAGACGAGCTGGTGCATAAACGCCGAATATACGGTGCCTGTCGTCAAGTACGTGCGTGTCGCGGCGTTCTCCGATCTCGGCGCCGTCGGGGAGGATGAGTTCGACTTCAGCACTGATTTCTTCTGCTGGTCTGTCGGTCTTGGTCTCCGCCTTGACATCGAAAGCTTCCCGATACGGCTCGACTTTGCCGTGCCGGTCGTTGAGCCCGATGACGACGTGGACAAGGAATGCTTCTCGTTCACGATCGGATACGACTTCTGATCGCCGCAGCGGACAACCATCAAACAGTGTGAGGAATTGAAATGAAGAAGATAATCGCAACAATATGCATAGCCGCAGCGGCTGTCGCCGGCGCCGATATGAAAGTCGCCGTGGTCAGCCTTGAGGTGCTCATAAAGAACCATCCGAACCATGAGACGAACAGGACGCTCGTAAAATCGACGGCGGACGACTACCGCAAGAAGATGGAGACGTACCAGGAGCAGGCCAAGGCGTTGATGGACGAAGGGAAGAAGCTCCAGTCAGACTGGCAGAATCCGATGCTCTCCGCGTCATCAAAGGCTGATCTCCAGAAGAAGCTTGAAGGAATACAGCGCAAGCTCTTCGCCGCCCAGCAGGATATGCGGGCGCAGGATCAGCGCTATCAGGATGAGCTTGCCGATCTTCAGCAGCGCCTTTTCAAGATCGAGAAGAAGGATGTAGAGGAGAAGATCGCGGAATTCGCGAAAGCCGGCGGCTACGACATGATTGTTGACGTGGCAGCTTGCGGATTCGTCAAGCCTGATCACGATGTCACAGATGCGGTGCTTGCGAAGATGGGCGTAGACCCGTCGAAGAAGAAGACCGAATAGCGGCGATGCGTCTGTAGCGAATGCACAATATTTCGGGGTTGTGGTGCAGCGCGAAAAGCCGCTTGTCGAGGTGAAGGGACTGCGCATTGCGTTTGGCGATGCGGTGCCTGTCCGCAATGTGAGTTTCAGCGTACCGCAGCACGGGCGTGTCGCGATAGTGGGCGAGTCCGGATGCGGCAAGTCGCTCACGGCCCTCTCCCTCTGGAAGGACCATCCGGAGGTCCGCATCTCGTACATATTCCAGAACCCCATGGAATCGCTGAACCCCGTCATGAAGATAGGCGCACAGATACGCGAGACGCGGAAGGGGATGACGCGAGAGGAGATAGTGGAGCTTTTGCGCAGAACAGGGCTTTTAGAGCCGGAACGCGTGTATGATTCGTATCCATGCCGTCTTTCCGGTGGACAGTGCCAGCGGGCGATGATTGCGATGGCGCTTGCGGCGAAGCCGGAGCTGCTGGTGGCGGACGAGCCTACGACCGCCCTTGACGTCACGACCCAGCGAGAGGTTCTGGAGCTCATCGATTCGCTTGCGGCGGAGACAGGCATGGCCGTGCTTCTCATCACGCACAACCTTGGTCTTGTAGCCGGAAGGATGGATGAGGTGAACGTGATGTACGCCGGCGAAATCGTAGAATCCGGCCCTGTCATGGAGGTGCTTGAGCATCCGCGCCATCCCTACACGCAAGGGCTTCTCAAGGCGGTTCCGGCCCTTGATGCGCCGATGGATGCGCCGCTTGCGGACATTCCCGGCACGGTGCCGCCGCCAGACGATTGGCCGCAGGGATGCGCATTCCATCCGCGCTGTCCGTTTGTCTCTGAAATCTGTTCGCGCATTGCGCCGCCTGAAAGGACGGTTGGTGCTGTGCGCTTCATGTGTCACAAAGGAGATAAAAGCAATGCTTGAAGCCTTGGCCGCACACCTTGACCAGATTGCCGCGCTTGCGCCGGCATGGGGATATGTCTTCATTTTCGTCTTCATGGCCGTTGAGAGTTCGTTCATTCCGTTTCCGAGCGAGATAGTGATGATTCCCGCTGGATTCCTTGCGGCGCGAGGAGAACTGTCGTTTCATGCGCCGGTGCCTGATCTTGCCGTTTCAATCCTGGTCGGACTGCTTGGTTCGATTGTAGGGGCGTACGTCAACTACTTTCTTGCGGCGTATCTCGGAAAGCCATTCCTGCATCGGTACGGCAAGTGGTTCTTTCTGTCGCCTGCGGCTCTTGACCGGGCATCTGAGGTGTTCAACCGCTACGGGAACATGGCGACGTTCGTATGCCGTCTGCTTCCCGCGATCCGTCAGCTGATATCCATTCCGGCCGGGATTGCAAAGATGCCGTTCGGACCGTTCACGCTTTACACGGCGCTTGGAGCTGGGCTGTGGACTGCGGTGCTTGCCGGAACGGGGTATTGGCTCGGACGCACAGCGGGGGACATTTCATACGGCGAACTCATCCACCGGGGCAAGGCGTTCGTGGACGGAAACCTGGTGTGGGTGGTGCTTGGCGCCGTCGCGCTTGTTGCTCTCCATGTCATCGTGTCCAGGCTGGTGATGAAGCGCCGTGGATAGCCGGCGCATATTTGATTCGTAGATTCCGCCGCCGTATCGCTTTCGCGGATCCGCGAGAGGTTGCCGTTTGCCTGTGAAATGCGTTTGTGGTAGTATGCGCACCCCGTTATGGGAACATCGGATCATCAGCGGCTGTTTTCGGTGAAGATGCGAGCATCGCGCAACGGCGAGCACATCTCCGGCGCAGAGCGCATCGTCAGCGAATCGTCAATTCCGCAACTTGTGGGCGTAATGGCGGAACGGGGGCTTAGACACTCGAAGGGGAAGCCGGATTTCATAAACGTGAAGGTGGAGGCCGCCGATGAGCCGCATCTGCTGAAGGCGCTTTCCGTCTCGACGCGCATTGTGAAGTCGCCGGAGGAGGGATGGAGCGCTGTGCGCGAGATTCTTGCTTCGGATGGTGTCACTCGCATCGACGAAATCGTCTCGCTGTTCAGGCAGACGTACGGAATGCGCGGCGCTATGCTGCTTGACGCCGACACACTGGAGCGGCTTGAACCGGATCCGGCGAGAGGCGTAAGGGCGACGTTCATGGATGACGCCGCCAGCGCTTCGCACGGATTCACCAATGAGAAGAACCACTATGCCGAGGCGATAGTGCTTGCCACGAAAGTCGCGAACGCACCGGGCATAGTCGGTGAGATATGCATGTCGGACGATCCAGACTATGTGACCGGCTATGTCGCGTCAAGGCGCATCGGCTATGTGCGCATATCGTGCATGAAGCGTCCGGGCGACCCGTCTGGCGGAAGGATATTTCTCTATCGCGGCCCACGTTCGGACATAGGAAGCACGATAGATTTCATACAGCGCAGATGTGTTCTTGTGACCGATGTTCCGCCGCATCCGGCGGATGACGGAAGCGCCTCCGTCTGTCGCCATTCCGAAAATTCGACGGCGGATGATATGCAGCGAGAGCTGGACGCCATCCGCGCTGCGGGACTGTGGCGCGAGGTCCGTGAGCGCCCCTTCAGACTGAAGGCCTTTGCCGACAACGATTATCTCGGTCTATCCGGCGATCCTCGCCTCAAGGCGGCGGCAAAGAACGCCATAGATGCATTCGGCGCAGGGTCTGGCGCATCCCGTCTCGTGACGGGAACGCTGCCGCCGCATCTTGAACTGGAACGGCACCTTGCGCGGTTCAAGGGAACTGAGGATGCAGTGACGTGGGCCACCGGCTACATGGCCAATCTCGGCACAATATCCGCCATTGTCGGGAAAGGGGATGCCGTATTCAGCGACGAACTGAACCACGCGAGCATTGTGGATGGCTGCCGCCTTTCCAAAGCGGATGTCTTTGTGTACCGGCACAACGACATGGAAGACCTTGCCGCGAAAATTGCCCGTGCCGGACGGCGCCGGAGGATGTTGGCGGTATCCGACGCTGTGTTTTCAATGGATGGAGACGTGATGGATCTGCCCCGCTTCATCGATGTGTGCCGTGCAGGCGGCGTAATGTCGATGGTGGACGAAGCCCATTCCACTGGAGTGATGGGGGCGACAGGACGCGGCCTTTGCGAACATTTCGGATGCCGGCATCCCGACATTCTCATGGGTACGCTTTCAAAGGCCATCGGAAGCGAGGGCGGATACGTGTGCGCGTCGAAGATGCTTTGCGACTATCTGCGGAACAGGTCGCGCCCGTTCATCTTCTCCACGGCGTACAATCCAGGTTCGGCGGCTGCGGCGGATGCCGCACTTTCGCTTATGGAACGCCATCCCGAACTCGCCGCGACGGTGCGGCAAAAGGCGCGGGATTTCGCTGCGATGCTCCGTGAACGCGGCATTTCCGCCAAGACGGAGAGTTCGATTGTGCCGGTTGTCATCGGCGATGAACGCAAGACCGTTGAGGTGTCAGGAGAACTTCGCAGGCGCGGGTTCCTCGTGCCTGCAATCCGCTATCCCACTGTCGCCAAAGGCGCGGCGCGTCTCCGCGTGTCGATTTCGGCGGTCTCACGTCGCGAAGACCTGCTTGCGCTTGCAGATGCGATTGCCGATTGCCTGAGATAGATGCTGCGTTCGCAACGTGTGTACACGGGAGCGGCAAAAGAAAAGGGCGCGGAACATCCGCGCCCTCTTTTGTGATCCAGATGTCTAGATCGTTAGCCGAGGATTGCGTCCTTGGCCGCCTTGCAAAGGCGGAACTTCGCCTTCGTGCGGGCGGGGATCTTGATCGACTCGCCGGTGAGCGGATTGCGACCCATGCGAGCCTTGGACTTCGCCTTCATGATCTTGCCAAGACCCGGGAGCATGAGACCCTTCGGGAGCTTTGCGCCATCGTACGCGATAGCGAGGAACTTCTCGTACACGGCAACAGCCTGCTTCTTGGTGATGCCCGCCGCTTCTGCGAGGGCGACCATGATTTCACTCTTCGTAGCCGGAACTTTCTTTGCCTTTGCCTTTGCCATTTTTTTGTTTCCTTATAAGGTGTCCTTGGGATTAATCCCCTAAACGCCGCGTAAGATACATCATTCGGACTTCGTTTGCAAGTAAAAAAATTGGGGAAAATCGATTTTTTGCCTGCGGCGGCAAAAATGCCGCCATCCGTTCCGCCGCCTGCGCACACAATGCGCCGGACGTCAGAACAGCGTCATCTGTCCGGGAATGTCGGATAGCCGCCTGCGCGGCTTGCGCACAAGCTTCTGCGCGTCCACATCCAGTTCGTTCGCCTCAAGGTTCGCGAGTATCTTTCCCGCACGGTCGACAACCGCAGGCGGAAGCCCGGCCATTGCGGCGACGTGAATGCCGAACGATTTTTCTGCGACGCCGGGTGCAATCCTGCGCAGAAACACTATCCGATCTCCATCCTGCTTCACGCGCACCGTCCAGTTCTTCACGCCGGTGAAGCGTCCTGCCAGGTCAGCGAGTTCGTGGTAGTGCGTGGCGAACAGTGTCTTCGCCTTGACTCGCGGATTTTCGTGGAGGTACTCGGCCACGCTCCACGCGATCGATATGCCGTCGAACGTGGAGGTGCCGCGACCTATCTCGTCCAGCACGATGAGCGATTTCGGCGTTGCGTTGTTCAGGATGTTTGCCGTCTCCTGCATTTCAACGAGGAACGTGGAGCGTCCGCGTGAAAAGTCATCCCCCGCTCCGATGCGCGTGAATATCCTGTCGATTGCGCCGACATGGGCGTGAGCCGCCGGCACGAACGACCCCATCTGCGCCATCGCGGCTATCGTGGCGACCTGCCTGATGTATGTGGACTTGCCTGCCATGTTCGGTCCGGTGATCAGCATTATCTGGTCGGAGGAGCCGTTCAGCCGCGTCGAGTTCGGCACGAACGGCTCGGCATCCGGCAGCTGCTCGATTATCGGATGCCTGCCGTCCTCTATGTCGAGGACATCCGAATCGTCGACAACCGGGCGGACGTATCCGGCGGCGAGCGCGCGGTCGGCGAACGAGAGCGCCGCGTCGAGTTCCCCTATCGCCGCAGCGGTCTGCTGCACGGCGGCGGTGCGGACCGCTATCTGCGCCACGATAGACCTGAACAGTTCCTGTTCGAGCGCGAACGCCCGTTCCTGTGCGCCGACGACCTTGCGCTCATGGTCGGCCAGCTCTTCGGTGGTGTATCTCTCTCCCGCCGTGAGCGTCTGCCGCCGCACATATTCCGGCGGTGCGAGATGAGCCTGCGATTTCGCTATCTCGATGTAGAAGCCGAACACCGAGTTGCGGCGCACCTTCAGCGTCTTTATGCCTGTGCGTTCAATCTCCTTCGCCTGGAACTCCGCGATCCACCGGTGTCCCTTCTCCGCGAGATCGCGCAGTTCGTCAAGCTCCGCGCTGTAGCCGGGGGCGATAAGGTTCCCCTCTGTGAGCAGGACGTTCGGATCTTCGGCTATGCCGTGATCGACGAGCGAGATGATCTCGGTCTCCGGAGACAGACGGGACTGTATGTCCGATGCCAGAGAGCAGGACGGATGTAGCACATCCTTGATGCCGGCGACTGGACGCAGCGATTCGGCCAGCGCTTTCAGGTCTCTGGCGTTTGCCCGCCCGGAGTCGACTTTCGCGATGAGCCGTTCGAGGTCGCGGACGCCGTTGAGCCTCGACTGCAGCTCCGCAAGCCTTGTGCGGTCGTTGACGAAGGACTCTACGGCGTCAAGCCTGGCGTTCACCGCTTCCGGACGCCGGAGGGGCTGGCGTATCCATGTGGCGAGACGACGGGCGCCCATCGGTGTCTTCGTGGCGTTGAGCGTTCCGAAGAGCGACGCCTCCCGCGACACTCCATCGCCAGGAAGAAGCGCGAGATGCCGGATTGTGCCGGCGTCAAGCACAAGCGTATCCGCCGTGTCGAGAATGCGGATTGACCTGATGTGGTCTACGGCATGGTGCAGCGTCGTGTGGACGTAGTGCAGGAGCGCACCGGCGGCACACACAAGGTCTCCCCTGCCTTCCAGCCCGAAGCCGTCAAGCGACATCACCTTGAAATGCCGCTGAAGTTCATCGGTGGCTGCATCAAGCGAGAACGTCCACCTGTTCGTTTCGTCCGGCACGAGCGTTTCGGCGGGGCGGTAGCGTGACAGTGCGTCGTCAATGCGCTGCTCAGAATCGAATCCCTCAACCAGGAACTCTCCGGTGGAAAGGTCGAGAAGGGCAAGTCCGGTTCCGGAGACGGCGGCGATGTAGTTGTTCGCACATTCGTCAAGAAGTCCGTCCTCCGTCACAGTCCCCGGCGTGACGATGCGTGTCACTTCGCGCCGTACAAGACCTTTCGCCGTCTTCGGATCCTCCACCTGGTCGCAGAGCGCCGCCGTCATGCCGGCACGTATGAGCTTCGCAAGGTAGGCGTTCAGCGCATGGTAGGGTACTCCGCACATCGGCTGGTTCCCGCGATGTGTGAGGGTGGCTCCGAGAACTGGAGACGCCAGAACTGCGTCCTCTCCGAACATTTCATAGAAATCGCCAAGGCGGAACATCAAAATCGCGCCTTTCGGTATCTCCGACTTGATCCTGAGATACTGGCGCATCATGGGAGTTAGTTCTTCAGACATATACTGCGTATTATACCACACCCTTCGGCGTGCCTCAAAGGAAGATGCACGGCGGCGATGAG